>JBPCMM010000108.1:0-11170 GCA_051002255.1 Pyrinomonadaceae bacterium
AATCACACGGTTCTCTCCGTAGCTTCAGAGACGAGAAACTCCGGCGTCACGATCATGGGGACATAAAAACCTGCCGCCGTGTTAAACAGCCGGATGCGCGCCTGTCGACGAACATTCGCCAAGTGGCCAAAATTCCAGGTCACCAGGTAATCGATCTTGTGATAAGAGGCAATCGCCACGTGCAATGCATCTGCTATGTACTTGCGATGAAATATTCCGCGTGAAACATAACCGTCCGCCAGGATGGCTGCTTCATCGGTCAGTTCAGCCTGCTTCAGCGGGGCTATCAGTTTTAGGTACGAAGTTCTGTGAGGATCCGGAACTCGTTCGAGCTCTCGTGAGACCAGCGCCGAGATAACCGTGCGATAGTCCTTCATCTCGTGTTCCCACCAACGGATCGTTAAGTCACGACGAAAGGGCTCGCCGTTATCGAGGTAAGCGCCGATGACCGAGGTTTCGAGATAGAGACTCTGCTTCATGAAACTCGGTTCCTCACATCTCTCCAGGTTTAGCGGTCCGGGCAGTCTGGTTGAGCGGTTCCAGCCGGATCACTCCACGACGAAAGTCAAAAGAAACTCGGAAATGCCTGAGAAAGTTTCCTCCCAGAATTCCATCCTGGATGAATCCCGCAGTTTCGTTCACCGACTCCAGATCAAGGACGGCCACATTGACCTGTTCCCTGGTAAATGTGCCCAACATCACGCTTGGCAGGAGCATCGTCTTAACGTCTTCGGCTACGCCTGCCGCCCCGAAGACCCGCATACGAGTAGGAGTCAGATAATTGGACAATTCCTCGAGTGCGGCCAGTTTTTCCGAGATCACAGAAATACTGGCGCCCGTATCGATAATGAAGTTGAGCGGCTTCTCGATGCCCTCAAGATGTACCTCACCGCTAAGGAAGCCACTCGAGGTAGTGCGCAGAGGAATCTCCACGGCCTTGGTGGGTAGCGAATTAAACCCTTGGGGCAGATCTGCGGCAGGGGGCATCTGCAGGAGATCGAGACTACCGGATTGTCGCTGACGCATGAGTGTAAAGGTTCGTTCGCCGTAATCGACCGCCGTTATGAACTTCGCGATCATCGAGAGGCCGAGATAACCATCGACGGGAGTTTTGTCATCAAAGAAGCGCCTGATGTAGACGGGCACATTCTCCACTTTGACTTCGCCAATCTCCAGCAACTCCAGAAAACCGTAAACGATTTCAAACTTCCCTCCACCCCCCACAGCACGCGCCAAGCCGCCACGCGCAACTGGACGTATGCCAAGCCTGTTGGCGGTCTCATCCGAAATCACGGACATCCCCGACCCCGTGTCCAATACGAATCGGAGCGGATCTTTTTGCCCGTTCACCCGGACCGCCAAAATTGGGCGGCTATCGAACGATTCGAAGGTAACGACCGTAGTGCCGCGTCCGGCCGGCACATATAGCGAGCCCTGTTTTCCGAGGTACCGCAAGAAATCGATCAAGCCCCGGATGCGCGCGCGGCGATCCGCATCAGTCTTGGGCGCGATTACCAAAAAACGTTCATATGCGTCTGCGGCTTCCTTGTACATCTCGCTGCGCGCAGCCGCCTGGCCCAAGCTGAAGATGAAGTCGGGCTCGTCCGGCGACATGCTTACCGCTCGCCGCAAACCTCGAAGGCATGGCTCTAGCCGGTTCTCATAAAAATCAACCATCGCCAGGCCGGCTACCGCGAGAGCATCGTCTTCCTTAATAATAAGAGCTGTACGAAACTCCTCCACTGATTCACGAAAGTTTCCAGAGGCCAGGATCGCATGGCCGAGTAACGCATGCCCTCGTGCCGAGAGCGGGTTCGCCAGAATCACCCTGGCTGCCTGGTCGTACGCGTCTTGAAGACGCCTTTGCTTTAGGAGCGCAAGACTCAAACCAAGCCTGGCATCCTGGTCCTGAACGTTCTTGCTCAATATCTCGCGAAAACTTTTCTCCGCCAGATCGAAATCACCCTCGCGAAGCGCTTTCTCGGCGCGATTTCGTGTCTTTTTGTCACTAAGAGTCGTCGCGGCGGATGCGAACGCGGGAGGAGTTAGAGAAAAGACAAAGGCGGCCACAATTCCGACCGCCAAATTACGGGTTAACCTGGTAAAGCTAAAACACTTCATGAAACGATCCTCGAAGTGGACCTGTTGAGTTAATCCTACGACTCGTCGTCATAACTTTGAACGGTTACTATTTTAAAACTTCCCCTGTTTTCATCGACCATAAGACGAGGTCAAGCTCATCGAAATCGATACCTACGTCACGAGCAACGCTCTTTAACCTTTCCTCGATGTCCAGGTAGCGAGCCCTGGTGCTGGGAGGCCGGGAGGATTCAACTACCTCGAGATCCGCAAGACAACGCAATACATGCTTGTCCAGAATCGCATGGCCCATTAACCCGATATTGCGAAGAAAATGGCTGGCTTCCTTATAGCCCAAGCCTTTGATCCGTTTCTCCCGGGCTAGCCAATCACGACGCTCAATCGGATCTGAGAAGCCCTCGAGCTGCTCGCGCAATCTCAAACCGCAATGCTCGCGCAGATAGTTTCGCGCTATCACGATGTAGCCTGGCCGCGAGACAGGAAAGCGATGCGCGCCCGCCTTCTTGAGGGCCTTGGTCATTTCCGCTCCTTCGCCGTTCCACAGCAACGGTCGGACCGCTTCGATGGACTTCAATCCCATCCGAGCCGACGCGCCAGCTGTGAAAATGCAGAAGACGAGTTCTTCCCAAAGTCGCGCATCTGATCCATCGCGCCAGACTTCTTCAAACTCACCGAGCCTCGCTCGAATCTCTTTTCTTCGTGCCTTGTGCGTGGCGCGTATGCTTTCAACTGTAACGGGCTGATGTTCGCGCACTATGATTTGTCAATAACGGGATTCTAGGTGGCCGCTTCTCCCATTGTCAACGCTATTAGACTGAGCCCCAAAGGATGTAAATGAAATCGCTCGTCGCCTATTGACAAAGCATAGCAAGCAGTGGTTGTCGCTGCCGCCGTTCCTTGTCGAAGTCGTTAGCTTGCGTACTCCAATTCACACAGCGGCTCTAGCTCGGGTGGACTAATCTACGCGGATGAACGCGGATCAGAAAAAGGGATAATCAAATGGCCTTGCGGGAGTTGTTGTACTTGCCTTCGTTTTCGCTATGATCCGCGTGAATCCGCGTGAATCCGCGGCTAAATGATTTCCTACTGGTCCATAAACCTGCACCTTACCACCATCCATCCTGGGGAACGCCGAAAGCATCGAACCAGCCTCTCCTAAAAGGTTGTGCACTTCTCCCGAAAACGATCGTGTTATCATGAGTTGCTTGCCGAGCGGGCACTTTAGGGATATGAACAACAAGATCACATTGCGCGTCTTTCTTGCCACGTTAGCAGCCTTAATATGGTTGCAGCAGCCGGCGTTGGTAGCCGCGCAGACGCCAACTGGAGAGATTTCCAAGCCTCCTGTTTCGACCAGCACTCCAACGGCGCCATCATCGCCGTCTCAAATAACCCTCACTCAGCAAGCGGCAAGCACCACACCCGAGTCGCAACTTATATACGGTCTTCAGGGCGTGCTGGTTGAAACACTGGAAGGGAAAACGGTGGCAGTGCAATCGGCAGATGAGAATTTCAATCCAGCTTCGGCGATAAAGCTGGCCACCGCACTGGTCGCGCTCAAGACGTTCAGCCCTCAGCACCGCTTCACGACGGGCATGTGGATCACCGGCACACTTGATAAAGCTACCGGCTCGCTAAACGGGAATCTCTACATCTCTGGCCGGGATCCTTCTTTTCATCACGAACATGCCGTAATGATTGCTCGGCAATTGAATACTCTGGGTATTCGCACGGTTACAGGTAACCTGGTCGTCGCGCCGGGTTTCACCATGAATTTCAACTGGTCCGCAAGGCGATCAGGCGAGCAGCTTTACGATACTTTCGATTCAACGCTGAGGTCAGGTGAAGCGAGCCGAGCCTGGTTATACGAAAGAACGGCGCTCGGTGACCAGGCGAGCCTGCAAACCATCCCCAGCGTGGCGGTGATGGGCGAGGTCGAGGTGAATCCGGTCGCGGCGGATGCGAAACTCGTTCTCTCTCAGAAGTCGAGCAAACTGGTCGACATCCTTAAGGTCCTTCTCTGTTACTCAAACAACTTCATGGCTGAGCGCTTGGGTGATTCAGTCGGGGGGATTCAGTCGGTGCGACGCCAACTCATGAACTCGCTGGGCCTGTCGTCCTCTGAGTTTATGATTTCCTCATTGAGTGGGTTGGGCGTTAACCGTGTCAGCCCACGAACGATGATGAAGATCTTGAGGGCGTTGCGTGAAGAGCTGCGGAAAAACAAACTCTCAACTACCGACATCATGCCGGTCGCCGGCATCGATCCCGGCACACTTCAGGACCGCTTCAGGGGGACGGCTTGGCGCGGCAGTGTGATTGCTAAAACGGGCACGCTCATCAGGACCGACGGCGGAGTCAGCTCTCTGGTGGGCCAGATGAAGACTGCGGCTGGCGAAACCCTCCTGTTTGTGATTATGAACAGGCAGGGAAGTGTGTTGAGGTTTCGTTTGAACCAGGATTTTCTGGTGATGCAGATTCAAAATTCCCGCGGAGGTCCGAAAGCCTTCGACTATAAACCGCACCTGTTAGCGATGAAACTGGCAGACACGCAAAGCCTTCCTGCAACAGGCGATGAGTATGAGCCAGTCTTGAAGGGCCTAGTCACCTCCCCATAACGAGACCCATAAGTCCAAATTATTGCGCACCTGCGATCCAAACTTTCCGGAGCGCTTTACACGCTGCCCGCGCAGGGCGCGTGCCGTGGCTCACAAAATCAATTCAGATTAGCAGCAAGTTGGAGTGGCAGCGTATAGTTCTGACTTTTGCAAGAATCTCTCAGTGAACTAACGTCTGCTCAGCATTATCGAGATGTGTTTTTGCGGAGGTCCAGATTGCAATTATCCTTTCAGTTCTGTCGGCATCAGTAAAGACAGCGCTATTCCTAATGGTCGTCTTCCACCAATTTCCGGCGGCGGTGTAATCGCGAATCGCCGCTTCAACCTCTCGTCTAAAGGTCTCGTCGCTGGGGTTGTGATCGACAAATGATGGCAGTGTGTTATTCAAGTCAGCTTTCAAATTAGTAAGCATCTCATCATATTCCTCATAGCTCGTACTACTTTCTGTTGCGCCTTGAAAGCGCTTGAGCCCTGCAAGAACATGTTTCGCCGCTTCCTGGCTTTGAGGGTTCTCCTGTGCGATGACTTGTCTTGGCTGCTCCGCCTGTTGCGTTGCCGGTTGCGCGACGCCTGCTTCGCTTACCGCTCGTGGTGTTCTTTGCGGATCCTGCCGCATATAAAGCAAGCCCAGACCTAATAGAAGCAGAGCCGCCAAGATCAACACCACGCTGACTTTTAACCGGCCCAACTCACCAGAGTTATCAGTCAACTGCTCGTTGTTTTTTGGTTCAGTCAACGGCAACGAAAGGTCATACTTGCAACGCGTACAGCGGGTCTTGTCGGCGAAGTTCCTAAGTCCGCAATGGAAACATTTCTTCGATGATTCCGCCGCATGATTAACGATGGCAGGTTTTTGAGACACGTTTATTTACCTTCCGAAGGCCGGCAGCAGCAGTCATGTGGTACTCACAAGGCTCCAGCTTTTTTATATGCTGTATAGAGTCAATTCAAGATCGCGATGTCAGGATTCTTCGAACTTCGAGGTCCCTTACCTCAGGCTCCTAGTATTCGCTGACCCCCAGGACCGGCGGGGGAAGCAACTGAAGCGCAGCGGCAACTGCTTGCGAGTCATACTGCATAGTCGCGTTGCCGGCGCCATTGAAATTAAAGAAAGGCGAGCCGAAGGCCGTTAAGGCCGGGGATTGCGCAGGCCAATCTACCCTGGCAATGAAATTCGCGCCATAGAAGGCGCCTCCGCCACCGCCATTACGGTTGACATAACCCGCACCAAGCACGAGGAGAAGACCATTGAAATTGGTCCCACCGTTTGTCGTCAACTCGCCGGCAACAATCAACAGTCCTGAGCCAGTACCTGAACCCATGGTGTAATCACCCTTGACGAAGGTAAATCCTGTTGGATTGCCGCTGCCTCCGTTTGGGAGATAGGTTGCAGTGGCAGGCGTCTGTTGCGCTCCCAATATTGCAGCTGCCTGCATTTGATCGAGAAAAGCGCGTGCGGCAGCCGGCGACTGAAGATATGACGGAATGCTCGAACCCGTGAGAGTTGCAGCTGCCGGCGAAGAAGTCGTATTGCTGGCAGCGTTAGTCGTGGCGATTGCAGTATCTGTTGCGTTGGTTGTGCCGAATACCGGCAAGCCGGTAGGCACGCCGGTAGCATTATCTACACCGGAATAGACGTGGTTAGTGCTGTTTCCACTTTCAAAACTCATTGGAGGAGCCCCGCCGGGAGTTCCAATGAGGGTCATCATCGCAGGTACAGACGGGTCAAAAGAATTCCGTGCGACTATCATGCTCATCTGTTTTCTAGCGCCATTTGGACCGTAACCAGTCGCCTGCACGAGCAATCGACTTGGCTCGACGAGAGGGTCCGCAGGAAGAGTGTCCCCGGGTGGAAGAGAAACCACTACTTCATACTGGATCGTAGGATTGGTCCCCACAGTTACCCGGGTGTTAGCAGTCTGGGGGTCGGAATAAGGAAGCCACCGCGAAAGTCGAGCGCAGCCTACGCATGGGAGTGTGGTGCTGCAAAGTGATGAAGGATTGCCTCCCGTTCCGTTCGGGCAATCATTCGACCTTGCGGGAATCACTGCGTTGCGGAAACTAATGCGAGTCATACCCGACGGCATGGCCGACGCTGTGGGCGCGTCGTTACCCCGTAACGCATTGAGCGCGTGCTGAAGGCCTGCTTCCGCACCATAGTAAGCTTGCGTTTCGGATGTGGAATCGAGGGCGTTTGCTGCCGACATCGAAGTTACCATAATCAAAGCGCCACCTGCTATGAATAGCACCGTGCTGACAAGAAGTGAGACGATCAACGCTGCTCCCCGCTCATTCATACGATTGTTTTGATTTGCTGACTGTGATTGATCCATGATTATTCTCCTAAGTCTCTTCGCGAAGGTAACTCAATAGGTTGTTAGATTTGCGTTGCGCAAAGTGACAGTTGAAACCAGTTGTGTTGCTGAAGCAGGCTGATAACCGGGTGAACCCGACGTGCCAACAGCAGGCAGTGTCACCCTAAGAACCAGCACAATGTATCGGGCGTTATCCGGTGCTACCTCAGTCTGGAGCGCTCCTGCGGAGTTGAGGACATTGGTGATAACGCCGTCACCTATTGTGTAAGTAACTCTCCGATCGTAATAATAGATTGCCAATCCATCTATGCGATTAGCAACCAGGCCGGTTGTTTGAGTGGGCTGCAGATCCATCCGCACGATGAAGCTGCCATTAGCATCATTGACGAAAATATACTTGACGTCCTCGCTAGCCCAGTTAGTCGCCCCGGACAAATCCAGATCGGAGCGGACACGTATCTGAGTTGCATCGGAGTCTCCACCTGTGACAATTCCATTTGAACTGAGTCCATAACCCGCGTGCGCGATTTCGCGTGACATAATATTGAGCGCGCTCTGAGCATCAACAAGGGCCGATGATCTGCTGTTTTCGCGGGTTCGGACTTTGAAGGATGCAGCGAGCAAAGTAGACGCGATTCCCATAAGGACGAGCGTAACGGCCATGGCGATGGTGAGCTCTAATAGCGAGAAGCCGGACTGGGAGAACGATTTGGTAGTTGATGTTTTCATAAATTTGGTGTGTACGCTCTTGTATTCTCCGAATGCAGGCTCAGTAGGCCCCTGTGCTTTGCGCGGAACGTATCGTTCGGAGTATTACCGGGAAGCCGGCCCAGCCGGGGCTTAGCGGATCTACCCGAATCGTGATCGTCTTCAAGGTTGGGTTTCCACTCACATTGTTATTTGAGCCTGTCACGGTCTTGGTGACTTGATAGGTACTACCATTGCTGAGCGTGTTCGGTGTAAGCACGGTCGCTGCCGTTACGTTGAGGATTGGATCGGTGAACGGCACGCTTCGAAGTTGTTCAATCTGTTGTTGGGCTATGCTAATTGCCACCGCCCGGTCATTCCCGCCGGAATTGTACCCAATCGAATAGGTAAACAGAGATGCCACGCCAAGCGCAGCTATCATCATTAAAACCATGGCGATCGATGTCTCGATTAGCGTGAACCCTCGTTCAGTAGCGGTGTGCCCTGCAATATCCGCCGCGCGGCCTGTCTTTACTTCATTGGATCTCATCAGAATCTCTCCTGCTACTTCCATCATTGCATGCGCTTGATCCCAGTCGTCGTAGTGACTGTCATATTTTGAGGTGTCGGAGTCGTAACAGGCCCGGTAACGGCGGTATCAATTGAAATATCACCTGCGGGCCCCACAACCACTGTGCTGGAAGCCACACCCGAAGTCGAATCCGTCAAGGTCAGCGATACTGTATTTGCAGTACGCCCACGCCAGTCATATGCAATTGTTATTGGGGTATCAGAAGGAGTGATGCTGGTGGTCGCGGGTGGCAAGCTATAGCTGAGGGTCGTTCCTGCGGGCAAAGTGATTGTGCGAGTAGTGGCAGTGCCAGTGCCATCGAAATCAATATTGACAGTGTAACTTGACGTGCTGTTTATATTTATACTCGCGCCTCCGTGACGGCGAACCGAGTCCACGCGAGTTTTTTCCAAATATGCGGAAAGAGTGCGTGTAGCGCCCGCGAGGTTGAAATTTCTACTGGACTTCTGAAAGTTGATGAGCGCAATTGAAGAAACTGTGCCGATCAACGCGATCACAACTAGCAATTCCAGCATACTAACGCCAGTGGAATTGCTGAGTTTCGCTCTGTTGGTCTGAAAATCCGTTACCTGTTTGCACATGCTATTTGGCACCTGGTACTGAAAGTAATCTTTCTCTCCGATTTGTTTAGTCTCGTCTAGAAATGAGCTAACACACCATCGCGCTTTGCAAGAGCAATGCCATGTGGATTTCAGCGGAAATGTTGAAGATCTCGCTTTGTGTAACTTAGGAAGCTTACCCCAACGTCACCTAAGGTCACAGTGTGGACGTTCCTTTCCATAGAGATCGCTGGTCGTGGCAGGACGCGTCTTCGACGCTTCTCGGATTACCCTATCTTTGTGATCTCGGGTGAGGGACACCCCAGAATAGTGATCGTCATCGATGGAGCAAGACCCGCAACTTCGCAGGTTGACTACCGACCAGCAGCGGCGGCCAGCGGGAGACTCTCTTGTTCGTGATCATCCAGCAGGAAATGTTTTCAGCTTCGAGAACGGAGATTATCTGGTAATGCAAATTCAGAATTTGCGCGGAGGTGGTAAGGCTTTCGACTATGAGCCGCACCTCTTAGCCATGAAACGGCCGACACCCAAAGCCTTCCTTCATCAGGGGGGGGGAGATGAGCGGTTCTAAAGGGCCCCGGCAGCGCCTAACGGGATGGGTAAATCCAAATTACTGCGCCCCGGTGATCCAAAGATCCCCGGGGCGCTTTTACCGTCCGGCTCTGCGCGCGGCGTGCGGCACCACGCGCGGGCGGACGATCCTATGATTGCCTGCCTTCCCCGGCCTTGTTCTTTTGTAGTTAGAACTACCCATTGATCCTAAACGGCGAAAAGCCCGGGAATTCAGGACTAGCCCAGGAAATTCCCTCCCAACCGCGTAGAAAACGTTAATGCGGTCAGAATCTGGCCTGGGAAAGTTCCCTTCCTCCGCTGTCACCGTGACGGCTGAGAGCGACTCCGATTGAGAAATTAAGGATTCAGAGCCGTTTTTCCACGGAGCTGCAAATGGCATGAGTGTTGCCACCCGATGGTAGCCAAGGGTTCCGATTGATTCGGTTAGTAAACCCGGGTCATCGGCGGCTCGACGCTCTACTCGATGGTCGGCACCGGCGCTCCTTCTTATTACCTGCAATGGCTCAACGGTGGCGTGCACAATTCCCACGTTTCCTTGAGACTTGGAGTTATGGCCCGGAAGAGCGTTGGACTATGTCGGCTCATTCATCATGCTGTACAACCAGCAGGCGGTCGGTCCCTACAGCGTTGGGGGTTATGTGGTCTACTCACCTCCGAGCCGTAATTGGGCCGTTCGACATTACTTTCACGGACCCAAATCGTCTGCCACCCGGAACGCCTCAATTCCAGCACATCGAGCCAACGGGCTTTAATGCAGATATTGCAGGACCGCTCGCACGATTTCGGGCTCACCTCAAGAGCCCCGAAGGCCTCAGACTTTCGGGGCGCATTTACGTCCACGCATGCATGCGTCGACCGGCACGGGAGCGGAACTAGTTGCCTGACGACTGCGACTCGGAGCTAGCTTCACTTGCCCTCGGCCTCAAGCCTATTTGCGAAACAACCTGCTTGACACCCGCAATGGAACAATCAATGATAATAATCAGCCGGAACGACTTACTCAGGATTGACTTACTTGCTCCGCCATTCAAACTCTGGCCTGTGGCCCAACCACAAAACTGTCCTTCAAGATGCCTGATATCCTACTGGTAGAAGACAAAAATAGTTTACGCCGCGTGTTGCGCCTGACACTCGAGAATGCTGGCTATACAGTAACCGAGGCGGCTGATGCGCGCGCTGCTCTCAATGAGATTGCGCGGGCTCCGCACAAACTCGTGCTGACCGATTTGCGCATGCCTAATGGCTCAGGCCTCGATGTGCTGCATGCCGCCCGCTCGGCCGACGGCGAGGTTCCGGTGGTTGTGATGACTGCTTTCGGCTCCATCGACGAGGCGGTTCAGGCGATGAAGGACGGGGCTCATGATTTTCTGCAGAAGCCTGTAGATTCCAATCACCTATTGTTGCTGGTGGAGCGTGCACTAGAACAAGCGAGACTCAGAACTGAATATATCCTGTTACGCGAAGAATGGTCGCGCCGCTATGGCTTCCCGCGGATTATTGGCGAGTCGGAAGCTATCAAACGTACGGTTGGTGAAACGCAGCGGGTAGCCCAAACCGAGGCTACCGTCTTGCTTCTCGGTGAATCAGGTACAGGAAAGGAGTTGTTCGCGCGTGCGGTCCATCACCTCTCGAATCGTCGCGACAAACCCTTCGTAGCCATAAACTGTGCCGCCATACCCGAGACACTTATTGAGAATGAATTGTTCGGCCATGAACGCGGGTCCT
>JBPCMM010000109.1:0-17152 GCA_051002255.1 Pyrinomonadaceae bacterium
AATCAGATCGCGAATTTTCCGAATGAAAGCGGGAAGAATTACCGTCTGGGCTGTCGTCGAGAGTTCTTCGACCAGCCGATCGCCCAGGGATCCAACTTCCTGATGCAAGCGATCAAAAGCCCGTGTCCCCTTAAACCGCTCCAGCAAACCCGGACCTTCATCCTTGCCATAGGCCTTCTGTCCGGCGTCAAGATTAGCTGACAATGGAGTGTAGGACCGGTCGGTAATTGGCCGGCTGGCGTAAGCATGGTCTTCCAAGGAAGCAAATCTTTCCGATTCGGCGTCCTCGCCCCTAATCGCCGATGCAATTCCATAGCCGACGCAGAAACCGACCCCAGCCGCCCCCAGGCTCCAAGCGGCGGGACGTTTCTTAAATTGTTCACGCCAATCGAGCGCGTCTTTAACAGTTTCGTATTGCTGCACTACTGTCTCCTTGATTTCAGTTACTGTCTGCGTGATGGAATCCCGAGCTTCCTCCATCCGGAGCTGAAGCTCTTCTTTAGAGACGTCTTCATCCGCGACTTCGCGTGCTCGAGCCAAACCTAGAGTTCGTTCTTCAGCCATTGCTTGTCCTTTCTCAGTTCCTGCACCGTCTTATTGGGCAACAGCTCTTGATGAGCCAAACGGTTCTTCACTGTCAAAATAACGATACCACCTATGACCACATAGAAGAGACCCGTCAGCACAAACCCCAGGGCATATTTGGCTGCCTGGCTAAGATTCGCGCTCGCAAAAAGTGTAGAAACTGCGAAAGCGACCGCCACGTTAAGCAGCGCAAAACCAACTGCCGAGACTATGCCCCCAACAGCGATTGCCACTCCTCCACGTGCGTAGGCATTTGCTTCCTCTTTGAGTTCGACCTTAAGCAAAGTCAGCTTGGTGTCGAAGAGTTGCATGACGTCATCGCCGAGTCTTCCCACTAACGAAGGCAAAGACTCGGTTTCGGGTTTGACTGACAAATCTCTCGCAGTTGCAACAGCGGTTGGTGGAACTGCCATTTGCTATCTCCTTTGTTTAAGTGCAGCCATAGGTGGCGTCAGCTCTAAGGATTTCGAACTACTGACGTCTGCCGCGAAGGATCAGGCCCAGTACGAGTCCCGCCGCCGCTGAAATCAAAATAGCCTGGCTTGGGTTCTTTCGTGCGTAGTCCTTGGCGTTCTCGGCAACTTGGCCCAAGTCCGCGTTCTGTAGCTCTTTAAGTTTGTCGCCAACGACTGAGACTTTGTCGCTAACGTAATCTTTCGCCTGGGTGGCAGCTTCGGAAATCTTCTGACCGTAATCCTGTGCGGTCTGAGAAAGTGCTGTGGCGGCTCCAGTGCTACCGGAGCCAGTGCTACCTGAGCCGGTGCTGCCGGAGCCGTAGCCGCTGGAGCCGGCGCCCGTACCCGTATTTGTTGCCGGGGAGTTGGGATTAAAGCCTTCTCGGTTTTGTGACATTTCGAAAATTCTCCTTTTCAATCTAGTGGTGAACCGACGGCTTCCGCTTTTTGCTTCAGCGCGCGATCCGCAAAGTTATAGAAAACCATCGAGCAAGAAACGTGCCGACACACTTCAAATGAATCAAGGCGAATCTAACTCAGTTAAATGAATCGCCTGGTGCGATGGAGTTGTTTCCTTGTTGTGAAAAGATACAAGCCTTCAATCGGCAAAGGTCGGGAACCATACAAAGCACAATTGGGAGGAGGGGGCTTGACAGCGCACCTTCGCCGATGGTAAGTAAGTACTTACTTTGAGACGGACCCCTGCAAAGAGCCAACTGTGACGAAGGAAATTCTTAGCCATCACCAGGCCCCGACCTGCGGCGTGCGCATGGCCGGAGACGAACGACGACTGCAGATCCTACGCGTGGCCGTAAGTCTCTTTGCCCATGAGGGTTTCCGAGGTACTACAACCAAGAAAATTGCGCAGGCGGCTGGGGTTTCGGAGGCGATGGTCTTTCGTCACTACGCAAATAAGGAAGAACTCTATACCGCTATTCTCGACCATAAGGCCTGTTCGGGCGATGCGATCGATCCTGAGCTGATGGTGGCTGAGGCGCTCAAACGCAAGGATGATCGCGCAGTCTTCGAGGGACTGGCTTTTGGAGCCCTTGAACATCACGAGAGCGATCCCGAATTCCAGCGATTGCTGCTCCATTCGGCGTTGGAAGGGCATGAACTGGCACAAATGTTCTTTGAGAAATTCGTGCGGCGAGTTTACGAGTTTTTGGGAGCTTATATTCGTGAGCGGCAACGGGACGGCGCCATCATCAAGATCGATCCCGCAATTGTGGTGCGGGCGTTCATCGGCATGATCATTCACCACTCTCTCAACAATAATCTTTGGGATCCGCAGCGTCGCCTGCTGAGTCTCTCAAACGAGAGCGCGGCAAAACATTTCACGGATATTCTTCTTGGCGGAATCAGCACTAAGCGAGAGCTGAAGAATTCCGGAAGGATCGCGGGGGCGGATGCGCACGATTCTCTGGTAAAAAGTTAACGTATGTTTTCTCACAGGCTAACTCAAGTTGCTCTTCTCGCTGTCGTCGTAGTGGCGCTTAGCATGTTAGCGGTCTCCTGCGGGGGTTCGAAGGCGAATGTCAAAAACGAAGCAACTCCCGTCGCTTCGCCAGCGGCGGTTGATGTGACCACAGCACCGGCGGTTACGCGCGATTTGCCTCGCTTTTTTGAAGCGACGGGAAGTCTGGCCGGCGATCAGCAGACTGAGGTTGCCCCCTCAATTGCGGGCAAAGTGGTTGCCGTGGGCGTGGATCTCGGCAGTTATGTTAAGCGCGGACAGATGATCGTTCGCCTCGATGATGTGGATGCCAAACTTCGCGTTGCGCAAGCGCAGGCCCAGGTTGAGCAGGCAAAAGCAGGCTTACGCCAGGCGGAAGAGAAGGTCGGATTGCGACCTGGTCAGGCGTTTGATCCCAGCCGCGTCCCGGAGGTCGCAAACGCTCGAGTAGCTCTAGAGTTGGCTGAAAAGAACCTGCGCCGGTCCGAGAAGTTGATCGAATCCGGAGATGTCTCACGCTCCTCTTACGATCAGCAAAAAGCGCAACGCGATCAGTTGAAAGAACA
Source organism: Pyrinomonadaceae bacterium (assembly GCA_051002255.1). Classification (GTDB taxonomy): domain Bacteria; phylum Acidobacteriota; class Blastocatellia; order Pyrinomonadales; family Pyrinomonadaceae; genus PSRF01. The sequence goes on from JBPCMM010000109.1 coordinate 3,063, forward strand.
GTTAGAGTCGGCCTTGTCGCTGGCCCGGCAAAACTACGCGGCGGTGATGACGGCGCGGGCAAATGTAGCAAATGCTGAAACCCAGCTAGGGTTGGCTCGAAGAGCTCTTTCCTACGCTCTGGTATTTTCCCCAATCGACGGATACGTCGCCGAGCGCAATGCGGATCTGGGCGAGTATGTTTCTCCCAGCTCCAAGGTCGCGACGGTCGTGCGCATTAATCCGCTGCGAATTCGCATTGATATTCCTGAACAGGCAATCTCAGAAGTAAGGGTTGGGCAGTCAGTTTCAGTAACCACGAGTGCCTGGCCTGATAAAAACTTCAGTGGTCGCATTGCCAGAATTTCACCGAACGTGACTGCAAGCTCGCGCACACTGTCAGTGGAGGCTGATATCGAAAACAGCGGCGGAGCTTTAAAGCCTGGTCAGTTCGCGACCGTGCGCATTCTGGAGTCGCGTTCGCAGCCGGCAGTGCTGATTCCAGCGCGAGCTGTGCGAACAGAGTCAGGAGTGAGTCGCGTATTCGTTATCAAGGACGGACACGCCGAAGAGCGTCTGGTCCAGCTGGGTCAGTCTGAAAGTGACTTGGTGGAAGTGAAGAGCGGCGTGGCCTCCGGCGAACAGGTAGCTACCAGCAACGTCGAACAATTGAGTGATGGAATGGTGGTAAGTCAGTAGTACTTAGTTCTTTGTTCTTTGATCTTTGTTCGCTGGCGCAACGAGTCGCTTAAGATCAGACAAGCAAAGATCAAAGTACAAAGAACCAAGTTCAAAGACGATGCAAAAACTAGCTGAAATTTGTGTCAGGCGCCCGGTTTTTGCGACGATGCTGATCCTGAGTCTGACGGTCGTCGGCCTCTTTTCATACCGATCACTCGGCGTCGATCTCTTCCCTAAGATTGACCTTCCCACAATTACAGTCACGGTCGTCAATCCAGGGGCCTCTCCGCAGGAGATTGAGACTGAGATCACTGACAAGGTTGAGGGCGCCGTTAACACCATTAGCGGTATCGATGAGCTTCGCTCGACTTCAGTCGAGGGTGTTTCCCAGGTTTTCATCACATTCCTCCTGGAAAAGAATCCCGATATTGCCTCTCAGGAAGTTCGCAACAAGGTGGACCTGATAGCGAACGATTTGCCAGTCACCGCCGAGCAGCCCATGGTTCAGAAATTCGACACCGATGCGGCGCCGGTGGTGCGAATTGCAGTATCTGCTCCGCGCTCGTTGCGAGAGGTCACCGACGTAGCCGACAAGAGAATTAAGCAACAAATTGAATCGATCAATGGCGTCGGCCAGGTGCAGATCGTCGGGGGCCGAACGCGCGAGATACAAGTCTGGATAGATCCGGACAAGTTGCGAGCTTTTAACGTCACTGTCGCCGAAGTCGCCAATGCGGTGCGAGCGCAAAACATGGAAGTGCCTGGCGGCCGAATTGACGAAGGAACCCGCGAACTGACCGTGCGTACAATGGGCCGAATCGTGGAGCCGGCCGAGTTTAATAATCTGATCGTTGCCAATCGCGGCGCATATTCGGTCAAGCTGAGCGACGTTGGGTATGCCGAAGACGGAGCGGAAGAGCCACGAACAGAAGCGCGTTTGAACGGCCAACCGGCCGTCACCCTGATCGTTACCAAACAATCGGGTCAAAACACTGTGGCTGTTGCAGACGCGGCTAAAGAGCGCCTCCAGGAGATTCAGAAGACTCTGCCGGCGGGTTTTAAGACCAAGGTGGTCGGCGATCAGTCGATATTCATCAAGGCCTCAATCGAATCGATCCGGACGCATCTGATAGAGGGCAGTATCCTGGCGGCTATCGTCGTTTTCATTTTTCTTTGGAGCTTTCGTTCGACGGTGATCGCGGCACTTGCTATTCCCACCTCGCTGATTGCCACGTTCGGGCTGATGGCGGCGATGGGATTTACTCTTAATCAAATCACGATGCTGGCGCTGACACTGATGGTGGGTATCGTGATTGACGACGCGATCGTCGTTTTGGAGAACATCTATCGTTTCATTGAAGAGAAGGGCATGCCTCCTTTCCAGGCAGCGATCGAAGGAACCAGGGAGATTGGCCTCGCCGTAATGGCAACGACGCTTTCCCTTCTTGCGGTGTTCTTGCCAGTAGGCTTTATGGGCGGCATTTCAGGCCGTTTCATGTCGTCGTTTGGGTTTACCGCATCATTCGCTATCGCGGTCTCCCTGCTGGTTTCGTTTACGCTAACTCCGATGTTATCGGCGCGGCTTATCAAGCGTAGCAAGGATCGGACGACTCCCGAAGGAGTGAAGCAAGCTCATCGAGATTCGAAAGAGTCGCGATTCTATCGCCCGATTGATCGCGGCTACACCGGCATGTTGACCTGGTCCATGACGCATCGCTGGGTCATCGTCGCTGCGTGTGTGCTGGTAATCATAAGTATTGTGCCCCTATTCATGTTCGTGGGGAAAAATTTTCTCCCGGTTGACGATCAATCGCAGTTTGAAATCAATGTGCGTGCCCCTGAGGGGTCCACGCTAACGTCAACTTCTGCTATCGCCGAGCGGATTGCTTCGGATCTCCGCCAGCTTCCCGGCGTGACCGACACGTTAACCACAATTGGGGGAGGCCAGCAGGAGCAGGTCAACGTGGCGACGATCTACGTCAAGATGAAACCGATCGAGGAGCGCAGCGTTACCCAGAATGATTTGATGGTGCGGGCCCGCACTGAAGTTCTCGGCAAGTATCTTAAAGAGTTTCCGGGGCAGTTGCGCACCAGCGTCCAACAGGTCGCCGCGATTTCCGGGGGCGGATTTCGCAACGCCGACATCCAGTACGTCATCAACGGGCCCGATCTGGACAAACTGACAAAGTACTCCGACGATTTGTTAGCCAGGATGAAGACCATTCCGGACCTGGTTGATGCCGACTCGACATTGGTTACCGGCAAGCCTGAACTGCGAGTCGTCATCGACCGCGCGCGGGCGGCAGATCTCGGTGTTCGAGTCGGCGACATCGCCCAGGCACTTAATACCCTCGTCGCGGGTCAGAAGGTGTCTACCTTTAACGCCGGCACTGACCAATACAGCGTTCGGGTACGAGCCGTAGGAGAATTTCGCGGCAGCATAGAAGGTCTGAAACGGATGATAGTGTCTTCATCCAAGATTGGTTGGGTCAGCCTCGACAACCTGGTTCGGATCGAGGAAGGCACTGGACCCTCAGCGATTGAGCGCTTGAATCGTCAGCGGCAGGTGATGCTGCTGGGCAACGTCAAACCTGGTGGATCGCAGGCAGCAGTCATCCAGAAGATGGATGAGTTTGCCAAAGAAGTGAAGATTGATGGAGCGTACACAACCGGCTTGGCCGGCCGCTCGAAGGAACTGGGCCGCACAGGCTACTACTTCGGACTCGCTTTTCTCCTGTCTTTTGTCTTCATGTACATGGTGCTGGCGGCCCAATTTGAATCGTTTGTTCACCCGGTCACAATCTTGTTGACCCTGCCACTCGCAATTCCCTTCGGCATCCTTTCGCTTTTAGTTACCGGTCAGACGGTGAATATTTTTTCGGGACTGGGACTCTTGCTGCTTTTTGGCGTGGTTAAGAAAAACGCGATTTTGCAGATCGATCATACCAACCAGCTGCGCGCCCAGGGTATGGAACGTTTCGAGGCAATCATTCGGGCTAATCGTGAACGCTTGCGGCCCATCCTCATGACCACCATTGCGCTGGTTGCCGGTATGTTGCCCTTAACCATCTCCAGTGGCCCCGGGTCGGGCACCAGCCGGTCTATCGGGGTGCTGGTTGTGGGCGGGCAGTCGCTCTGCCTGCTGCTGACGCTGCTTGCGGTGCCGGTTTTCTATTCGCTCTTTGACGATCTCGGGCGCAATCGCGTTTGGAGCGCAATCGGCGCACGCACGACCGGCGCGTTTGCCTGGGTGCGACGCAAAGGAGCGAGCGCAACAGCATCGCTCTTCAGCCTGGTAACGAGAGATTAGGTCGAGGCGGTTTTAGTGACTCGATTGGAGCTAGTGATCAAGAAGCAGGATTAGAAGTCATGATGAAGTTGTCCTTCAGATTGTTCGCCGCGGGTAGAACTCAAGAAGCCCTGGTAATAATCGTTCTCTGTCTTGTCTGCGCCACGGTTGCGACGGGCCAAGAACCGATGCCGTCACCAACTCCAGAGATCGAGCAGAGTTTACGGGTCCCGCCAATCGCTTCTGACTTTCGGACAGAGCGAAAGCCTTTGCCGGAGCTCGGCCGCGTCGGTGTGGACATGGAACAGCAGCGACCGCTCTCGCTGCGCGAGGCCCTGACCGCTGCGCTGGAGAACAACAAAGACATCGAAGTTGCGCGGCAAAATGTAAAGATTGCCGAATTTGATCTGCAAGGTTCACGCGGCGCTTACGATCCGCGGTTTAGTTCGGCTTCCTATTTCGAGCGCGTCGAGAGTCCCATCTCCAGCTTCTTAAGTGGAGGCTCCAACGGCTCGATTACACAAAACGACTTTACAAATACGGCGCGGCTCGAGGGGCTCTCACCAAAACTTGGCGGCACTTACCGGCTGGATTTCTCGTCCATCCGTCTAACTACGGACAATCAGTTTACCGGGCTTAGTCCGCAGTATCCGACAGCGCTGACTTTCAACTATACGCAGCCCTTGCTGCGCGGACTAAAGGTTGACAACAATCGCCGGCAGATTGAGATTGCCAAGAAGAATCTCTCCCTCACCGACGCACAATTCAGGCAGCGGGCGGTTGAGACAATAACAAGCGTACAGCGGGCTTACTGGGACCTGGTCTTCGCGCTGAGAAATCTTCAGATCCAGCGCGATGCCGTGCGAGACTCGCGGACCCAACTTGAACACAACAAACGTCTGGTTACCGAGGGGGCGCTGGCGCCGATAGACGTCGTCGCTGTAGAAGCACAAGTCGCCGGCTTCGAACAAACTCTTTTCACCGCTCTCGAAGAGGTGTCGCGCAGCGAAAACAACCTCAAGAATCTGATTGCCGAAAACCGGCAGGCGGAGATCTGGGGCGTGTCACTGGTCCCGACTGATTCAGTCGATCTGGCGCCGCCCAGTGTGTCCCTGGCGGAAGCGATGAAGGCCGCAATGGAGAACCGTACGGAACTGCAACAGTCAAACGTGGTGCGCGAAATCAATCAGATCGACCAGGGGTACTTTCGAAATCAAACCAGACCACAAATTGATCTAGTTGGAAGTTACGGCGTCGTCGGTTTGGCGGGAGCAATCAACAGTGGCGCGATAAATCCCTTTTCCTCGTCGGCGCAAATTCGTGACCGGGTAAACCTTTTGTCGGAATTGGCAGGGGTCCCGCCCTTGCCCACGCCGCCACCTCAGACATTTCCGACCGACTTGATTGGCGGCTACGGCCAGTCATTCCGAAACCTGGTGGGGAATCGTTACAGCAATTTTCGCCTCGGCGTACAGATCAATTTGCCTTTGCGCAACCGCACCGCTGAGGCGCAGCTGGGACGATCGCTCGTTGAGGGTCACCGCATTGCCACACAGCGGGAGCAACTGGAACAGTCAATTCAGGTAGATGTGAGAAATGCTTTGCAGGTGGTGCGGAGTGCGGAGGCGAGGTTGCGAGCGGCGGCCGCGGCCCGCGAAGCGAGCGAGCAACAATATGCCAGCGAACAAAGAAAACTGGATGCCGGACAGTCGACTGTATTTCTTGTGCTGGAACGGCAAACGGCCTTAACTACTGCCCGGGGAAATGAGCTTCGCGCGCAAACGGATCTGAACAAAGCGTCTGCCGAACTGCAGCGGGCAACCGGCAATGCCCTTACAGGAAATAGCATTGTTGTGCGTGTGCGCTGATCTCATGAATGCAGTACCACCGCCCGCTTACCTTAGCCAGGATAGGAGCCGTCACCTCACAGAACCGCTTGCTGTAGCCAGCGGATGTTAGCACTCACCTTAGCATTAACCGTGAGAGAGGCGGGTGATTGCGTAAATAAGCAAGTCCGTCGATTCGCTGCGGAAGCAAAGTGACATCTATGACTGAAGAGCGGGGTTGATCTGATGACCTACGACCAAGTCCTTCCATTGTCGGGTTTTGAGCAGTTTCGATAATGTTGAGTGCTAGCATGAAAATGGAAAATGTCTAGAGCACAGCTTCCAAAATGAAGAAGCTGCCAATGCCGGCTAGAATGCCGAGTGCGGCGGCAATGATGTACCATTGAATTAGTTTGGTTCTACACGCGCGGCAACGTGTTCTGGTCCACGCCACCGGCCGGGCGCAATTTGGGCACCTCATTTTACTGTCCCCGAGAATTTCAAGCGTACCACAACCCACAACGGCCAGTGATCAGACAAATCGATCTTCTTATCGATTCCATGGCTGGTGGTTTCCAGCCCGCGCAGCCAAATCCAGTCCAGCTTCAGCCTTATCGGAACTATCAGCACAGTTCGCAGGAAAGTCGACTTACCGTTATCGAAGGGAGTAGTGAAGTGTTCGCGAACAAAAAGCTCGGACGTTTGCTTCACCGAGTCAGGCTCCCAGGTATTTAGATCACCCAGAATGATCGCGCGCATCTGTTTAGGATACTGCGCGAGATCCTCTAGCACCGCTTTCGTTTGCTCGATCTTCTCGTCCACCGGAATCCTGTTTTCAGAGTGAACCGAGTAGATTCGCAAGGGCGTCCCCCCGATATCAACCGTGGCCCCAATTGCTACGCGCCTTCTACGGCCCGGGCCAGGGTGCGGTAAAAGGATACGACGAACATCCGTCAGAGGATAATTGCTCAGGATCGCGACTCCCGTCTCCTCTTCCATCTCCGCGTTTCCAGTTGGCGGCGCAGCCCAAGCGTAATATTGGCCGAGTCTCTCAGCGATTGACTTCACTGTATTCAGGTTGCCGGTTCGTTGCTTGTTGCGATCGACTTCCTGTAAGCCAAAAATACTCGCCCCTGATATTTCGCTCTCGTCCTTGAAAAGTTTAATTAGTTCGTTCAGCTCTTCGCCCCCACGCCAGCGAATGTTGTAGGAAACGACCTTGATGTCGGCCGGGGCTTTCGGTGCATTCGCGAGGGTTGTCGCACGACCCGTTTCCAGCAATTCTGAATCAGATGTGCGCGAGACCTGAGGAAAACCGATAGGAGAGAACAGGAATGTACAGAGAAGCCCTAGCAGGCAGAATCGCAGCAACACCTTCAACTGGGGATGTGTAGTCTCAGCCGTGGTACCAGCAAGCTTTAGGGGACTCCGTTGCATGACAATTAACGAGTTCTAAGACTCGACCGACTAGCCTTAGATGCCTCTTTGCGGGGCAACCGCTGCGCGTGGTCGCCGCCTTGTGGGACTTTTTACGTTCAATCGCATTATTGGCCGCGACTTCGATCGCCGTAGCACTTCTCGAAATCCCGCGGCCTTAAACGCCGACGGTATCCCGTGCCATAGGAAGGGGTCGGGCATATTCTCCATCGAAGGTTCGACCGGATAACCTTCTACGATCGTCGCGCCGCGCTTTGCGGCGAACTCAACGGCCGCCTTCAGCAGTAGTGTGGAAACTCCTTTTCGACGGTATGGCTTCTTAATGAACAAACAGGAGACTGACCAAACCGCTTGCTCATCTACGGGTTTTAGAATACGTGAACGCTCGAGCGCAACATAATTCTCGCGGGGTGCTACGGCGCACCATCCGACAGGTTCATTGCCGAAATATGCGAGTAAGCCAGGCTCTCGATGGGTAGTCACGATCTTCTTAAACGCCCGTTTGTTGCCCGCGCCTTTACCGGCTTCAAACTCCTTACGCGGCAAGCGCCAGAACATGCACCAGCACCCGCCGCAAGCGCCACGCTCTCCAAACAATTCCTCCAAATCAGACCAGCGCGCGGGAGTGCAAGGGTGAAATTTCAAGTCAGGAGATCGATTTGTTGGTGCCATCTTCAATGAGCTCTGCCGAAAAGTGATAAGCAATAGAGCAGTAAAACGATCCACAAAGAGCACACGAAGTAACCTTACTCATATTTCGTGCCGTTTCGTGTAGTTTAGTGGATCGTGTTTGTTTCAGGCGCTGCAGACGGCCAGTCTATTTGAACTCCCTTTACTCCGTTGGCTTGCCGGGGAGCAATGCATCGCTCTTTATCGTTTGCGGGCCGCCATCGTTGCAGATCGCGAACGACGGGCCTTCATACATCGTGGCTCCGGCGTATTCGCCTTTCGCGTTCAGAATGTAGAAGTTGATGCCGAAGTTTGGATTTCCTCTGCTGTTAAGAAGCCGTTTCTCAATCGTGTTTGCTTTGATGCGTTTGAGTGCCTCCATGCCGGCGTCTTTCGGATGGGCGCCACGACGCATTTCCTCAACAATCAGAAAAGAGCATAGGTTATAGAGGTTTGCTTCGCCTCTTCCGGTTGAGCCCGCCGCGCCGACGTTCCCATCAACATAGAGGCCCGCTCCCAGGATGGGCGAATCACCAACTCGGCCGGGAATCTTCCAGGCCAGACCGCTGGTAGTTGTTACGCCGCAGATTTCACCTTTTGAGTTTATGCCGTTGCAGTTGATCGTGCCGTAATAGTGGTCCCGGTCGATTAATCCCTCGGCGACCATCTTCAAACCTTCGCGATGCCAGACTTCCACCCGGGTCTTTGGATCAAGATAGTGGGACGGATCGGTGCGACGCTTCCATTCCAGCCATAACCGGCGCGAGTGTTCGGTGTTGAGATCGTCCTCGATTTTAAACCCCATATTGCGCGCAAACATCTGCGCGCCTTTCCCGACGAGCAGATGGTGATCGGTAGTTTCCAGAACTGCTTTTGCCACCAGCGATGGCGTGCGCACACCTTCCAGCGATGCCACGGCCCCAGCACGTTTCTTCGGTCCATGCATGCATGACGAGTCAAGCTGCACCATCCCATCAGCATTTGGCAGTCCGCCGTATCCCACGCTGTCGTCAAGCGGATCGAGTTCACAGATATTGACCCCGGCAATCACAGCATCAAGCACGTCAACTCCCTGCGTCATCATTGTGAAGGCCTTTTGCACAGAGGTTACGTTGCCGTCATGCTTAAAGCGGTTCCCGTTCGCGGAAGCAATGACAAGAGGTTTCACTCCCGTCTGAATAACTACGGCAGGGAACTGGCTCATCCCTGATTTACTGGCGGCGAGAGTTAGGCCCGCTACCGCGCTATTTCGCATGAAGTCGCGACGTCTGATCTTTTTGCTCATCAGGTTTCCTTCGAATGGCGTTCAAGCAGTTGAGAATAAGCTTAAACTCTAAACTGCTTGAGTTATCGGCGCAAGGTTTCCTTAATCCTCTCTGCAGTCTTTGATCCGATACCGTCGACCATTTTCAAACCGCCGCCGGCCACGAACTTCCTTAATTCAGGAAGCGATGACACTTTGAACTTCTGATGAAGAGTAGCTGCAGTCTTTGGCCCTATTCCAGGGATCTTAAGCAAGTCAAGTACGGTCGCAGGCGTCTCTGCTGTAATGTTTTCCCACGCGTCGAAGGTGCCACGGTCAAGAAGTTCAACAATCTTTCCGGCGATTGCTTTGCCGACTCCGGGAATAGTCTGCAATCCGGGGACACCCCCATTTGCGGCAATTGTCTTCAATGGCGTCGGCCATGTCTCGATGGCTTCGCCGGCATTGCGATAAGAGCGTAAACGAAATGGATCATCGCCACGAATCTCCATCAGTGCCGCAAGGCGGTAGAAACTCCGGGCGATGGCTTCGTTGTCCATAAGCAGATTACGCGACGATCATCGTGCCCGTTCCTTTATCGGTGAAGAGCTCGGAAAGGAGGGCATTGCGTTTTGTGCCGCTGATAACGTGAGCGCTGTGGACGCCGCGCCGCAGCAGCTCGGATATGTTCTGGAGTTTGGGAATCATTCCACCCGTCGCGCTTCCATCGTTGATCAGAGCGACAGCCTGATCGGCAGTTAGTCGTGAGAGCTTTGTTTCGGGGTCACCTGCCCGTAGGTAGATGCCATCGACATCCGACAGCAGAATCAGTTTCTCCGCTTTGAGTTGAACCGCAATTTCAGCTGCGATAGTGTCGGCGTTGATATTGAACACCGTTCCTTCGGCGTCGGCTCCAAGCGATGAGATAACGGGAAGATAGTCCTCCCTGAGCAAGACCATCAGCAAACGGGCGTTAATCTCCACTACGTCGCCAACGTGACCAAAATCGACATGTGAGCGTTCGCCAGTTTCACGGTTGAGAATCTCCTTTGCCGGCCGGCGTTCAGCATGAACTATGTTTCCATCGATACCTGACAGGCCGACCGCTTCAATGCCTCGGTTACGCAATGCGGAGAGAATGTCTATATTGATTGTGCCCGCAAAAACCATCTTCGCCATCTCAAGAGTCGCGTCGTCGGTTACGCGACGGCCGTTGATGATGGTTTGCTCTATACCCATGCGTGTAGCCAACTCGCTCAACTGCTTTCCGCCACCGTGCACGACGCAAATGCGTATGCCAACCTGGTGAAGCAAAGCCAATTCCTCCGCCAGCGAGCTGAGGTTGTCCAGATCCTCAGTCGCCTTACCCGAAAGTTTGACGACAAAAGTCTGACCTTTGAAACGTTGAATGTAGGGCAGCGCCTCGCGTAGTAGATCGAGGCGTAACTGGCTGCCAACTTCGTGGGTTGCTTCGCCCATGTCTACAAGTTTAAAAGATTACCTGCAAAATGAGCCGCAGATTTTCGCGGATACACGCGGATCAGCGAACAAAAAGACGGACCAGCAGTCTTATCTTGTATGCCATCATGTCTTATCCGCGGCAATCCGCGTTAATCCGCGGCTCATTTACTCTTTGGTTTCTTTTTCATCAACTCAACCAGAATTGCTTTTTGCACGTGCAAGCGGTTCTCCGCCTCGTCGATCACCACCGACGCCGCGGAATCAATTACCCCGTCGGTCACGATCACGTTGCGCCTCACCGGCAGACAATGCATGAAGATCCCGTTATCCGTGCGTGCCATCTTCACTTCATCCACAATCCACTTTTCACGATACTGCGCCCGCTCCGCAATGTCCCGATCTGGCGCGCCGTAGAACTGTTTTGCGCCCCAGCTCTTCGCATAAACAACATCGGCGCCGTCAACGGCCTGGTGAATGTCATTCGTTAACTGCACGCTGCCGCCCGCTTCGAGGGCCTTTTTGCTGATTGTTTCCATCAACTTCTCGTCCAGGTCATAACCCATTGGGTGGGCCACCACGAGGTCATGGCCCATCTGGGCGGCAGCCAGAGCAAAACTGTTAGGCACCGCCATCGGCAAGGGCTTAGGATGCCAAGCCCAGGTCAGCACCACTTTCCGTTTGTCAGCGCCGAGCTTCTCCCGAATGGTCATCATGTCGGCCAGTGCCTGGCAGGGATGATGCATCGCGGATTCGAGATTGATAATCGGTACTTCTGAGTATTTTGCGAACGCATTGAGTATCGGATCTACCCGCTCATCGGTCCAGTCTTTCATGGCGGCAAACGTCCTGACGGCGATAGCTGCGCCGTAGCGACCTAGCACCCGCACGAACTCCGCCAGATGCTCCGTCTTCTCGCCGTCCATCACGACTCCGTCTCGGTGTTCCAGCGTCCAGCTTGTCCCGCCTGGTTCGAGGACTACAGCATTTCCACCCAGTTCGTAGATACCGACCTGCATTGAGGCGCGCGTGCGCAAGCTAGGATTGAAGAAAACCAGCGCCACTGAACGGCCCGCCAAAGGCTTCGACATGTCGATGCCCTGTTTGAACCGCAACGCGGCATCAATCAGGCGCTCCAGTTCTTCGCGCGAGTAGTCGACAGTATTCAGAAAGTTTCTCATGCCGTGGCAGACGTAGCCTCTTTGGAATGCGCCGGCAGAAGCGGCGACGGCGCTTTGGATTCGCTTCTCACTTGTACATCCAAAGCGGTGTCGCGCTGCACTTGCTACCGCACTCCAAAAAGTTGAGCGTTACCGACCCATGTCCAAATGATGCCTTTCGTGTTACTTCGTGTGATTTCGTGGATCGCATTATTGTTTCCATCGCTGCATACCACTTTTCAATAACCTGCTCTGCCTGTCCTCAAGCGCTCGCCGCTGCAGATTTGGACAGAACTGATCGAAACAGCCCAAACAAACTGATCAGAAACCAGAATGCCTCCATCAGAAACGCCGACAGATTGAAGTCGAATACCAGCGAAACCATCACCAGAAATGCGCCGATCGCATTCAGCAACGAATAAACCGGCGCGGAGCTGGGCAGTTTGTTGAGCTGCAGAAGCAAATAGGCGATCACGATCAGCACAACTCCGAGAAATCCGGCCAGATCAAACCAACTGAGATTCAAATCGTGCCTCCCTCTCTAAATCCAGATTAGCGATCACGGTTTTAAGCTCGTTCACGAAAAGGTCTACTTCCGAAGGCCCGAGGCACAGGGCCGGCAAGAGCCGCAACACCTTGGGATTACTCGAGGTACCGGTAATCACCTTTCGCTCCAGCAGCCCCTGATGAATTGGCGCCGCTTTGTCTGTGAACTCCAGCCCAATCAAGAAACCCAGACCTCGCACCTGCTTTACCTGTGGTATCTCGGTAATGCGGTGGCGCAAGTGCGCTTCCACCTCTTTTACATTTTCAAGCATTGAATCGTTATCGATTGCTTCGAGCGTGGCGGTGACAGCGCTCATGGCAATCATGCCGCCGCCAAACGTAGTACCCAGGTCATTCTCTTTGATATGCGAGGTAATTTTCTCAGAAACCAAACATGCACCAACCGGAATGCCGCTCCCAAGCGCCTTGGCGAGTGTGATTACGTCGGGGACAATTCCACCGCCAGCTTCACAGCCGGCAAAAAACCACTCGCCCGTGCGTCCGACGCCCGTTTGGACCTCGTCATAAATCAACACGATTCCCTTTGTGTCGCAGACTTTTCTCAGTTCACGAAAAAACTGGGGTGCTGCGGTGCGCACGCCTGCCATCGACTGAATCGGTTCCAGCATGATTGCTGCTACCGTTTCGTCCGCCAGCTTGCGTACCGATTCTATGTCGCCAAACTCAGCTTGCAGATGACCTGGCACATTCGGCTTACCTAATTCGCGATACTTTCCCAGAAAGCTGGCGCTGATAGCGTCGGCAGTGCGTCCGTGAAAGCCGCCCGAGAAGGTGATTACGTTTTCCCGGCCCGATGCAAGGCGTGCCATGCGCATGGCGTTCTCATTTGCCTCAGTTCCAGAGTTGCAAAAGAAAACTTTAGTCAGCGACTCCGGGGCAATCGAGACAAGTTTCTCCGCAGCCCTGGCGCGCACCTCGGAATAGACCAGGTTGGAGTAGAAGAGCAATTTTTCCGCCTGCTCGACTATCGCCGCTACTACATGCGGGTGCGAATGGCCGGTTCCCGCGACCGCGTGGCCACCATACAGATCGAGATATTTCTGACCATCGCTGGCGTAGAGCCAGACGCCTTCGCCGCGCTCTGCGACGATCGGCATCTTCTTGTACGTCGCGAGTTGAAACCGAGCTTCCAGGGAGCTCACTTCTGTTAGTTGTCCTGGTTGTGCTTCCATTTTGACTTTGATCACGGATTAGTGCCTATCAGCTTCAATCCTGTTTTCTCATCGAGCCCAAACATCAGATTCATGTTCTGCACTGCCTGACCCGCTGCACCCTTGACAAGATTATCCAGCGCCGAGAAGACAACCAGCTGACGTCCACGTGTTGCAAAACCAAGATCGCAGAAATTTGTGGTCTTGACCCAGTTGATGTCCGGGGATCCTTTCACGAATCGGATAAAGAACGAGCCGTTATAAAAATCACTGAAAACGGAGCGCACTTCGTCTTCATTCATCTCTTGCTTAGTTTCGACATAGATGGAGGCAAAGATGCCGCGCGCGACCGGAAGCGAATGCGTCATGAAGACAAGTTCGCTGTTCCAGTTTCCGACCGCCCGGAGTTCCTGCTCTACCTCCGGCACGTGCTGGTGAGTAAACGGCTTGTAGGCGTAAAACGAATTCATTCGTTGGGGATGATGAGTATTCGGCGCGGCTTTTGCGCCGGAACCGGAAGAGCCGGTCTTAGCGTCCACGACTACCCGGCCTTCGATGAGGTCCCCGGCTACGAGCGGCGCCAAGCCGAGCAAAGTTGCGGTTGCAAAGCATCCGGGATTGCTAATCAGTCG
>JBPCMM010000110.1:0-10272 GCA_051002255.1 Pyrinomonadaceae bacterium
AGAGTGAGAACGCCAACAAAGCGATTTATTGACTTCACTGCTTCCCTGCAATAGAGTGCACTCCTCTTCTACCAGACCACACACCGAGCCTTGCTTTTGATACGGCTCGTAGCACTCTGAACGAAGACTGTGCAGGGTTTGTGGAATTTCCTTGTCGGATCTCACTGTCCCGCCACATCGCGCATCGGCCTCGAGTTACCATCGCTTGAGCACCACAATTCTTTCGCTTAGGCGCGCATGCTGTGCCCTACTTACTCGTAAATCTCTAAAATCTACCATCGCCAGACTGGATCATGGTGCAAATGGAGAAAGCCGGGAACGTCATCCCGGCGCGCGCAGCCGTTTGAGATCACTCTAGTACTTTCCTTTGTTGAGGAACATTTCTCCTTGGCCTGGGCCGATGAGATCTCAGGGAGGTTGATCGACGAGCCGGTCTCGATATACGTCGCGGTTCTTAAAAAAACAATAGTCGGCTTCGCGGCTTACGAATGCACCCGCAAGACGCTTATTAGGCCGACCGGTGTGGCGGACTTGGTGAGGGGGCGCAGTTTTGGCAGGGCGCTTCCGATCGCTTCCGTGGAAGCGATTCGAACTAATGCAACTGAGGATGTGAAAACCAACAGGAGCCAGACAAGCTCATTATGCAGTTGTTACCCTTTTCAGCGTTCGGAAGGATTTTTGAGCCACTCCGCGGCCGTCGCATTGGCTACGTCCGGCTGCAGGGCAACGTCGGGGACAGCCTCATTGAAGCTGCCGCTTTCCAGATGATGCGATATTTTGACATCGACTTTGTCGTTACCAAACCATTTCCTTCCGCAAAGGTTGACGAATGGTTAATCGCAGGCGGAGGCAACATGGGGAGTTATTACGAGAACTGCCAGCGAGTGCGGAGACAGGTCCTTGCAGATGGTCGGCCAGTCAGCGTTTTACCCCAATCGTTCATCACACCGGAGCAGTTTGCCTACAAACGTGTATTCGTCAGGGAAAGAGCGAGCCTTAATCTGCGACCGGACGCACTTCTGGCCCCCGATTTGGCACTCGGTTTGGACATCCCATGGCATTGGAAGTTGTTTCTCGGCTTGAATCGCCGGAGGCAGTCGAGACTGACCATCGATAAAGGTCTCTGGCTTCGCCACGACCGGGAAGCGCTCTTTTCGCAATCGAGGAGTTTGGGAGATCCGGTAGAATGTTGCCGATCCCCGTTTCAATATTTGCGCCTGGCCACTGGTTATAGGCACGTGATCACAGATCGACTACATTTCGCGGTTGCGGCGTTGTTATGTGGTCGGAAGACGACCCTACTCCCCAACAGTTATCACAAGAACCGCAGTATGTATGAAACATGGCTCCATGAACTTGGGTGCGAATGGCGCGATGCTCCGTGATGGACCCCAACCGTGTTTGTTACCGATATAGTCGCCGAATATGAAAATGGTGTGTACCGCGTAAGTGCTAACGCCGGGGGTGCGCCACTCTGGTTTGAATCGTCCGATATTGACCTCCGGCCGGCGCCCGAAGCTTTTGGTTCCGCGCTACTGATTCCCTCTCTGCGTAATGGATGCTCGCTGACAATTGACAAAGCGGTAAGCGGGAAATGGCTGTCTAACGTAGAACAGTTGTTAGACATCTTCCATGAATGGTGGGGTTATCCCAAGCTGATGCCCGAGGCAGCTGGCTGTTTCATCGGTCGAACGGCGGAAGTTGAAAGAACCGGTCTATGTTTCAGCGCGGGTGTGGATTCATTCTTCAGCCTGCTGCGTTACGATCAAGAGATTGATTTTCTCGTGACTGTGCAAGGGTTTGATTTCAAGCTGCAGGATGCTACTCGTATCGCTGCACTTAGATCGTCTTTAAACATCATAGCCGCGGAAACTGGCGTAAAGTCCATTATCATTCGCACAAACGTTCGTGAGCATCCGGAGTTCGGCAAGGCGCCGTGGGAGCAAACACACGGAGGGGTATTAGCAGCAGTTGGTCACCTGCTAAGCGATTCCATGGATCAGATTCTGATATCTTCTTCCTACGCCCACGTTAATGAAAGCCCTTGGGGTACACATCGGAAAACCGACCCATTATGGTCCTCAGACAGGCTACAAATAATTCACTTCGGCGCGGAGTTGCCCCGCGTTGAGAAGCTGCGAGCGATTGCCGGCGAACCGCTCGTTCGTGAGCATCTGAGGGTTTGCTGGGAAAACCTCTCTGCTCAAGGTAATTGCTCTCGTTGCGAGAAGTGCATTCGTACCAGGCTTATTCTCGCGGACTGTGGAGAGTTGGCTAACTACCCGGGGCTGGAGGGGGAAGAATCGTTGGAACGGGATATTGGTACTTTGCCCCTTTACAAAAACATGGGACTCGACTTCTTCTATCTGCTTGAGAAGCGACGTTTGAAGCCAGAAATCGAAAACGCGATTCACAAATTAATCAAGCGCACCAAAAGAACAAAGAGTTATTCGAGAAATCTCGCCAAGCGCACATTGCGAAAGGCGTGGTCATTGACCGGCGGCCGTAACCGCTAGAATCCCAACGACATTGAGTTGATTTGCATTCACTCGCTGCGAAAGGTACCCAGAGCGCGCGGAGATGCGCGCGTTAACTTGCCCGATGTGCCCACTATGACGTTTGCTAACTCTAAATGAAGAGATACGTTGATTGAAAGGGCCCTTACGCACCATGCCTGATATGTTTGTAAACCTTCTGAAGCTGCCGCCGCTTGAGCCTTTGATCACCAAAATGGAGCAAGAGAGCATAGCTATTCGGCGCGCGCAGCCTTTTGAGATCACGAGGCTTCGTTTGTTTGTCGAAAAGAATTTTTCCCAGGCTTGGGCGGATGAGATCTCAGTTGGGTTTGCTAACAAACCTGTCTCGATATACATCGCGGTTCTTGAAAAACAAATAGTCGGCTTCGCGGCTTACGAATGCACCCGGAAGACGCTTTTTGGGCCCACCGGTGTGGCGGAAATAGTGAGGGGGCGCGGTGTTGGCAGGGCGCTGCTGGTCGCTTCCCTCTGGGAGCTCAAGGAGTTGGGTTATGTATACGGCTTCATAGGCGGAGCGGGCCCAGTTGAGTTTTATGAAAAGGCGGTTGGCGCAACTGTAATTCCAGATAGCGACCCCGGAATTTACACGAACCTTTTGAAATGAGTGGCAGCAGGTTTCGTCCCTTCGCGTCCTGCGGCTTATCTAAATAGGGCACCTAACAGAATGAAGAGCGTCGAAGAGCTCCCCATTAGAAGATCCATCCGACGGACGCGGGCCCCGCTTCCGCCGGGACCAAAGGGGCACCCGATTCTCGGTGTGATGCCCGAGTTCAATCGCGACACCCTGGGCTTCATCACGCGCTGCCGTGATTACGGCGATGTCGTTCGCGCACGCTTTTTATACGTTACGGCCTACTTCCTCTACCATCCCGACGATATCGAGTACGTCGTTTCGACCAACGCCAGAAACTTCTTTAAGTCGATGTCGTTACGTTCCAACTTCTTTCATCGGTTGGTAGGCAATGGACTGTTAACCAGTGAGGGCGAACTGTGGAAGCGCCAAAGACGCCTGGCCCAACCCGCGTTTCACCGTCAACGGATCAGTGCCTATGGCGATGTGATGGTCGATTATGCCCAGCGCACCATAGCGATGTGGCGCGCTGGCGAGATCCGCGACATTCATCGTGACATGATGCGTCTTACGCTGGAGATCGTAGTCAGGACACTTTTCAATGCGGATGTCTCACAAGACGCTGACAAAGTTGGCCGAACGCTTTCAGAGATCGTCAAACCCTTCGCCTCGCAAGCAACAATCAAGTGGATTTTGGATAATCGCCTGCCCACCGCTGCTCACCGACGATTTCATCGAGAGGCCCAGAAGATAGACGAAATCGTTTATCGAATCATCGCCGATCGCCGCGCCAGTGGTCTCGACCAGGGCGACCTCCTTTCGATGCTGCTTGCGGCTCAGGATGAAGACGGCAGTCAAATGACTGATAAACAACTTCGCGACGAGGTGATGACTCTCTTCCTGGCTGGCCATGAAACGACCGCGCTGACGCTTTCCTGGATCTGGTATCTGTTGGCTCAGAATCCAGCGGTGGAAGAAAAGTTTCATGCGGAGCTCGATAACGTGCTCGTCGGACGACCGCCGACCTTGGAAGATCTCCCTCGTCTCAAATTCACAGACATGATTGCCAGGGAAGCGATGCGACTCTATCCACCGGCCTACGGATTAGGCCGTGAAGCAATTGAGGAGTGTGAGATCGGTGGGTTTAGAGTGCCTCGGAGAACGCAAATTTTCATGTTTCAGTGGGCGACGCAGCGCGACCCACGTTTTTTCCCCGAGCCGGAAGCCTTCCACCCGGAGCGTTGGACCGAAGAATTTGCCGGTAGATTGCCGAAGTACGCCTACTTTCCTTTCGGTGGCGGACCGCGCTTCTGCATAGGCAACGCATTCGCGATGATGGAGATCGTGCTGGTGCTTGCGACTATCGGCCAACAATTTAGACTGTCCCTCGCGCCGGGTCATCACGTGTCAGTCCTTCCCGCTATGTCGTTGCGGCCACGAGACGGCATTCAAGTCATAATTGAGAATCGATGATCGGTTTAGTTTGCTTCCGCTGGACAGATGAAAGTCAGAAAGACGTGGAAATAGATCTTTCGAGTTACCCAAATTCGCAGGTTAGGAAGGGTGGTTTACCCGCATGCGCGGCAATGGGAGTCGGCGGGGGTAAACCACCCTTCCTAACCTGCGAATTTATGTAACCTGAGAGATCGCATTCCAGTTACCTCCAGACCAGAGACGCAACTCCTACTCAATCGACTGGGTTATTCGTGCCCACTCTTCGACTGTCAGTGTTTCCGCACGTCTGCGAAGATCAACCTCGGCCTTACAAAGCGCAATACTTGCGCCTCCGTGCAGTTTGATTAACTCCTGCAACCTGGGCGGCGCGGAACGGAGGTTGTTGAGAATCGTTTTTCGTCTCTGGGCAAACCCGGCGCTGACCACCTGCCATAGCAAAGCCTCATCTTTGACTGCCACAGCGATACGCGGCCGCAGCTCGAGCCTAATCACGCTGCTCCACACCTTCGGTATAGGACGGAATGCTCCTGGGGCCACATCAAAAAGCTTTTCAGTTTCGCAGTAAGCTTCCACGACAACCGAAAGATACCCACGATCAGTTGAACCTGCCGGCGCGGTAATTCGCTCAACGACTTCTCGCTGCAGCATTAAGACCATCTCCGTCAAACAACTTCGCTGCTCGATTAAGCGCTGGAGAATTGCAGTAGAAATGTTGTAAGGAAGGTTGGCGACCAGACGAGCATGATTGGCAGGCTTGATCGCTGAGCAGAAATCGGTAATGAGGGCGTCGCTTTGAACGAGTTTGAAGTTCGGGCTTGAACCGAAGCTTTTCAACAGCCCGGATATCAGGTTCTTATCAAACTCAATTGCCACCACCGCGCCCGCTTTCTGGACGAGTTGAGCGGTGAGGGCTCCGCGCCCGGGACCGATTTCAATAATCGTTTCATCGGACTTAGGATCTAATGCCTGAATGATGCGATCGATAATTCGGCTGTCGCTGAGGAAGTTTTGACCTAAGCGCTTGGAAGGATGAGGGATGAACGATGAACGACCAACCTTAGAAGCCTCGCGGTCTTTTCTCGCCCTTCTGCCTTCATCCTTCATCCCTCATCCTTCATCCTTCTCTGGGATACCCAGTCACCTCAATGTCGCCACCGCGCAGCGCAACCTCCACATCCTCCAAGGCGAAGGCGTCAATCAGTTTTTCGGCGCCCTGACCGCCGATGGCGCTGGGAGCGTCCCGACCTCCAATGATTAACGGCGCCAGAAAGAACGTAACCTTGTTGACAAGTCCAGCGTCCACTAGATTGCCGGCGACCCGCGCTCCACCTTCAACTAAGACGCTTTGGAACGATCGCCTGCCGAGTTCCTCGAGAATCGCCAAAAGATCCCGGCCTTTGAGTTGATTGCCGACAATCTCAGCTCCGCCAGACTGCAAAGCTTCGGCCTTCGCTGTGTCGAACGCCTCGCCTGCAAAGATCAAAAGCGGCGCTTCGTTTATTGTCCTCACCAGCTTAGATTCAGGCGAGATTTGCAGTTTGTCATCGAGCACGACGCGGGTTAGCGGCCTTCTTCTTGGTTTGCCAGAGCGATCAGTCAATAGCGGATCGTCTGCGATCGCCGTACCTGCCCCGACCAGGATCGCGTCATACTCGTGTCGCAGCTCGTGCGCGCGCGCACGCGATTCCTTACTCGTGATCCAACGCGAATCTCCCGTTCGAGTGGCGATCTTGCCATCTAGAGACGTGGCCAACTTCAGATGAACAAAGGGCCGCCCAGTCTTCATGAAGTGGAAATATTTTTCGTTAACCTTCTTCGCGTCGCGAGCCATCAGTCCGCTGCTCACTTCAAGGCCCGCTGAGCGCAGATGATGAAAGCCTCGCCCTGAGACCTTCGGGTTTGGGTCCTCGATAGGCGCAACCAGCCGTTTTATCCCGGAGGCAATCAAAGCATCAGTGCAAGGCGGTGTCTTTCCGAAGTGGGCGTGAGGTTCCAGCGATACGTAGGCGGTTGCGCCTCGGGCTCTGCTTCCCGCCTGCTCAAGCGCCAGAGTCTCAGCGTGCTTTACCTCTTCGTAGACGTAGAAACCTTCACCAATGACTTCACCTTCCGAGGTCGTGATCACGCATCCGACGAGCGGCCCAGGACTTACCTGGCCGGTTCCTTTCGCGGCGAGGGTAAGAGCACGAGCCATCAAGCGAAACTCCGTATCGCTCCATTCCTCGATTGCGCCGTTCGCTGTCGCTATGGTCTGTTGCACAATTCCTATTCGAATAGCCCGTTCACGTAAAGCTCCGGATCAAAGACCACCAGATCATCGACCTTCTCACCGATGCCGGCGTAACGGATAGGCAGATTCAATTCGTTCGCTATGGCCACCGCGATTCCGCCTTTTGCCGTGCCGTCTAGTTTAGTCAGGACAATTCCAGTGACACCCGCAACCTTGAGAAACTGTCGCGCCTGCTCCAGCCCGTTTTGGCCAGTCACCGCGTCCACAACTAGCAGAGTCTCATGAGGCGCACCCTGAACTTCCTTCCCCGCAACTCGCTTCATCTTTTCCAGCTCAGCCATCAGGTTCGATTTGTTGTGTAATCTGCCCGCGGTATCAACTATCAATACGTCTGAACCTCGCGACTTGGCAGCCTTAAGGGAATCAAAGAGCACTGCGGCTGGATCAGTTCCCTGCTTCTGCTGAATGAGTGGAACTCCCGTCCGCTCGGCCCAAATCGCCAGTTGGTCCGAAGCAGCCGCGCGGAAAGTGTCGGCTGCACAAATAAGCACGTCGTTTCCTTCGGCCTTGATCCGTTGAGCAAGTTTACCAATGGTGGTAGTCTTGCCTACACCATTTACTCCCACAACCATCATGACGTAGGGAAGCACGTCTTCCGGAACTGTCGTTTCGGAGGCCACACCTTGGCTCTCTGACGCTCGCAGGATTCTCAAGAGTTCATTCTTGATTGCCTGTTTGAGCGCATCGAGATCATTGATCTGTTTCCGGGCAATCCCGCGTCTGACTGTTTCCAGAATGTGCTGTGTTGTTGCCACACCGATATCTGCGGCAATCAATGCTTCTTCGAGCTCACTGAGCAAATTCTCATCGATCTGCTTGAGGCCTTGAAAGACGGTGTCCAGCCGTTCTGAAAGCGACTCACGCGTGGCCGCGACCGCTCTTCGAAAACGGGCGGAAAACTCCTGCTCAAGCGCCGCCTCCTGCGCTTGTAATTCCTCTATTGAGAGGTTTAGTCCCAGGATAGAAGTAGCAAACGGCGAACGACTGGGAACTGGTTTCTGCTCCAATGGATCTTCGCGCAACCGCGGCTTAACCTGGACCGACTCCGGTCTTGCTTCCTTCGTCGCTGTCCTCGCCGGAACTCGAGATTCAGTCGCGATTTGAGTCGGGGTGGGAGTTGGTCCAGCGCCAGTTGCGACGGGCTGTAACACAGGTTGCTCCACCAGGGCGCGCGGTGATTCCTCCTGAATAACACGCTCTTGGTCCGAACTACTCGGCGATATAACCGGCTCGGCTTGAGGACTCTGACTAACCGGGGGTTCGTTCAGGCCCAGAGTTACAAACTGATCTTTACCTTTGCGTCTCCAAAAAAGCCCCATAAGTTTTTCCGATTGCCACTGCTGTTCGAGATGATGGATAACTGAATTTTTGATTATAAACGCAACAGCCGCATCCTCACAAAAAGGACGCGGCTGTTGCTAGGTGCCCTAGTTTTGGAAAGCGCGCTTCGCGCTCAGCCAAATTTACCGTCAAGCGCGATCCACGAAATCACACGAAATGGCACTAACAAGCTTTTCGTGATAGTTCTTATAGTTTAGTGGATCGCTTTTGTCGGTCGCACCTTGCTTACACCAAGGAATTGCGGACTTGTTTCGGAGCACACGAAACAGTACCAAAAACTGACGTAAGAAAATACCCTTTCGTTAAGAAAGCAGAGTTATTGAACTGGATGAGCTAAGCAACGGGCACGGCTTCTGGCTCTGTAAACAGGTTGGGTGGGACCGCCGCAACTCTTGGTTCTGCTGGCGTTCGCTTTTTCAGCCGCACTGAACCCGGTCGAATCTGGCCATCGTTGCACGCTTCAGTAAAGGCGGCGACTACCCGGGCATCGTAGCGAGTGCCCACAAAACTCTGTATTCGCTCGACTGCGTCCTCAAACTTCATTGCCCGTTGGTAAGGCCTGTCCGTAGTCATAGCGTCGAACGTGTCGGCTACTGCCACAATTAGGCCCATCAGGGGAATTTCGTCGCCCTTGAGTCCTTGCGGATAACCTTGGCCGTTGATCATTTCGTGATGCATGTACATCCCGGGCAGGAAATCCTTGAGCGCGGGAATCTGCGACAAGATCTTGTAACCCTTCTGTGGATGCTGCTTCATTATCTCGTACTCTTCATCGGTCAGTGCAGCGGGCTTTTTCAATATGCTGTCGTCAATTCCAATCTTGCCTACATCATGGAGCAAGGCGCTGACTCTTATCTTCTCGCATTCGTCGTCAGGTAGATCCAACCGCTGGGCGATTGCCACCGATACTCTTGATACTCTCTCCGAGTGACCACGTGTATAGGGATCTTTGCCGTCGATTGCCGCGGCCAGGGCCTTCACCGTTCCCAGGAAGAGCTGTCTATTCTCTTCAACTGAGCACTGGAGATCCCGGATGAACCGTTCGAGTTGGTCCGTCATGAGATTGAAAGAACTGCCAAGATCTCCCAGTTCTGTCTTGCTGCGAATCTCGATGCGCTGTGAAAAGTCACCTGAAGCAATACGATGCGCGCCGGCGGCCAACTCCTGAACCGGGTTAGTTAATTTTTTGGCAAAGAAGAACCCAAGGACAATTGTCAGCAACCCGGCGACCAAACTTATCCAAAGTGTTTGCCAGCGCATGCCTGTCACGGACTTTAATGCAGCCGCTTCGTCCTGAATGGCGATCACTCCAAGACGGGAGTTCATGTCCAGTTCCGCAGTCGCATAGGATCCGAGCATCTCTAGTTTGCGAGCGTCCCGCAACGCAGTGAATGGAGCCAGGGCTGATTGCACCTGAGCACCTGACTCCTGCCAGTCCTGAACCACCTTGAGATCGGTCATCGGCTTTGATGAGAAGGCAACACTGGCCTCGGGATGGGCCACTGCCCGTCCATTTTGATCAACCACAAAGACGACGGGCAAACCTGCGTCGAGCAATTCGCGCTCACTCTTGGAGGTGAGTTGCTGAACAGCCTCAAAGACCTCCTGGAAGGAAACGATCGCAACCACTGCCGCAAGCACATCGTTGTTCTCACCCATTACGGGTGCCGCGACAGTGAGCGCCATTTCCTGACCCGAACGAATGATCTGTGGCCGGCTCACCACCAGGCCCTTACCACTCATCTTTGCCAGGACTTCGCTCACTCGCTCGTCGACTTCCTCACGCTTGATCACGTCTGGCTGAAATGCCCTGTGAAGTTCTCCTTCTACCGGCCAGATAGCGAGAGCGATTAGGTTGGGATCCTCCTGCAACGTTTTCTGCAGCTTCGAGTCGTATCCGCGACGTTTTAAGGAGCTAATTCCACCCGAGATCTCGAACGCCCTTGCCAGGCCTGATACGACGTCGCGATACCGTTGCCCATAGAGCTCAATCTGGCGCGCCTTATCCTGCACCAACTGGGCCTGATATCGTCCCTCCACGGAGCGCAATTCCTGCGCGCTGCGGCCAGAAAGTAGTA
>JBPCMM010000111.1:0-19620 GCA_051002255.1 Pyrinomonadaceae bacterium
CTGACACGCCTGGTGGGCGAAGGCAAAGCGATGGAGTTGATTCTCACCGGCGATATTATTGACGCGAAAACTGCGTTTGCCATTGGCTTGGTCAATCATGTGTTTCCTGCGGATCAGCTTGAAGCCAGGACCATGGACATAGCGAAGCGCATCGCGGACAAGGGCCCAATCGCCCTGAAGCTGGCCAAGGAAGCGGTAAAGATTGCTTCGCGCTCGTTGCTTGATGAAGGTCTTCGGCGCGAAGTTGATCTCTTTGCTTTATGCTTCTCCTCTGAAGACAAGGATGAGGGTGTGAAAGCGTTTCTGGAAAAGCGGAAACCAGCATTCAAAGGAAAATAGGAGCTTTGTACTTTGAGCTTTGTTCTTGGTTCTTTGTGTGAGCCCAGCTAACCTCCAAGTTTAATTCCCTGCACAAAAAACAAAGAACAAAAGAACAAAGCTCAAAGTACTAATTGTGAATTGAGAATAATCGGCATCATTTTAGGTATAGTAATCGCCGCCGGCGGCGGTGTGATTGCCTACCGCGCCTTGTTTCTGGAGCCGATCTCGGCAGTCGTCATTACTGAGAGCGAAGTGCGCGAACTCCCGAACACAGCGCGGGTGCTTGGGGGGATTGCACTCCTGGCTATGGGAGCTATTATCGCCTTCCTGGCAGCACGAATGAAAAAGCCGTGACCTTGCCTAGCATACTTGTGGAGCTTGCCAGTTGCTCTCGTGGAGTTGGCCACTCAACCAGCGCCATTGCGCGGCAGAAGGTAGCCAGGCGCAAGCGCCGTAGGCGGTGCAGCGCCTGGAACGGTCGCTGAAACTAGTCCCAGCCCTGAAAAAGGGCAGGTTTCTCTCACGCCCTTTCAGGGCGGTTGATCATATGGTCTGATCCAGGGGCGGCGCGCTAAGGCGCGCTCGCCCCTGGCTACCCTCTGCCGCGCTTTCAGCGCTCGTTGAGTGTTTCGCCAAGCTTCGGTGCGCTCACCGCAGTCCGGAGACTAAACAGGACTCAAATCGGCAATCGCGAATCAAGAATCTAGAATGCGCCAAGGCTCGCTTGACCGTCTCTTCTTGGCTACGCTACTCTTCCATCACCGATGAAGCCTTAAGGCTTTCAACAGTTTCAGGGGGCCGTAGCTCAGCTGGGAGAGCGCATGACTGGCAGTCATGAGGTCAGGGGTTCGATCCCCCTCGGCTCCACCATATTTGTAATAGATTTAGGCACCGTTGAGGCAGTCTTTTTTTCAAAGAGAGCCTTACTTCACTGTTCAAGTGGGGAGACGGCAAATCTCACAAGAAAGAAATCTTCGTCTCTGAAGGCCCGTTGCGGGTGCGATACCTGTCCTTTAAGGTGTTTAGGTTTGCAATCCGCAAGCCGATTAGTGGTTGATCATTGTGAAGCTTACCTAAATCGCAGCGCCCGCCATTCGGTGGTGCCGATCGGATTTTTTTGTTGGTCGAAGGCGATCACTCTCCATCTCACGACGGTGTCGCCTACTTTGTCCTTAAACCACGACGGAATGCGATATGAGCCCACACCTTGGGGCAATATCGCGGAGATTACGGGAGTGCCGAGAAGGTCTTCGACTTCAAAGCGGTAGGTCACAGCGTTCTCGATTAGCGTCCAGCTAAAATCGACGGGATTTGTCGTGCTTAGCAACGCTTGATCCTCAGGTCCCAGGAGGGACACTGCCGAATTTCCGGTGATCATTGGTTGAGGGGACGATGCATTTGCCACGTAATACCTCAGCACCGGCAACGGAAATCCCGCGACCGCACCGCCGTGAACCACTCCCGCCCCCGCACCTACTGAAGCCAAGTCGGTGTCCGCCTCTCGATCGTCTGACGCTTCGACGCGCAGCAGGACCAGATACAAGCCGTTGAGACTTTCATCCACGCGCCACACTTCCGGGCCGGGTAAAACTATCTTGCCGGTAGGCGGAAGGTACAAATTGAATCGAGTCATCTCGGTATATCGCCTCTGCGTACCGCGTTCTTCGATAGGGAGCGTTGCTTCTGTCAGGAGATCGCGTGGTTCGGGTGGAAGGTCTCCGGGTTTTACGAGTTCCCACCGGCCTTTTAAACGACCAGACCCGGTGTAACTAATCTCAGCTTCAAAACGTGGCAATTTGTCGCCGCTCTTCACAAATAGCACTGGTTTGCCGATGCCCCACGTTAGTTTCACCTCCGTGAGCGACAGAGGCACCCTTGCGCCATTGCCACTCAACCTGATCGTTACCGGCACGAACTCATCCGGCCTGCCAACGGTACTCACAAATCGGCGCACATAAAAGAAGGTACTTGTGTTGCCATTGACGGCATCGAGGTACGCCCGCCGCGCAACCTGTGGCGTAATCGACATAATGTCGGTGTAGGCATTGTTGCCGCTTAATCTCGATTGGTTGTAGCGCTGCGGGAGTTGCCCGAAAATTGTGGCCGGGTCGCACCTGAAGCCGAGATCTGGAGCGGCCGGGATTAACGCCCCACACCAAGTGGCTTCCGCGGGCCGCTTGTTAACCAATCCGCCGAAGGTCAGCAAAACTGTGGTGGCGCCTTGTGAATACGCATTAACCGAATTCGGAGAGACCCGAATTGTTTGCGCGTGACTTGAGGCGCAAGCAAACACGATCAGAATAGACACGACTAATAAGGCCCGCATTGTTGCTCCTAGAAGAATGTGAAACTCAGGTTTGCTGTAAGCGTTTGATTTTTTCTCAAGGTGTCGGTAACGAATATTCGATCAAAGGAATGAGCGAAGCGATTCGAATAGCGGATGAAAAATTGACTTGCTACCTTCTTAAATCCTTCTTTACCGGCTCCAAATCGATAGGTCCACGACGCATCGAATTCGGTATTTCGATTACGACTCGTCTTCGCAGCATCGCCGGCGATGGTGTTCGAGAGGTTGGCGGTTAGGCCCATCTGTTGAGTCAACTGCCAGGTAATTCCAGGTCCAAGCCGGAAGGTGCGGTCGATGCGTCCTGTCTCTCGGTTTGCCGAGCTTTCAGCGCTGAGATCGACATTGAGATTGACTTTGCTGTTGAGGGCAACGCCAAATCGGCCCGAATTAACCAAGACCGCCTGGTCGGAAAGTTCGCGACCTGTTTGCTGATTGTCCTGAAGTGAGCGGTTGACGTTGTAGCCAATGGTGAACTTCTTTATTTGCCAATCAGCGCTGAAGGTGTGATTAGTCCCGAACAGATTAGGAATCGAGCTGAGATCAATTTCAAAACCGCCATTTACTGGAATTGCAGCACCAAACGAGTGAACCCGATTGAAGTTGTAGCCCAGCCGGGGCAACCAGGGTGTGTCCTTCGAAATACCAAACAAAGCCTTGGCGGGCGCAGCTAAGGCAATACTATGGATCCCGTTTTGCGACTTTAATATAGACGGAATGTTCCTTAGATTGTCGTGAAAATTGACGTAGGAAAGCTGCGCAGTGATTTCATTGATCGAGCCCGTCACGGAGAATTCGTACTGAATCTTGTCGGCTTGGGTCGACGCGCCCAGGCTGCGAAACAGCGGCGCCACGTTCTCTTCACGAAATGAAACTTTCAGATTGGCTTTTTGTTTTTTGGTGAGTGAGAAGTCTTTCAGAATATCGTAGCTCGCTTCCAGATAATGAGCATTGCGGCTAAGCGCGGGAAGAGGAACGACGTTTTGACCCTGGTTAAGCGTAGAGTCACTGGGACTATCGAAGAAGCTTCGCGTGAATCCGCCTTCGAAATGAAAGCGTCCACTCTTGTCGTTGGCGATCAGCCGCAGGGAGATGCCTCGACTGCGTTGCAGGTCGGTGATAACGCCGCGATTCAGGCCGCTAATCGGCTGAAAGTAAGCGCTCAACACACCCACCTCCAGACGCAGCCCGCCGGGCTGTTTCGGAAACATTTCTATTCCGAGAGCGCTGCTAAGCATCTGGTGTCTACGTTTGCTCAAGCCGAAGAAGTTGTCATAGCCGACGAGTTGTGTGCCATTCATTGCGGCGGCGGAGAAATCGAACCGCTTCAGAAACGGAACGGTAATATTGATCCCGCGGCTGGAGAAACTGTTAATGAGATGGCGTTGAGTTCCGAACGAAAAATGTCCGACCTGATACTTGACGGGGCCAGTTTGAAATTGGAGTAGATAACTCGCCAGATCAAGCTTTGGAGCCTCGCCTCCTAAATCGCCAAACCGAAGCGCTTCCGGCCGGAAGCTTGACCCGGCGAAGTCAGCCGATGACTGGGAAGCAAAAACTCCGTACGACGCGTCGCCTTTGAGTGAAGCCTGTGTCGTCAAGTCAGCAAACGTCGCCCGCTCAGGAGTATCTGAGGCAGGAAAAGTTGATTGGGCCGGCTGAGCCTTGAGCCCAAACGTCAGCGAAGGAAGAAAGGACATCTTTCCCTTCTTATTCTTTGACCCGGAAGAAGTCTGGGCAGGCTCCTGGCCGTAGGAGCTTGCCGCCTTAACGAGTAGCTCAGCGTCAGGAATCGGAACAAACCGTTTGAGGGAGTTTGCGTAGTTTGCCTTTAGGAATCTTGTTTCCAAGCCGTCCTGGGCCGCGACGCGCTGAGACCCCAGTTGAGACTGTTTTTGTCTATTAACCAATAGAGTGAACCTTGCGACCTCTTTCCACTCATCATTGCTTGATACGAGATAGGCGGTTAGCTCTGACTGGCCCAGAGGTAGCGGCCAAATCTTCGAGTTGTACCGTAGTCGGAGCTTGTCCAGTACGAATAGAGCTGAGACGTCCGTCGTGCCAACCAAGATCGCGACCCGGGACTCTGATTCTCTTAACGGACGACTCAGCAGCACCTCGATTTGTTCAGATGGTGTGACTGGTGGGCCGGCCTCGAAGCTTGTCTTTATAGAAAGATCCAAGTCGCTCGAGGCGAGAATATTTTTCGACCACGAGAGTGCCGATCCAAACACTAACGCCACCAGGATAATTCTCTTCATTGCGCTTGCCACCTAATCGTTGAAATTTCTTAAGCTAATCTCTTTCATCGATTTTCCGGACAAAACGGAATAGAAATTGAACTAAGGAATCTTCGGCGTATTGGTGGGACTTAATGGAGTGCCCGGAATCATTTGAAAGGTTTGAATTAGGTATTCCGGCTGCCCCTGAGTCTTTGCCTGAACCTGGCCCACGCACCCCTGGGACGGACAACCGACAGGCAGACGCTCCAACTTGATACGCAACTCCTGACGTGTCTGACCCGCAGGCACGGTAACGCTGTTGACACCGCTCGAGCTGTACGTTGTGGCTGAACCCACGGCGGGCACGAATGAGGTAGCAGGGGTGACCTGCCAAAAGACCTTCTCGCCACCCGTCTTGGCGGCTTCTTTAAGAGTCACTATGATTTTAAGGACATTCTCTTCAATGATGTTTTCGCTCCAAGCTTGGTAGTCAGGGGTATCCGCCTTCAACGCCGCGATTAGAGAAACAAAGTTTGGTCCTACTAGCGAAAACGTGATATCAGCTTCCCCATTCGCCTTCTGGTAGCAATAGCGCGCATCAAACGCGCAGCCGGCGCTTGCTCCGTCATGTAGCCTCAGTATCCCATTCATTCGAACATTAAAATCCCGACCCCGAGTCTGAACGTTTACAGTGGCCTGCGTGGCAGTGCTAGAGGATACAAAGGCGTTGAATTGCCCGCCTGAACCTCGACTTGTGATGTGGACCGCGACATTGTCGAGGTTGGTTCCGGCTATCGTGAGGTCCGCAGAACGGAAAGGTTCTGTCGGAGTCGGGATTGTAATGTTGCCTATGACACCGCGGCGCAGAACGACCAGAGTGAGCGTATCTGGACCACTGGTCTCCACGAGATAGCGGAGTTTTAGGGTGCGTACGCCTGGAGCGGCATCGTTAGTCACCGTTAGCCTGATAGTCTTGCGGCTGGAGGCCGTTCCCACGCTGCTCGCGGATACACCAGCAGGCCCGGTCACCTCTACAGCAGTAGCCAGATCCACGAACCCACCTGCCAATGTGACCGTAACGGTTCTCCCCACAATGAGAGGGTAGGGCTCCCTACCGCTGCATATACTCAGATAACTGCGGTTGGGGGTGCAGATTCCGTCGTCCTCGATCCGTTCGATGGTTGCCTGGGCCACACCTGGAGCGAGCAGGACGCTCACGAAAACAGAAAGCATAATGGTTCTTCGCATGGTCATCTTCCTTTCAATGGATGCTCCGGATCGCTCAAGCACGGATACTCTTCGGCGACGAAATAGCCGATCCCACGATTGCAGCAATCAGGATAATTCTTTCATGGCCTCGTCACTCAAACGTTATGGGAGATCCAGTTGGCACCGGTTTCTCCCAAAACGCTCACTAGGCAGTTCGTTTGGGCCACCCTAGATGTCGCATGACGCAAGTTCGAAACAGATTACACACGCCGTACGAAATATAAGGCTTTTACAACCTATGCCGCAGGAAACACGGTTGAAAGTGCAGCCCAGAGGCAAGGCGTGATGTGCTGATGAGGTCGCTTCAGACAATCGCAACGAACCGCCCTCTTTGAGAGGTTTGCCGTCTCTTGTTTTTAGACCGATGGTGTAAATCCCATCACCCGCAGCAGCGTCGGGCCAGTTGCCATCATCAACCAGGTCTAACGGTTTTCCGTTAATTCCGATACTTACCCCACGCGGCAGACGCTTGGAAGTCGCGGCTTTGACTTCAAGAGTCAAGGCAACGTTTTTCCCATCACGAGGTTTTTCAATTGGCGCAACTGCCACGGTTTTCAAATCCTTTTTCTCAACGATTGCCTCATCCACGCGAGCGGGCGAAACAATCGCACTAAGAGCGAAGAAAACTGTGACGGCGGAAACAGCGATTACTCTTTTCATGGTCCTCTCCTTTTCCCTTCGTATCTATCATCAAATATAAATGCCTTTGATCGCAGACGCCGCTATTAATTGCACGACGAAGACAATCAGTATTTTTGCGATTGGCGAAACACAAACTGCTTCCAGTCTGACTCCCGCCGTGTTGAACCTCCCTCAAAGGCCAGAGTTTGGCGTTGTATCGCAGTCGTAGTTCTGCCGCGCAAACAGACTTGAGACGTCAGTTGTTCCAATCAAAACGGCAGCTCGCGATTCAGGATCGTGCAAAGGCCGACTTAGATACAAATCGATCGGGCCATCCTGGTTAACTGGCTCACTGGCCGAGAAACTTGGACTGACGGTGAGACTTTCAGTCGAGGCATTGCGAACACGGAAACCGAGGGTCACGCTGCTGCTGAGAGCCGGCGCGAATGGACCCGACTGAAGCAAAAAGCAAATTAGCAAGACACTACTAATCATGTACGAACCTCGTCGGTTGTGCTGGTCTATAACTTCCATTGCCGAAGCCCTACTCCTTCGTACGTCATTTATTTCGTTTGTTGTTGTAGGCGCCGGTTCGGTCGTTACCAACACTGTGTCGGTAGTACCCTCAGCCCGGTCGGTCGAGGAAGCAGGGCTAGGGATGTGAGACTGTGGATCTCCTTCACTGATGATCCAGATCTCGCTTTTTTCGGTTGTTATAGTCGTTCGCTTTTTCATGACGTTCCGCCTTCTTTGCGATGGCTGATCTTTCTTCAACGAGCGGACCTTCCACGTTCAATGCGGTATCGGGTTCCCTCAACTCAACAATAATTGGAACATCACTAGCGGTGCCATCTGGTCCAAGTCGCTGAAACTTCACGACCGCCGCAATTCCCCCTCTGTGGCGCACGGGACAGGAAAAGTGCGGACATGCGAGCGAAGCGGCGCTGTGCCAGTTCCAAACTCAAACGCCCTGGAAACGTTGTCAGCAGGTGTTGTTGTGAAGACGGAGACGAGTAGCACGATTATCGTAGCGCCGCGCATTGATTTTGAAGCAGTAGCTTGTTTCATAATTCTCCGTCTCAGATTGGGTAGCTGGGAGTGAAATTCGCTTTCTTCGATCCCATCTCTGCGTCGTGTTCGTCCACGTGCGTGACTCTTATCTTCCATTGTCGGAAGATTGGTCAGATGAAGAGGTTTGATTCCACACGTGAGTCTGTTCGTCTTCTTCGCGAATGATCCAGATCTCGTGTTTCGCCGTCGTGATGATGGTTCGCTTCTTCATACTTTACTCCCACCAGCGCTGTGTTTCCTTAAGAGAGAAACCCTGTTTGCGCGCAACCCGCCGTAAATTTCGCTGAATAATCAAGGACCCCTGCGTCATTGTCCGGGTCAAGATTTTTGACCTTCAGTTTCCTTTGGCCAGGACTGTTGTCGGCACCTGTCTTTTCTCCTATTACGGGCAGTCAGATGTGAAATGCACAATTACATCGATGTCTTTTGCGTCGTCCTGCGGATCGATATTGGTGGTTTTTACCTTCCATTGACCAGTAGCACAGTCTGGGAGCCGAACAGTCAGGCGGAGTTTTGGCAAATCTCTAATTTCGTTGTTCGGATAGCCTTCCGACACCCCGACCCTCTGTCCGCTGGAATCAAACAATTCGAATTTGAGTTTGACCGGATTTGGTCCAGTGACGCCAAGAACGGAATGGTTCCAGGTGCCACTGATCACGACGGTGCCTTGTCCGATTCCATTCGAATCACCGACGTTTTTTGTTATCGATTGATCCCGTAGGAGGCTGAATGGCCCGCCAGCCACATTAATTCCAATCGTATTGGTGTTGAAACTCACGGTTATGGTGCCGGTGACGGCGACAGGCGCGGGTCCACTGGCGTCGTGCTTGACGCGCACTCGCCAGGGTATTGAGCAGCCGCTACGACTGCTTGTCACACCTGTGAGATTAGCGGTTTTAGGTGTGCGTGTAGCTGTGAGACCTTCCTTCACAGCGAGCGCTGATCCTTCTCCTTCGGCGGTGGTGGCGGGCTCGCGCACTTCAATGAAAATTGGCACATCGTTACCTTCACCTGCGGCCCCAGCACGAGCATAGGTGACCGACGCCGTCATGCGTGTGCGACACGGAAGCGTGAAGGTACGAAAGTGAGACGACCCTGAAGTGCTTGTGCCGATTTCAAATGGTTTGGTTATCGTTTCCGCTAACACTGTGCTAACGGTGAGGACAAGGCCGAGGAACATGACGCCGCATACTTGGAACAAAGGTACCAGCACGTTATTCAACCACTTCATTGTTGCTTCTCCTGGGTCTACCAAAGCGCTTCAGCCTTGTCACACCTGGTACTAGGGAATATTTGAGCCTTTTAGCGTGAGTCGCCCACTGGCTCTAATGTCAATCGCTCCGCTCGACTCGAACAAGCCTTCGCTTGCCTTGATAGTCAGGCGATTGAAACCCTGAAGGAAGGCCGACCGCCCCTTCAATACGAGATCCCCTGCCTCTACGGTAGCGAAGCCGCCGGCCTTAAGGCTGAACAAGCCAGTTGTCTCTAGATTGGCGCTCGCCGCCTTCACGTTGAAGTCTGAACCGGCTTGCACTGTCGCAGCGCCACCGGAGGCAAGTTTCAATGCCGTTCCAGACGTGATGTTGGTTGTGCTTCCGGCTGTGAGGTCGAGTTGAGAGTTGCTGGCGAGTGAGGCCGTACCGTTTGAAACCAAAGAGAGCGAGGAGCCACCCTGTAAAGCGGCGGTGCTCGCCGCCTTGAGCACCATACCGCTGCTGCTCTCCAACGTGAGGCTGCTTCCCTTGATCGTGACAGGGCCGGCAACGCTGAATACGTAACCACCACCAGATTGGACAAATCCGTTGAACGAGACCACACGCTCTCTTAACTCAACTACGCTCGTTTTCAGTTCCGACTGGGTGTTTCTCAGCTCTGCAGTAGTTCTTCTGAGTTCGTCAACCTGACCGTGCAACGCTGTCACCGTACGCTCCAGTGTCTCCGTGCGCGATTGCAGTGCAGTAAGTTGGACCTGCATCTTCTTCATCTCTTCAACAAGATCTCTTAGATCTTGGCCCTGCAATGTACTGGCGCTGATAAAGGCGACTGCGGCCACGAGGGCGAAGCGTTTCATTGATTCCTCCTACCTATTGCTCTGGGTTCATGGTTGAACGGCTATCTGGACAGGGAAGGCAGCGCTTCGATTGGTAACGGTTAATGTGCCGGTGGTGGCGGTTGTGACTGGAGCAGTGCAAACTTTGAAGCTGTAGTTTGTTACGCCCTGTGTCAGTTGAAGTTCAAGTATCAGGACATTTGCCTGGCAACTCGTCCCCAACAGTCTGGCCCACACCGGACGGAGAGAGGTGCCTACGCTGGTTGGAGAAAGTAGAACCCTTTCACTGCTTCCAGGAGGGATGTTGAGGGTGAAGCTGGCGAGGGATTCTCCGCCCCCGGAAACAGCAGCCGATTGGACTGAGATGGAAGCAACGCGGAGCGGAAGGGCATCGAAAGAAATCTTTTTCGCAATCCCCGGAATGTCGGCCCAAGGCTTCGTTGACTGCACCTCGAGTGAGACTACAAGATCAAGCGTTCTGGTCTGTGCATCAAAATTGGTTCGACCACTGCTTATCTGGTCTTCGCCGATATAAAGCTTGTCGTATTCAATATCGAACGTGCCCTCTCTTCTTCCGGCTGTTAATCTCGGGTTGGGACCGTCCAGCCGCAGCAGTCTTGGCCCGGTGAGGTCCAGATAGAGCTCGATGCCGCCCACAGGTGCATTGGCATTTAATTCCACTCGGACACCGATTTCGCCTCCTCGCGTACCTGGCAGTGAGGGGTTGTTGAGCGTCACTGATTTGAGGATCGCCGGATACATCTCAATGGATCTGATCGCTGGAACTTGCGAGGAAGGCAGGAAAGCTCTGATGCTCACAGTGGTCTTGATGGGAGTGGAAACGCTAATAAGTTCGAACACTGCGAAAGACTCGCCGCGGTTGATGACGACAGCGGACTTGGGGACGACGATTAAGTTTGGCTGAGTGCTTTCCAGTCTTAGTGTTACCGGCTGGCTCGTGTCGCCGCTTCTGGTGGCGCGGGCCCTCACTCTCTCGCCGCCCTGAATTTTTTCCTTGTCGAAACTCAGGGTGAGGGGTAACTGCACGGTCCTGGGTGCGGGAATGGCGTAAAGCGAAAGCATTGCGTCAGGAGTCATCGCGATGAAGGAAAGAAACCAGATGGTCAAGAGTTTTTGTTTCATAGTGGTCGGTAACGTTTGTCAGTAGTCAGTGGCACTCCCGTTGAGTTGAGTGTCATTTTGAATCCGTTAGCGCAAACAGCGAGTCAACTGACCAGGAACAACTGGCCAAGGACTTTGCAGGTTTCTGAATGGTCAGCCGACCGGAGTAGCTGGCGGTTCGACTTAGAATCCCAGCTCACAGGACTGCACCTTCAACGCAGATAAGGAAACTACAACTAAATCCGGCGCCGGAGACGCTGCTGATGAGACCTCTGTTCCGCTCTCATACTGGTTGAAGACTTTCCTTCGCTCGTCCGGCCAGCTTCCGTAATCGAGCAGGTCTAGTGGCCTGCCATTCGCGAGGACGCCAATCCCCTTGGGAAGTTTCTTTGGAGTGTCTGGTTTTACTTCAATACTCAGCACCACGTTCTTGCGGTTTCACTCGTTAATTGGCGTCGTCGCGATTGATTTCGCGTCCCGCGGAATAAGTTCTGTATCAGCCACGCGACAGATACGATCAGTGCGGCCAGAAGTACGACGTAGTGGCGAGAGTTTTTCTCATAGCTCAACCCTTTGCCTTAAGATTCCTGTCATTTGTTGCAGGTTTGGAGTCCCGGCTGTTGTTCCAATGGCGGAGTGGATTGTTACTGTTCAGAAGCTCTTTGCCAGCGCCGGGTCACTGCATTACAATGTCGGCCTTAGTCCAGGCGCGCGTTTGAATCTCGGTTTCATGCAGAGAATGATATCTCCCCAACGCAGCCTTAGTCCTTAAAGACCATCTAAATTCTTCTAAAGAGTTTTCTAAATTGCGTATGCCAAGCCCAGACAGGCACTTTTACGAGTTCGGCTCGTTCCGTCTAGATTCACAAAGGCACCGTTTGCTCCGCAACGGGGAACCCGTACACCTGTCGCCCAAGGCCCTGGAAGCGTTAACCGTGTTCGTGCAACACCCGAACGAGATGTTGGAGCGTGAGGCTTTAATGAAGGCCGTCTGGGGTGACACTTTCGTAGAGGACGCCAATCTTACTGTGGCCGTTTCCCAGTTACGCAAGGCGCTCGGGCAGAAGGGTGAGGCGGCTGAGTACATTGAAACCGTGCCGCGTGTCGGCTATCGCTTTGTGGCTGAAGTGCGGGAGAGGCGAGAGCAACCCACCCCATTGATCATTGAGAAGCGTACTCTTTCGCACACGGTGATCGAAGAAGATTTGGTACCTAACACTCCGCACACGGAGGAGACATCACACTCAACCTTGGTCCGGTCGGTCGGACAGCCACTCACTTTCCCCGTGAGCCGAGCCGCTACGGCGTCTTTGCTGGCTGGTGCGGCCCTGCTTGCAGCTGCGTTGACCGCAGCCTCTTATTTTGGAACCAGTAAGCCGGCCTCTTCAACCGAAGCGGCAGCCATTAGCTCGCTTAAATCGATTGCAGTGTTGCCACCTAAATCCCTCAGCGGAGAGGCTGATAGGTCTCTGAGTCTGGGCATGGCCGACGCATTGATTACCAGGCTGGGAAGCCTCGGTAGACTTCAGGTTCGTCCGACAAGTGCAGTTGTGCGTTACCTCGACAGTAACCAGGATCCGGTAAACGCCGGACGAGCCCTCGGGGTGGATGCAGTGCTCGACGGAACCTTGCAGCGCGACGCCGAAGGTATGCGGCTAACGCTGAGGCTGATCAACGTGGCCAATGGAATGCAACTATGGTCCGGCCATTACGACGGAGCGTCGACAGACA
This sequence comes from Pyrinomonadaceae bacterium, assembly GCA_051002255.1. Lineage (GTDB taxonomy): Bacteria > Acidobacteriota > Blastocatellia > Pyrinomonadales > Pyrinomonadaceae > PSRF01. Next base: position 12,752 of record JBPCMM010000111.1, read on the forward strand.
TCTTCAAAATGCAAGACGACGTTTCGCAGCAAGTCGGGGAAGCTCTGTTTGCAGGCGTTTCTGTAGAGCATAGAGCACTGTTAACCAAGCGGCTAACAGCGAATGCAGAGGCATACTCGCTCTATCTAAAAGGCAACTACTTCTGGAAGAAACGCAACGGCGAGGCCCTCAAGAGTCTTGACTACTTCCGCCGAGCCATCGAACTCGATCCTAACTTCGCTCAAGCTTATGCAGAACTCGCCGCGGTAAACTCGACCATGGGGAATCCCTCACCCGAAGCCGAGGCATTGATCGAAAAGGCGCTGAAGCTGGACAACACCCTGGCCGACGCTCATGCCACATACGGCTTCATTCGCACGTTTCAACATTGGGACTGGCCGACAGCGGAAAAAGAGTTCGATTTAGCTATTGAGCTGGATCCAAATTCTGTGACGGCTCACCATTGGAAAGGCATATATCTGTCGCTGCGCGGAAGATTGGATGAAGCAAAAGCTGAAATGCAGCGCGCGCTGGAACTGGATCCGCTTTCACTAATCGTCATGGCGGACCTTGGTCAGCTTTACTACTTCGGGCGCGAATACGATCGGGCCATCGATTATTGCAATCGCGCGCTGACCTTAGATAGTCAGTTCAGTGTGGCACATGAGTATCTTTTTGACATCTATCGCATGAAGGGAATGGACCAGGAAGCGCTAGATGCGTGGATCCAGAGAAGGCACGCTGATCACGATGTGCAAACCATGGAGCGAGTAAGACGCTCATTCGACCGCTCGGGTCTGCGGGGGATCGTTATCGACGAACTGGAGAGCGGAATGAGAAGCAAAGAACCAAGTCGAGCAATCGTAATGGGACGTTATCAAGTCCTCCTCGGCAACAACGAAGACGGTATCCGTTGGCTTCAACGCGCTTTTGAAGAACCGAAAACTCATTGGAATCCATATTTGAATGTGGATCCAGTTTATGACGGAGTCCGCAAGGACCCGCGTTTCAAGGAACTCCTCCATCGCATGAATCTCCCCTAATGACAGTAAGGTAGGTTTAGCGGGTTGAGAAAATTACTTTTATTGGTTCGCTCCTCGACTTGCACTGTCTTGATCCAAGGAAAAGCAATGCTCATCGTGGTAGTCGGTTTTTGTGTGCCAGTTGTGTGCCAACTCAGCCAAACAAGCCATTACTCAATCACACTGAGCGATCATCGATGAGATAAAAGTCCTAACACATCAGCACTAATCGGTACACACAAGCACGGTAAGAAACAACGGTTTTCAGACTGGCAGTCATGAGGTCAGGGGTTCGATCCCCCTCGGCTCCACCAATATTTGCGGTAACTCAGGGCCACCAATCGGTGGCCCTAAGTCTTTCAGGGAGCCCTATAGTGGCCCGCGTTGGCTGAACCACTCAAGCTCCTCACTGGGACCGAGTTACAAGCCAGGAGCGCCAATGCCGTCAATCATCGGTTTCATCTCACCGATAAACTTATCGCTGTTCACAATGCTTCGAAGAACGATCTTGATCGACTCTTCCGGAAAGCCCGATTCCAGCGTAAACGTGTAGCCGGTAAAGATGTCACCTGAAGGATCTACTCCCCAAAAGAGAAATGCCCGATCGCTTAGTCTCAGCAAAAGCCTCATCAGTCCGGGACCGTTCCTGACGTGGTCAATATTGATGTAACTGCTTTTGTAACGCGGGTAAATGCGGAACCCAATTGTCTGGTTCTGCGTCACGCCGACGACTACTTCAAAACTCTCCGCTTGAGTGAGGCCCTCCTTCAACAGACCTACGAAGTTGAAAGGTTGCTTTTCGCTTTGTCGGAAAGTGAGGTGGAGGCTGGGCCCTACTTTGTCGAGCAGTTGGCCCACTTGTTCTCGGGTTCGAATCCGAACGGCCGACTCATTTTGCTGGCCTTGAGCCGGCTGAACCGCGAATGTCATGGCTAGGGCGAATAAAACCGCCATCGGAATCCGTCTCATAGGGTGGTACCTCCGAAAAGCAAATTGTCGAGTACGACCAGTCAGCGTTCTATGCGAAATAATGGGTGAAGTCATTCCATCAGCTTGATAAAACGCCGGAAGTGATGGGCTGCATCGTGTGGGCCGGGAGCCGCTTCGGGATGGTATTGGACTGATATGATCGGCAGCGTCTTATGCTGCATCCCTTCAACGCAACGGTCGTTTAGATTGACGTGCGTCACCTCAACTTCGGCGGGTAGGCTGCCGGCTTCCACAGCAAAGCCGTGATTGTGTGAAGTAATTTCGACTCCGCCTTCCTTGAGGTCTTTCACCGGCTGATTTCCGCCTCGATGCCCAAACATAAGTTTGAACGTTTTGCCTCCAAAGGCGCGACCCAGCAACTGATGACCAAAACAAATGCCAAACGTGGGTACTGCTGCATTAACTAGTTGGCGGATCTCATCGACTTCTTTGTTCATGGAAGCCGGATCTCCGGGACCATTGGACAGAAAAATGCCGTCTGGTTTGAGCGCCAGAACCTCGGCGGCGGAGGTTGCTGCAGGAACGACAGTAATGCGGCAACCAAGTCCGGCCAGGTGTCGGAGTGAGTTTCGCTTGACCCCAAAGTCATAACACACGACGTGAAACCGTTGCGGGCCTTCGGGCTCAACCTCGTATGGTCGTTTGGTCGTTACGACGCTGGCCAACTCACGATTTTCCATCGAAGGTGATTGGCGTGCCTTCTCAACGGCGCTCGTTTCATCTGTATCGATAGTTGAGATGCAGGCGCGCATTGCCCCCTTGTCGCGAATGTGTCGTACCAGTGCGCGCGTGTCGATTCCTTCCATCGCGACGATATTCCATCTCTTCAAATAGTCGTCGAGGCTTTCTTCCGCGCGCCAGTTTGAAGCCATCCGGCTGGCCTCGCGAACCACAAACCCTTCGACCCAGGGACGGTCGGATTCCTCGTCAGCGCGGTTTACGCCATAGTTGCCAATAAGCGGATATGTCATACAGACGATCTGTCCTGCATACGACGGATCTGTGAGCACTTCCTGGTAGCCCGTCATGGAGGTGTTGAATACCATTTCACCGCATGCTTCACCCTCCGCGGCCCATGAGCGGCCACGAAAAGTGCGGCCATCTTCAAGGGCTAATATGGCAGGCTTCTTATTGCGCATTGCTTTCCCGTCCAACGTCTGTTTACTTTGCTTTTCGACATTGAACATTGGAGATTAGACGTTGGACCGTCCTTTAGATCTGCGATCTGAGAAACTGCTGGGCTTCGTTGAGCCAGCGCTTGTCTGCCCGATACTTGTAAGCCGGTGCGGTCTTGACCGCTTCAATGCAGGCTTGCATGGAGCTGGCTGCCTCGCGCTGGTGGCCTAGACCCGCGTGCGCCCGCCCCATCAGATAGAGGGCTTCGGGGTCTGACGGTCGGTGCTCGAGGAATTGTTCCAAAGCATTGCGGGCGTCTTCAAACTGTCCTGCGGCAAGGTAAGTTGCGCCCACCTCACGCCAGACTTCGTTCTGCGCATGGGTGCGATCGCGGGAAACCACCTGTTCAAAATGCCTAACGGCTTCTGCCAGACGCTTTTGTTGTCCGGCAATTCGTCCCAGCTGGTAATGCGCATCGATCTCGTCATCGTCGATCTGCACCGCCCGTTCGAACCGCTCGCGCGCCTGTTCCAGCTCTCCGCGCTGTTGATGAATAAGACCCAGGTTGTAGTGTGCTGATGCGTCCGCCGGATTCAATGTGGCGGCCTCCAGGTTTTGCCTGAACGACTCACGTGCCCGTTGCGTGCGCGTGAACTCGCCGACGTAGCCGCGCAGTAATAAGAACAACATCAGAAGCAGGAAAGGTGATGCCAGAATCGTGCCCAGGATGGGAATTAACTTGTACGCCGGCAGGAGCAGAGTGCCGCTGACCAGCACCACAATCACCGCGCGAAACCAGGAGAGACGAAAAACTGTGCGCAGCGCCAGGACTGCCCAGACCGCAAAGACCGCAGCCAAGGCCATTACCGAAAGACCCGCGGCAATTAGTTCAGGAGTAAGGATTCCTTGTTCGATCGCAGCCAGCACTTCAGGGTTGAGCTGGCCACGTTGTTCCATCACTACGGCCACCATCCTGCTGGACAGTGTCCGCTGTGCCCCGGTAAGCCAGCCGACAGTCGTGAGAATCGTGGTAATCAAGCTTGCCGCAGTTAATGCATAAAACATGGTTGCCGCCAAAGCGGCATACTCTTGTTGAAGTAATAGTCTGAAGCTCGCCCGTCGCTCAAAGATGTTAGCCAGAAAGAGGGTCAGCGGACAGAAGACAAAAGCAATGATCACGAGGGAGCCCGCAGATTGGAATAATACAAAAACAAGTGCGAGAGGCTGGGCAGGATTGATGAGGTGTCCCAGATAAAACCAGGAGAGTGAAAAGAAGAACAAGGCGTGGGCCAGGAGCGCAACTAATCCGGCGGGCGCTAAAGCAGCTCGGTCACGCACTTCACGCATGGCGCGCGCGGGCGCGTAGAACATCATTAGGACGAGTCGTAACCAATTAAGCATTTCGAAACCAAGGAATAAGAATAGGAATTAATCCTGATCGTAATTCTCTGTCGGAGTCTCCTGCACGCTGGGGCGATATGATGACGGGGCGGGCACGGCGGGTGAGACATTCTCATGATGAATTATGCTGGCAACATTTAGCGGCCAGTACCGGATCAGGGCCTTGCCGTAAATGTATTTCTTGGGTACAAGTCCCCAGATTCGGGAGTCGCTCGAATTGTCGCGGTTGTCGCCCATCACAAAGTAGTAGTTTGGCCTCACATATACTGGAGTCTGACTCCGATGCGAGAGGTTAAACCTCGAATCGAGGTACATCTCATTCAGATCCCTACCGTTCACGCGCACAACTCCCTCGTGTATTTCCACCGTGTCGCCGGGGAGACCGAGGACACGCTTGATGTAGCTCTTGGAAGGGTCATCAGGAAACCAAAACACAACTATGTCGCCCCGTTCGATCTTTGGCGCCCAGCGATAGTCGTCATAATAAACCAGCTTGTTTACAAAAATCCTCTCGCCATCATGCAGCCGGGGCAGCATCGAGGTGCCTTCCACTTTTACCGGTTGTACGACGAACACTACCACGAGCACTGCAACCATCAAGGCGAAGAGGAGATCGCGCAGCAGCAGACGGGCCTCACCCCAGAGATTGGCCTGGGATTCCTGCTCGGGTATCTGAACTTGAATGTCCTTATCGTCGCTAACCTGGACACCGCCGAAAGGCGGAGGACGACGGGTTCTGATGCCTAACATACTTTACCTAAAAACACGCGCTCACTATTTCAAACGCTTGGATGCTGGTTGCTTACGCAGCAAAGTTGAGGTTAGCTGCCGCTCACATCCTTGTCAAACGTGAGGCTGCGCTGGGATGGGTGCTGCCTAGCCCTGGATTTACGCGGATAAACGCTGATCTGCAGGGGATTGAAGCAAAAGACTTGCGTAATTTATGTGCTCGGGTTGGTTTCCTCTGATCCACCTTCACCGCGTTAATCCGCAGCTGAAATTGTTTCTCTTTGCAGCCTGACGCTTACGAACAGTTTGTGACAAGATGACGCTCTTAAGGAGTCACCGTGGCGTTCCAGGGTGATACCTACCCGCAAATTTCAGAGACACTTCCTGGCGAACTCGTTGAACCCTTTGTGTTTGCTTGACAGTCTTCGCTGCCGCTCTCTATCATCGCACCCTCAATTCCGGGAGTTGGGTTCCTTCCAGGAATAAACGGAGGCTGAAGTCGTGATCAAATTGGATATCATCAACCGGGTAGCGGAAAAGACCGGTGTTCCCAAGATGAAGGCTGAACAGGCGGTTGATGCGCTTTTCCACTCGATGAAGGAAGCGCTCACGCGAGGTGAGCGAATTGAACTGCGCGGCTTTGGCGTGTTCGTAGTGAAACCCCGAAAACGTGGCGTGGGACGAAATCCCAGGACGGGCGAAGAGGTTGCGATTCCCTCCGGCAAGACGATTCGATTCAAGCCCGGAAAAGAACTTCAAGTCCACGAGGATGGCAGCGCACGGGACGATAATCCCGGGGACAGCGATTCAGACTCATAGACAGAAAGACTGCACCAATTGAAGCTGCTCAGGGCTAGAGGCTGGAACCCAGGCATCCAGAATCTAGCCTTTAAATTCTAACCACCACGTAATGGCAGAATCGGCCCAGGCAATACCTCGCTTTATGGAAGCTCGCCAAAGCGATGCGCTCAGAGTAGCGCCGCGACCCACGGCGCGCGAGTGGATGCTACACGCAAGCCTCTTCTTAATTACCGTCGTCACAACCACGGTCGCGGGGGTAGTCATCGCCAGCCCAGAAGTCGATGTGACACCGCCCCCTCTGTCGAGCGTGATCGACTATTTGTTATTCGTTCCGCAATACTACCTTCGCAGCATTAGCGCCCTGCTTGGTCTCACTGTCCAGCACCCTCGTCTTCTGGCGGACGGGTTAATCTTTTCGGCTGCTTTGCTCGCCATACTCGCGGCTCATGAGATGGGCCACTACGTCGCTTGCCGTCGTTATGGCGTCGCTGCTACCTTGCCTTTTTTCATTCCGGCCCCGCCACTGTTCCTGGCAGGAACTTTTGGCGCGTTCATCAAGATCAAGTCACCGATTCCTTCCCGGCGCGCACTGTTTGACATCGGCCTTGCAGGCCCCTTAGCGGGCTTCCTAGTGACGATACCGATCGCCTTGATGGGCGTCTTGAGCATGCAGCCTACGGTGCAGGCTGGTGCCTATGGAATCGTATTTAACGACCCGTTACTATTTCGTTTGCTGGGCAGTTTGGCTGGTACGCCTCTCGATCCCTACGCTCCGATCAACCCCTATTACATGGCTGCATGGATCGGCTTACTGGTCACGAGTTTGAATCT
>JBPCMM010000112.1:0-10242 GCA_051002255.1 Pyrinomonadaceae bacterium
AGCCAACCTCCAATTCGCGACCGAAAACTCGGGGCAGGAGCCTCGGTAAAAACCTGCAGATACTTCAAGAGTACCTGGATGAGAAACATTTAAAACTGCTTCTTGAGCTGGTAAGCCATGCGGGGCAACTGCAGGCTCATCGGCTCAATCCGCCTCCCTCGAAGTCATTTCGAGGGAAATTTGTAGATTGGCACAACTTTTATAGAGCAAACACTGGGCCACAAAGCTTTATTTCTTGTGACCACCAGAACTCCCGCTTCTACTGGATATTTGACTTAACCATTCGAGGTCCTCCGACAAACGGTCTGAGATTTAGACTCGCATTCTAGACTCTGGACGAATTCAGATGATACTTCTTTATCTTCTGATAAAGCGAGCTTCGCGGTATGCCTAATCTTGAAGCCGCCTTCTCCACTCGCCCCTGTTCCTCGTGCAAGACTCTCTCAATGTGCTGCTTCTCGAGTTCGTTAAGGGTGAGAGTCGAGTCGAGGTATGATGCCCGGCGACTCGTGTGGCCGTCGAAGTGGAGGTCCTGCAATCGTATATTCTTTCGTTCACTCAGGAGTACTGCACGTTCGATTACGTTACGGAGTTCTCTAACATTGCCCGGCCAGGAGTAGGCCTGCAACGCTTTGATGGAATCCGGCTCGAGCTGAATCTCGCCCCGGCCGAGATCGGTAGCCAGCTTATCGAGAAGGTAGTGAGCCATGATTGGGATATCCTCGATGCGCTCCCGCAATGAAGGAAAGGCAAGCGGTATAGTGCTGACACGAAAATAGAGATCATCTCTGAATGTCTTGTCTCGCACCAGTTGACCGATATCCTGATGGGTCGCGGCAATCAGCCGAACATCAACTTGCCGATCTCTGACGTCTCCTACTCTGCGAAAGCGTTTGTCCTCAAGCACCTTCAGCAGCTTCGGTTGAATCTGAAGATCGACATCACCAATTTCGTCGAGGAATATCGTTCCACGATGAGCTACCTCAAACAAACCTTGTTTCGAAGCAGTAGCACTGGTAAACGCCCCTTTCTCATGGCCAAAGAGTTCGGTTTCCAGCAGCTCCCGGGACAAGCCCGCGCAATTTAGATCTACAAACGCTTCCTCGGCCCGCGGACTGTTATCGTGCAGCCACCTTGCGAGTACACCTTTGCCGGTGCCCGTCTCACCGAGAATTAATACAGGGCTTTCCGTGGCCAGAACTTTCCTTGCCTGCTCAGCCAGAGCGCGAATGCTGGGGCTGACTCCAATGAATGGGTCAATCGCATAGCGCACCTGGCGAGATCTGCTGGCGAGTTGCTTGTGACGGTTCCGTTGGTTCTCCAAAAGGCGCTTAAGTATAACCATTAGGGCCGGCAACTCCAGGGGCTTGGTTAGAAATTGCTCCGCTCCCTCCTTAATCGCCCGGACTGCCAAGTCGATAGAACCGTGCGCCGTCAGAATAAGCAGGGGAATATCCGGATTGATTTCTTTGAGGCGTGGCAGAAGGTCCAGAGCTGTGCCGTCTGGAAGCATGTAGTCGGCAATGACAATATCGGGACGCGATGTTCTAAAAATTTCCTGCGCTTCCCGGCAACTTTCGGCCTCGTCAATCTCATAGCCCTGAAGCTCAAGAAAGTCTCGTACGCCGAAGCGCAACCCGGGCTCGTCGTCCACAATCAGTATCCGATTTCTAGCCATCCACGATCTCCTCCTGATGAGGCACCGGGAATCTCGCCGTCATACAGGCGCCGCCTTCGGCATTGTTGCCGGCAATCAGCTTGCCTCCATGCTCGCCCATGATTCTATCCGCTATCGCAAGTCCCAGCCCCGTGCCGCCCCGACGCTTGGAAAAGAAGGGTTCGAAAATCTTTGGCTGGTCCTCATCCAAAATGCCCGCGCCGCAATCCTTTACAGAGCAGTCAATCCAGTGCTGCTGAGCTTCGTAAACTTCGCAGGCTTCAACACTCACGGTTGCCCCAGACGGCGAATGCTGGATAGCGTTTTCAATCAGGTTCACAAAGACTTTTGACAATCTCCTGCGATCAACCATTAACTTCGGCAACTGAGCCTTAATATTATTCACCAGGCTTACTTGAGCCACCTCGGCGGCCGGCAAGCAAGAGCGCAGCGACTTGGTTACGACCTCGTCGACCGACAAGTTATAGAAATCTCCTTTGAACGGCTTGCCATACTCAAGAAGTTCTTCCATGAGAACTGTCAGCCGTCCCACCTCGTCCCGCAGCACGTCCGTGTATCTGAGATACTCCGTTCGGTCGCTAAAGCGGGTCTCGAAGGCGTCTAGGATTGAAGAAATGCCGAACAAGGGGTTCCTAACTTCGTGTGCGACCCCAGCCACCAGAGACCCGAGCAAAGACATCATTTCGCCCTGACGCAGCGAGGCTTCGAGTTCGGTTCTCTTGGTAATATCCTGGGCGATGAGAATCGCTCCCTCTCCAACTGAACCGAATTCCTGAATTAGATACAGGGTTATTGACCACGTTTTTCCCGTTGTTTCGTCTTTGACTTCAGCCGCACTCGAACCGCCGTTATCACGAATACTTTTAATGAGTTCTGAAGCCTTCTGCCACGGCTGACTATTTTCCAGGTCGCCAATGTTGCGGCCGGCAATATCTTCCGCTTTCAGTCCAGCGACTTCCTCCGCCGCCTGGTTTAGCCGCTTAATATGGCCCTGTAAGTCTATGATCAAGACAGGGAAATCGATGGCATTGAAGGTTTGGCGCCATTCCATTGCAGACTGTTGAAGGGACGCGTGCAAACTTCGCTGCTTCTCATCCAATAGTTTCCGCTCGCTGACGTCGTTACCAATGACCAGCCGGGCCTTGCTTCCGTTGAAGGAAAGGGGATGCGATGTCAGTTCGACGTAGATTATGCTGTTGTCTTTCCGACGGTGGCGCCAGGGGCTGGAAATAAGCGGTTCATCAATGCCGGTGGGAGTCTTGATCAGGAGGGACGGGGTCTCCTCGGTAGAGCGAATGTCTTCTACAGTCATCGAGAGAAACTCCTCCCGATTGTACCCATAGGTCCGAATGGCGGCTTCGTTTACGGCCAGAAACGCAAGAGTCTCTTCGTCGTAAACGAATATAGGCTGCGGAGTAGATTCGAACAATAGACGGTAACGCTCGTCGGAATCGCGCAGGGCAAGCTCGATCTGCTTCCGGTCAGTGATGTCGCGTGCCACGCCCCGAAGACCAATGGTGTCGCCTTGTCTATCCTTGATGGGAGAGGTGACGATTTCGAGCCAGCGTTCTCGACCGTTAGCGTCTTCACTCAGAAACTGGAGATTGTCTTGTGGCTCAAGCGGCTTAAAAGTCGCCGTAAGTTCGGATTCTTGAGGGTTGATCTTGAATGCGTCAGTAAAGCGCGTGCCCAGCCGCTCTTCCGGCCCGACGCCAAGAAAGCGGGCTCCTGCCGCGTTAATCCCCGTCAGACGTCCGTCTATGTCCTGCGTGAAAATAATGTCCGTGGCTTGCTCCACTAGATCCCGATAATTGGCCTCAAGTTTTGAACGTTCCAGTAGTCTGGAGACCTTCGCAATTAGTCGGGTTGAGTCAAAAGGCAGTTCCAGGTAATCGTCGGCTCCTGATTCAAACCCCTCAATAACGCTTTCGTTGTCCCGTCGATGGGCGCTAACCAGAAGGATCGGGGTGGAACGCAGTTCCGAGTCCTGTCGAATAAGCCGGCAAAACTCTATTCCATTTACCCGAGGCATGGAGACGTCGCTAATTACGACATCCGGGCGCTTGCCCTTAGCGACATCAAACGCTTCGTGGCCGTCGCCAGCGGTAATTACTTCATAGCCAGCTTTACTTAGCAGAGTATCCATCAACCCCAACTGTTCGGGTGTGTCGTTGACGATCAGCACCGTATCTTCCCGGTGATCGTCGTTAGAATAGTGTACCCGACGCATCGAAGGTTATACCCCGGTCTCTTATCGTTTTTAGATTAGGCTAAAACTAGAGAAACAAGCTCTAGAGTGCGGAGAGAGTTGTGGTTTCTCGACCGTAAGCCGGAGAGAAAAATCAACCCGAACTGATTGGGTTTTCGACGGTGGAAATTATAGCACACGCCCTTCTGACCGAGCCAAAGTTTTGCGAGAGAAAGCCCTCGCGCAGAACCTTGCCGCGGTTTGCCCTCGCCCGATTCCAGTCCGCTACTCATTAGCAGTTCTATTAAGGGTCGTTTTCCGCCATAGGATCAACTATTTGTTGCTTTAAGTCATTATTCACCCTAAGAGCCACTCCGCTCTCCTAATCACCTTGGTCTGGCAGGAGTGAAGCGCGCGAATTCCCCGGCAAGCCTGGAAGGGCATCTGCACGGTTCTGGGTGTCCCTTATGCAACCCCTGTTGTTCTGAGTTTAGACCGCGCCAGAGAAAAAACTACTTGACGCAGGGTGCGTTCGTCGGTACGTTCCGAAGAATCCAATGGTGGCGTCCTTCATGACAGCACGTCTAGGTGATGCAAATGAACAAAGAGTTGGAAACTTCCCCTCGGTTTGACCGGCGCCCGTGGGGCACTTTTACGGTGCTTGATGAGGGTAAAGACTTCAAGGTCAAGCGAATCGAAGTCTTGCCTGGCAAACGATTGAGTTATCAGAAGCACTCGCAGAGAGCTGAGCACTGGGTCGTGGTGCAGGGAACAGCGAAAGTAACACTTGACGATCATGAGATTGTGGTTGGCCCAGGCCAGGCCATCGACGTTGCTGTTGGCGCTGCACACAGGGTGGAAAACACCGGCGAGGAGACCCTTATTTTCATCGAAGTCCAGCGCGGCGCTTATCTTGGTGAGGACGACATCGTACGCTTGAAAGACGATTTCGGACGAACAAGCTCCTAATTCGCCAAGTGAATCAGTAACTCACATATTCCTTATATTCAGTCATTCGCTGCCGATCACCTGACGGCAAAGGCTGATCAGTCGTACGACCCCGACCTTACCGAATAGATCCGATCAGACGACCAGATCAGTTGCCGCGCGTTAAACAAACAGCGCAATGTAAGAGGGGATCGCCCTGAAACATTGCGCCGTTGTTTTAACCCGATGTCCCACGTTGGTACCCACGCGCAACAGTCAAGTCTATGCGACGCATTCTAGTGAGCAACACGATCTACGTCAATACCGAAGCCGTAATAAAACAGTTGTGGCCATCGACAGTGAACAAAACTTTTCGCGACGCGTTGCGTAGATTTAGACGGATAAAAGACTGAAGTTGAATCCATGCCAGAAACTCCGGAAGAGAGATCCGCCACACAATTGGCAGGTGCCGGCTCGGTAGACCACGCTGAAGAAACCGCGGTATCTGAGCCGCAGGGTTTATGGGATGCTATCTGCGAATCTTTGCGGGGCAGCGACCGCGATTACACCAAAGGGCCAATCGGCCGCTCCATAGTCCTGCTCGCGATTCCGATGGTTTTGGAGATGCTCATGGAGAGCATCTTTGTCGTTGTCGATATCTTTTGGGTGGCCCGTCTCGGCCCTGATGCAGTTGCAACGGTCGGCCTGACGGAGTCGATGTTGACCTTGATGTACGCCGTAGCAATTGGCTTGGGAGTAGGTGCGACCGCGATGGTGGCCCGCCGCATCGGGGAAAAGAATCCCGAGGGTGCCGCGCGAGCTGCCGTGCAGGCAATCGTCTTGGGTCTCATCGTTTCGGTCATAGTCGCGTTCATAGGCGTCTCGTTTGCCGACAAGCTCTTAGGGGCGATGGGCGGCTCCCCATGGGTTCTCGCACATGGATCCGGATTTACGAAGGTCATGTTCGCCGGCAACGCCACAATCCTTCTGCTATTCTTGATCAATGCCATTTTTCGCGGCGCTGGCGACGCGGCGATTGCGATGCGGGTGCTCTGGCTGGCCAACGCTATCAACATCATTCTAGGGCCTTGTTTCATCTTCGGCCTCGGTCCCTTTCCGGAACTCGGAGTAACCGGGGCTGCGGTAGCCACGAATATTGGACGAGGTACCGGTGTGATCTATGCGTTTAGCCGATTGATCCGATCGGGAGGTCGTTTCGATTTAGCGTGGCGCCATCTAAAACTCGAGCCAAAAATCATGGCGCGGCTGGTGCGGCTCTCAGCTACAGCCACATTCCAGGTTTTTATTGGCATGGCGAGCTGGATCGGATTGATCCGAACGATCTCCAGCTTTGGCAGCGATGCAGTAGCGGGCTACACGATTGGGATTCGCGTAATCATTTTCGCGCTCTTGCCTTCCTGGGGAATGGCTAATGCGGCAGCAACAATGGTGGGTCAATCGTTGGGAGCAAGGAAGCCGGATCGTGCGGAACGCGCCGTTTGGAAGGCCGGTTTTTACAACATGATCTGTCTGGGTATAGTGGGTCTTCTCTTCGTGGTCTTCGCCCGCCAGATTATCGGCATCTTCACGAAAGATCCAAACATTATTCCCTATGGCGTCGATTGTTTGCGCATAGTTGCTTACGGATTTCTTTTCTACGCCTACGGCATGGTAATCACGCAGTCATTCAATGGCGCGGGCGACACCTGGACCCCGACGATTATCAATCTCTTCGTCTTCTGGTTGTGGGAACTGCCACTCGCCTACACCCTGGCAATTATTCTGGGTCTTGGCCCTCGCGGAGTGTTCCTGGCAATCATGATCGCGTTTTCAACTCTGGCCCTGATGAGCGCTTTGCTCTTTCGTAGGGGAACATGGAAGACTCGAGTTGTCTGAGGCGGTGTGAATGAGATGGTTACGAAAACAAACCACCCGGCCGGCGAGACGCCTGCGCTCCAGCAACGCGTAAACAAAAATCACCCAGCCGCGATGGCTGGGTGATTGGCTTACAACTCGAGTGGTCGCTGCTCTCAGACGTGTGGACGACTTTCGATCTCTCCGGTCTCCACGAGCGGATAACCATTGGCGAAACCCTTCAGAGCGATGTTGTAGTGTTTGATCTTGGAGTTAAGCGTGGTGACTTTCAAGTTCAGCAGTCTCGCCGCACGGCCCTGGTGCCCTGCGGTCTGCAACAGTGCGCGCTTGATGAGGTCAACCTCGAAGCGACTCACTTCGCTGTAAAAGTCGACACCACCTTCCAGGCTCAAGGTTCGCATTTCGGTGATGGCTTGCACCTCGCGAAGCAGTCGGAGGGTCAGTTCCTTGAGAGCGGTAATATTGCTGGGGGCGGCTGCTCCATTCCCGTCACCATTGGGCACCGCGTTTACCGTGTCCAATCGTTCGCTCTCCCAGGTTGATATCGATTTCATACTCCCCTCCTTAAAGGTATTTTGCTTTGAAAAAAACTACGACTCGTCGCAGTGCTTATGGCTGAGTACGTTCACTCGTACTGAATAGGACGGGTTGCTGGTCAAGATCTCTATACTTCCCTAGATCTTTCGTCGTGATGACCTTGCCCAGGCTGTTGATCTCGTCTTCACAGACATTCTCGATCCGGTATGAGTTGGCCCGGCTAAGTCCTTCATCCTTGCCATCATTTGGCAAAAGCCAGAGGCCATCGGAGCCCTTGATCACATGGCCCAACTCATGAAGAAGCATCAGGACCCGAGCTTCTTTCGTGTTTGGTTGGAAGGTCCCGACGTTAGGCATAGTAGGATCCCAGACCGCGGCCTTCTTTCGATAGAACGGGCCGTTGGAGTTAAGGGATACCCTGTCGAAAATCCTGTAGTGTTTTTTGGTCCGGGCATCGTGAATGTTGGTCGTAGATCCTGACATGCGCATGCCGATGTTCACTGAGAGAGCGTCCTTCCGAATCCTGCTGACCAGTTGGTTAAAAATGTCGACTGAATCGGGCCCACCGAAGAAATCACTACAGGGATTGTTGGACCTGAGAATGCTCAGCGTGTCGTAGTAGGCAGAACCTAAAACCTTGTCTTGAGAAATCAAGGGAGAGGGTCCGGACGAGGGTGGCACGCTCGTCCTTGCCTCTACGGCGCTCCGGGGGTCGTCAGCAAAATCAGGTCTGAACTCGTCGCCTAGGACCGTCGGCGCGCTCGCTTTGCTTGTTACTAACACAATGGACATTAACGCAGTACCAAATAGAAATTCGCGTAGCCTCATGGGAATACCTCCTGACCGAAATGAAGGAGTTGGTCCGGGTCCTACTGGGCTCTCTGGGGATCGAGCACTTGAACATGAGCAACGCGAAGATGTCTTGGCTGAAAAGTGCGCTAAATCAGTGCAACTTTTCAATCACCCGGATTAACACGACCTGTTATACGTGACGTTTCCCAGTTAAGGCCGGGTTTTGTGACGGAAGGGCAGGCACTTGTGACTAGCAGGCTTGAGGCTGTGATAACTGCAATCAGGGAAGCTTGCCCAGCGCTTCTTGCAGCTTGTCTCGATAATTCCTGGAGAGGGTGAGCTGGGTACCGTTTTGCAAGATGATGCGATACTCGCCATGAAACCAGGGCTGCAGCTCTTGAATGCGATCGATACGAACTATCGATGAGCGGTCGAGTTGTAGCGTTCTGACTTGACCTTCCCGAAAGCGAGTGTAGTAACTGAACGCGTAACCGGTGAGGGAGATCAATAGATAAATGCCAATGGCCTCGCTGAAATTGCCTATAACAAATCTGATGATGCTCTCGAAAGTCAGTGGCTTGCCCAGCGGCCAACCCCAGCGCAGCCAAATGAGAACGCCTCCCAGCGCGGTGAGAAGGACGCCAAGAACAATGCTAATCGGGATGTGCAGCAGTGCGTTCCGAACCCAGTTGTCACGCTCTAGCGGCATCCGGGTGACCGCGCAGAGTACCAGGGGAGTCGCCAGGGCGAAAAGATAAGCCCAGATCATCTGCATGTAGAGCGCATTAACAAACGACGTGGGACGTTCGGAGCGGTAAGAGGCGAAGTAGAACTGTAGCGTAAAAATCAGACCGATGAAGGTCCAGATGCCCCAGATGATTGCCAGCCGCGCCCAGCGCCGCTGCCAAACGGGAACCCGGTAGAGCTCGCTTTTTGCTTCTTGGCCGGTTTCTTTAATCATGCTGGAAAATGTGGCCATCCCGACCTAAGAGAGACGCAATCCTCGCCTCTTCCGATGCCTGTCGAGGGCAAGATTCAGACCTCATGTGAGCAAACTCAAAGGCGACGGATGAACGGCATGAGTATTATCGGATTGATAATGCGTCTCATGGACAGAGAACGGTAAATTCCGAAGGCGCTTGCAGGTTGTTCCCGTCCAGAAGATAACTTCCTGAGTTTGTGACTAAAATGAAGGATCGTGTTTAGATTTCTCAAGGGCGCTCGCAAGCTTTCGCGATTCCAGGTTCGTAAGGTCGAAGAGCAGTCGGCGAAGGTACTATTAATGACAAGAGTCAGTTTGGGACAATCGGTTTGTGATGAGTTGGCTCCGGGCAATGGCCAGACGGCCTGACGGAATGATGGCAAGCCCTCACGACTGTTTTGTTCTTATTATCAAACACATGTCCAACCGCTGCGTGCATCGATAACAGAGTTTCTGCGGCGGTAAGTTGAGGCCTTTTTTGGCGCGCTCACGCGAGAGGCACCGGGCTCGGTCAAGTTTGAATGGATAAAGTGGGTGTTCGCGTCAGGTGATGGAAGTTTCAGGATCGACGTTCACGACAGGGGTCCGGCATTGAGAGCCTCGAACTCGCAGAGGGAATGCTTACGGTCAGACATAGAAGTCTACTCGACGGAAAAAAGGGCTGGTGGTGCACGCGCACCACCAGCCCTTTTGCAGACACGCTTTACCAATTAGAGCGTCAGCAAGCGAGAGAGAAGAGTGACTGAAGGTGGCTGGCCCGAAGGGGCAGGGCTCGATATGTCGCGCTTGACGACGAAGGATCCTGCCTGGACAATTTCGGATGAGGCTATATTGACGAAGGTCGTGCTCCCGGAGATCGTGTCTAGGTTCTCGATGGTCCCGACAAAAGTTATCTTTCCCGCCTTGCGTCCTACGTTACCGACAGGAAATTCAATCGCGCCCGAGATGCGGATTTTCGCGGAGCGGTCCCGTGCGAGTACGCTCCAAGTTGCCTGTGTCGGGACGATAGTGTTCCGACTCGAAGTTCTATCGAGGAGCAAAAACCTTCCTGTGCCTGATTGTTCCGCGTCAAACTCGATCTTGTGCGGAGTACGGTCGATATCCAGCCGAAGCTCTATTATCCAGTTGCCCGTCAGGTTTCCATCCTGCGCCCGCGACTTCACGCCGACCGGGACGGCTAAGAAAGGTTAGCTGAGGAAAGGAGCACGACCAATACTCTTATCATAGCGAACCCCGATGGCTGAATGTTGGTGGATTGAGTTT
>JBPCMM010000113.1:0-10103 GCA_051002255.1 Pyrinomonadaceae bacterium
GGGGACTTATCGCCGCCCTCGCCCTGGGGCGCTTGGTTCGTGGCGTTCAAAAGCCGGGATCGCGCCTCAGCGATCTTACCGAAGACTTCCTGTTCCTGTACGCCGGCAAGTTTCGCAGATTCGACGAGGTTATTAATTAGGTCGCCCCGGCGTTGAAGTTGAGTTTCAACGTTGGCCCATTTGGCCTTCACGTTTTGTTGCTTGGTCGTGAGCGTGTTGTAGCCGCAACCGCTAGCTGTTAGCGATACGAAGATGGCCAAAGCTAGTAACAATGTTCGCTTGTAGTTCATGTTTTATCTCCCAATGGTTTTGAAACTCAGTTCACTACCACCCAGCCAGGCTGGCCCAGCCAGGGATCCGGTTAAGGCACGTCTGCGAGCTCGGTTTCGTCCACCGCCTCGACTACGTGTTCGATCTGGAGCATGTAGGCGGCGAAAAGGCTATTGGCCTCCTCATCCGTGGCGGGCCGCTCACCCGTGGCCCGCATGGCAAAGATTCCTTCAAACGGTTCAGGATCGAGTTTCAGCAGTTTGGCCGTCGCTCGCACACAGTCGGGTTTTGCAACCGGCGGCTCCTTACCGTGAAGCATCAACACCGCGCGAAACAGGGACGCGAAACTCGCCAGACTGTCGCTCATCAGGTCACAAAGCTTTTCGACAGAGACTGACGCGGGAATATAAAGACGACGGAGTTGAATCAACTTACTACGGAGCTCATATTCGGCCTGGTGCCGCAAGTGAGCGTCAGAAAGCTTGACGAACTCGAACGGGTCTCTGCCAAAAAGTACAACGCGCGCATTTGCCATCTGATAAAACTCGATCGGAAATACGTCGGCCGCGTCCGATAGTTCCTCCACCGTGAAGTAGACCGGGATCGGATTTCCCAACCGGCGCCATTCGCGCATGGGCGCCTGAGCCTGACGAAGATCTTCAGGAGTTATCCTGTGCAGTGCGATAAGCAGATTGTAATCCGAGCGCAACTCCACCTGGTCCCCTGCTGCTGCAGAACCGTAGAGCACCACGGAGGCGAGATTATCGCCATGCGTCGCGCGCAAGTCGCTAACCAGGCCCTTCAGCGCTTCCTGAACTAATGTCTTGACCATCTTTCCAGTATGCAGTGGATAGTAGCAGAATCCGGACTCAAGTCGCGACACCGTGCGGGGGCATTGTGACCGGCAAGAGATACTGGTCAAACTACCAACTACCGCCGGCTCCGCCACCTCCAAAACTACCTCCACCACCGAAACCACCTCCAAACCCGCCACCGCCACCGCTACCGCCAAATCCGCCACCGCTCCAGCCGCTGCTGGAACCGCCCCAACCTCCTCGGCCACCGCTATTGAGCAGAGAGCCCAGTAGAAACATGTTGAGGCAGCCGCTGCCGCCGCCCCGCCTCATGGAGAGGAGAATAATGAAGATGACAAAAACAATAATACCGAGGGTGCAGCATGAGGAAGACGATACTCGCGTAGGTTTGAGCCTTGGTTGTTCACGCGGCTCGCGATAGGCGTAGCTCTGATCTATACCTTCAATGCTAAATCCTCGTTTTTCTGCCAGGGTGGCGACGTAGGCCTGAATCGAATCGTAGATTCCCTGGCTGTAATTTCCTCGTCTGAACTGCGGGACCAGACGTTCTCGTTGGATTTGTCCAACTAAACCGTCAGGTAGATCGCCTTCGAGATGATCGCTAACTTGGGTGAAGTATTTGCGGTCATTGACGGCCACCACCAACAGGAAGCCGTTCTTCTCTCCTTCCTTTGATCCGATCCCCCAGCCTCGAGCGATGTCCAACGAGTACTCGAAGATGTCCCGGTCGCCAGTTGTAGGCACGGTTACGACTGCAAACTCGATATCAGCTCGCTCCTTAAGATTTTTGTAGATTGCTTCCAGACGCCTTTGAGTATCAGGATCTATGACGCTGGCATAGTCAACTATTGGAGTAAATGGTTCAGGAAGGGGAATAGGCGACTTGGTCGTAGGTTGAGCGTGGACGTTTGGACCCGGGAGCCAAACCAGAGTCGCGAAAGCGATGGCCAGAAGAGCAAAGCGGAATTCTAATATCAACCCGGGTCTGAAAACCATGTTACCTAACCAAGTCGAAAAGCCGTTAGTCCGTCTAGTAGTCCAATCAGTTTATGTAAGAGATAGAACAAAGCTACGCCTACAAAAACCACGATCGACACCGTGGGGTTTCGTTCTTCGTTATGATTCACCTCAGGAATCAGGTCGCTGGCGGCCACGTAGAGGGTTACGCCGGCGGAGAAGGGCAGGGCATAGGCAACTGCCGACTGGATCTTCGCCTGAAGCAGCGCGACTCCGACCACACCCGCAAGTGTGGCTGCTCCGATCGCAGCAGTAGCTAGCAGGGCCTTCTTCGGTGAACGTCCCGATGCCAACATGATTGAGGCCACAGTGAATCCTTCGGGCATCTTGTGCAAGAGGATCGCGATGAAAACGAGCAGCCCGACTCTAAAGCTAACCAGGAAAGCCGCTGCAATGGAGACCCCGTCGAAGAAAGTGTGAATCCAGAGTCCACCGACTGCCGTGTAGGCGGCGGATGGTCGCATGAATGACTCCGGATGTGTCTCGGCACCAAAATGAAAGTGGGGGGCAATCGTGTGTTCGAAGAGTTGAATGACCAGATAACCCGCGAGTAGGAGCGTCATGGCGCCGACTACTGACTCCGCGGCGTTTTCGCCAGAGCGGCTATCCGTCCAGAGGCTGACAGTCTCGGGAAGGATCTCGATGAAGATGGCGGCCAGCATGAAACCGGCGCCGAGTGCAACAAGATACTTGAGAAAGCGCTCCCCAAATCGGTGAGCTCCGGCTTTTATCAGTACGAGCCCGCCAACTAAGTTTGCTCCCGCGGCAATCAGGCCGAAGAGGAGAAGTTCGGGTAGTCGTCCCAGGATTGGCTCCATCCAGATGCTACTCAATCACGAATTATTGGACCTTAACACCGGCGGGCCAATATACATCATGGCTTTGAACCTGCCTACGAGGTCGGTTGGAATAATAAGATTCGACATGAGACTTCAGGATCAGTCGGCAGGAGGCAGGAGCAGGAGGCAGAAGGAGCGGGCACGAGTACGAGCACTTGCTTGGTAAGCGGTTCTTTCGGCCAGCCGTCTGCCTACTGCTCCTGCCTCCCGAATCTCTCGCTTGGAGGGCAGGGGGCAGACGACAGGCGAACGGGAACTTGTCGACCGCCGACCACGAAGTAGAAAAAATCCAGTACTTCCTAGGTTTTCTATTGACACGCTAAATGTAGCGGCGTAGTATCCGACTCGGGTGGTCGAAAGTGGTCGGAAGTGGGTCCAACCTCGTTACGGCCGATCATTAGCTACTTTTCCTAACGGCCACCCAACAAATCTTTTGACCTTTTCCACGTTATGCTGCGGGGAAACTACACGGCCCGGATAGACCCGAAGGGTCGGCTAAAGGTGCCGACGCCATTCCGTCGCCTGATAGAGGAGAAACATGGTGGCGAATTCTACATCACTAGTCTAACGGGCGAAAACGTTCGCATATACCCATTGAAGGAATGGGAATCCATCGAACAACGCCTTTCGCTCTTACCAACGATGGATCCGGCTCGACGCAAGTTCCTTGACAGAACGAACTACTACGGCCAACAAGCCACCATCGATGGACAAGGCCGATTACTAATCCATCCGCTGCTACGCAAGAGTGCCGAGGTGCTCGGCGACGTAGCAGTCTTGGGATATCTGACGTACCTCGAGATTTGGGAGCTTGATAAGTTTAGGTTGCGCCTGCTTTCAGACCCTTATACGGAAGAAGACGAAGCGGCGATTGCGAGATTGGGAATCTAGAAACGTAAATCGTAAATGGTAAATCGTAAATGGAAAGAACTCGCGAATCACGATTCCCAATTTACGGATCACGCTCAGACAGTTCTTTGAACAAGATCACGGGGCGGTGGTGATGGCCGCGCCTTTGGGGGGCAAAGGCGCGCCCCATCGCCCCGTGCTGCCAAAAGAGACGATGCAATTCCTTGTTCCTGAGCGGGGGGGTCTCTTCGTTGATTGCACGGTGGGATTAGGCGGTCACACCGAAGCGATTCTGGAAAGATCCACTGAGGCTCGCGTAATCGGGATCGACCTCGACCAGGAGGCGCTCGATTATGCGAGTAAACGCCTGGAGCGGTTTGGAAATCGATTTCGTCCCGTCCAGGCGAACTTTCGGGAGATTACTGCCATCGTGGGTGAGGCCGGAGAGAAGCAAGTGCAGGGAGTTTTGGCTGATCTCGGCGTGTCCTCGCTGCAATTTGATTCCGCCACGAGAGGATTTAGTTTTCGGTTCGACGCTCCCTTGGATATGCGCATGAATCCAGCGGGCGAGGCAGAAACCGCCGCCGAGTTGCTGCTTCAGCAGTCGGAGGCAGAGATAGCGAGGATTCTTTTTGAGTATGGCGAAGAGCGGCGCTCGCGCCGCATTGCCAAGTGGATCGTTGAGAGTCGCGAGCGAGGGGAGCCGATTCAAACAACCAATGCCCTGGCTGAGTTAGTGCAACGCGCAGTCGGCTATAGCAAGTCCAGAGCTATTCATCCGGCAACGCGAACCTTCCAGGCTCTGCGCATAGCAGTCAATCGGGAGCTCGCAGGCCTGGATCAGTTTGTTGCCACAGCCATAGATCTTTTACAACCGGACGGACGATTCGTAGCGATCAGTTTCCATTCGCTTGAGGATCGAATTATCAAGCAGGAACTTCGCCGGCTCTCCGGGTACTGCCAGTGCCCGCCACGAGTTCCTGTTTGCTCCTGTGGCGCGCGGCGAACAGTTGAAATCCTAACAAGGCGTCCGGTTGTTCCTGATGATAACGAGGTAGAGCAGAATCCGCGTGCGCGTAGCGCAAAATTGCGGGCTTGCCGGAAACTCTCTCTAACATAACGAGTGTCCAGGAGTTCTCACACTCGTCCGATAATGCCTAGCCCCGGAAAGCTGGAGCCTACGAATGCCAAGACTTCCTTCAAAACAGCGGAACACTCGTGTCCGTCGCGAACGTGACTTTCGTGCGCTCTCCCGTTTGATACTGCTGCTTTGTTGCGGTCTCGGGTTGGCGGTTGGTTTTGTATTCGCCGCGCGGCAGCATTTCGCTGCGGTTCAATTTGGGTACGAGAGCGAGAGTCTGCGTAATGAACGGCAACAGCTACTGGCGGAGCAACAGCGATTACTGCTCGAGAAGGAACAAGCATCAGCCCCGGATCGGCTGGGATCTGCGGCACGGCAATTAGGCCTGAAGCCGCTGAAGGCCGGACAGGTCGGGACTCAGAGAGCGGACGAACAGAGACGGCTTCCCCTGGCCACGGCCCTTATTAATCCTGCCGCTTCGTTCAACCGTTAGCAGTGCTTGAAACTACGCCACCCTCGCCGCGTCGATCAAGGTTGGTGCTCTTCCCTGGCGGTATTGTCAGAAGGGATCCATGTCGGCAATGTTGGCACGCCTTTCCGCTGAATCGAAAACTCGACCTGACGTTTCAATACGCCGCGCGCTTTTTGTCGCGGCGTTCATAGTCTGTTGGATGCTGGCGATTAGTGTTCGCTTGGTCTACCTGCAGATTTCCGATCACGATAGACTGGTCGGGCGCGCTCAACGTCAGCAGCAATTTGCCCTGGAGACGGACCCCGAACGTGGACTGCTTCTCGACCGGCACGATCGTGAGCTTGCACGCAGCATTCAAACCGCATCGATCTTCGTCGATCCCGCGGAGCTTGAAACGCCCGGAGACATCGCCTGTGTTGCAACTCGAGTGGCCTCAGTACTCAAGCTAGACGAAAAGAGTTTGGTCAGTCAGCTTGCGCAGGCGAAGGATGGTGGTCGCAGATTTCTATGGCTGGCGCGGCGGTTGTCTGCCGATCAAGCAGGAAGGATTCGAGGCTTGGGCTTGCCTGGGGTGCACTTCCGGACGGAACCGAAGCGTTTCTATCCCAACGGTTCACTGGCGGCACATGTGCTCGGTTTTGTCGGGCTTGATGGTGCAGGACTAGGCGGAGTGGAACAGGTCTATAACAAGCAGGTTAGCGGTGAAGCTGGAAAACTCTTTGTCGAGAAGGATTCAAGTGGGAATGCTTATGAGAGTTTCGAACTTCCCTCAAAGCCGGGGCAAACGATTGTTCTCACTATTGATCAATCGGTCCAGTATCGGGCTGAACAGGCACTCGTGGCCGCAGTTAAGAAAAGCCGAGCAAAGTCCGGGACTGCGATTGTTCTCGATCCCCATACGGGGGAAATTCTGGCGCTCGCCAATGCACCCACTTTTGACCCTAACAACGTCGGAGCTGTCTGGCCAGAAGCACGAGCCAACTGGGCACTGCAGTATATCTACGAACCAGGCTCCACATTCAAAATCGTTTCTTTTTCTGCGGCCATCGAAAAGGGTCTGGCCAAGCCTGAGGATCGCATCGATTGCCAAATGGGCGCGATCACCATTGCTGGGAGAACCATTCGCGATCATAAGGCCTTTGGCACTTTGACGATCGCCGAAGCGCTGGCCAAGTCGAGCAATGTAGCAGCCATCAAACTTGGACTGCGTGTGGGCGACCTCACCATGCATGAATTCATTACTCGTTTTGGCTTTGGTTCGCGCACCGGCATTGAGCTACCGGGGGAGACACCGGGTTTGCTGCGGCCGGTGACGCGCTGGCAGGCATCTTCGATTGGATCCATTGCTATCGGGCAGGAGATTGGCGTAACTCCGCTTCAGATGGCTGCGGCGTTCGGCGTCCTGGCAAACGACGGGATGCGTGTGGCTCCTCATCTGGTGCGCGAAATTCTAACCTCCTCAGGAACGAGCGTATATCGTTCAAATCCGGAACAGCGGCGCGTCGTCACTCCGGAAACAGCGCGCGCTTTGCGCAGGATGCTCGAGGAAGTAACCCTGAATGGGACCGCCAAACTGGCCCAACTGGACGGTTATAGCGCGGCTGGCAAGACTGGGACGGCGCAGAAGATTGATCCGAAGACTAAAACTTATTCGAGAACGAAACATATTGCATCGTTTGTTGGTTTCGCGCCGGTGGAAAATCCCGCGGTCGTGGTCATCATTGTGATTGATGAACCGGCCGGCGCCTATCACGGTGGCGACGTGGCGGCGCCGGTCTTCCGTGAAATAGCGGAACAGATTTTACCCGACCTGGGTATCGTTCCCGATACAAAACTCAACATACAGTCTGATCAAGTGGCGCAGTCAGCGCAGGCGGTGCAGGGTCCTAAGGCAGCTAAGGCTCAGGAAGAGCGCAAACGAATGGAAGACGCGCGCAAGGCCACGTTGCCGAGCGTCGCCCGTCGCGACGAAAGGGGCGGAGAGATCGTTTTTGCGGTGGCCAGCAGAAAGGCAGTCTTGATGCCGGATTTGCGCGGCCGAAGTGTTCGGGATGTAGCGCGCGCATGCGCGCAGCTGGGACTACAGGTCGAGGCTCGGGGTGATGGCCAGGCGATACGCCAGAGTCCGGCGCCGGGCACAGAGGTCGGATCAGGCCAAGTAGTTTCTTTTGACTTCGCCAGGGCCAACTAAATTTGCTCGTGCAGACCAAGTTTGCACTGATCATGAGGAATTACCCAACAAATCTGAACCTTCCGGGAGCCAAAGATGATCCCCCCTCGCAGCTTGAGCAGAGACGGTTCTGAAATTGGAGTAAGCTCCAGAGTGGAAGCCTGTAGGAAGCGATGGCGCATGAACCGTGCTAACCAAAAAACCCCGATCGAACCGGTAGTCGGCAGTTCAGTCGCTCGAGATGTTGAGCCTTGCAACGAGACATCGCGAAGTTCGGGCGCCATCGAGGCGAAAGCGCCAGGGCTGGACGAGGTTGGAATAACGTGAATGTCCGAGAAGCGTCGATACTGATGGGCGCCAATGCCGAACAGGTAAGTGCCGAGTTGTTTGATAAAGAAATTGCAGACTTTTCGATCGATTCGCGGTCTGTTAACGCGGGCGAGCTCTTCTTTGCGTTATCGCAGGAAGATTACACCTGCGCCGGCTTCAATGGAACGTTTGCTGATGCACATGAATTCATTGCCGATGCTCTAGGTCGCGGCGCCGTCGCTGCCGTCGCTCGTGCAGATCGCGTTCGTGACGATGAGCGTCTCCGGTCGCTGACAGATCGACTGTTATTAGTTGACGATGCTATCGCGGCGTTGCAGAGGCTGGCTCGCCGGGTCTATGAAGCTTGGGGCAAGACCGTCATAGGGATCACCGGTAGTGCGGGGAAGACAACGGCGAAAGAATTAACGGCGCATGTTCTCGGTAGCACGGGTCGGCGCATACTGAAAAGCGAGCGAAATTATAACAATGGCCTGGGCCTTCCGCTATCGGTGTTACACATGGTGAGTCGCGGCAGATCGCCGGAGCTGTTCGATGTTGCCGTGCTGGAGATGGGGATGTCTTCACCGACTCACGAAATCCGACGGCTGTGTAACATTACTCCACCGGACATCGGGGTAGAGTTGATGGTGGCTCCGGTTCACCTTGAATACCTGGGAAGCATCGAGAACATCGCGGCCGCAAAGGCCGAGCTGATTGAGGGTCTCAAGCCTGGTGGAACTGCTGTTTTAAATGCTGACGATGAATGGGTGATCAGAATGCGCGATAAGCACCGTGGCCCCTTGATTACGTTTGGCATCGATCACGAATCAGATGTCACCGCCACGGAGATCGAGACTGCGCATCTGGGTCAAGTAAAGTTTCGGCTGGAGACTCCTCTGGGTAGTGCGTCGGCCGCACTGCCAATGAGCGGCCGTCACAACCTAATGAACGCGCTCGCTGCCGCTGCTGTGGCAACATGCCTGCAGATTCCGCCCCGCCAGATAGCAGGTGCTTTGCGACAGGTGAAGCCGCCCAGGATGCGCGGCGAAAGGCTCGACTTCGCCCCTGGGTTTACGGTTGTGGACGATTCCTACAATTCGAATCCGCGCTCCTTGATAAGCATGGTTCAGACCGTCGTCGAAGACGGTGAGGCCAGGAAGCGACGGATTGTAATAGCCGGTGAAATGTTGGAGCTTGGACCGGACGAGGCACGGATGCATCGGGAAGCCGGCCATGAGATTGCTCGCGCTGGAGTAGATCTCCTCTGGGGGGTTCGCGGTCTTGCCGCAGAAATAATCGCTGGGGCAAGAGCATCGGGCTTAACGGCGACTCGGTTTTTCGATACCTCTCAGGAGGCCGCGTCTGCTCTTTTGGACGAGGTGAAGGAAGGGGATCTGATCTTAGTCAAAGGTTCACGAGGAGTGGCAACTGACAAAATAGTAACTGCACTTCGCGGCCGGTTTGACTTGGCGGGCGCCGGTGAAGGCGTCTGAAGGACTGAGCAGGCGGCTGGTTTATGCCCTTATGGAAAATCGCTCCTGATCCCCGGATAGAACGCCGAAGATGATCTACTACTTTCTATACGAACTGCTCTACAACCATTTCAAGGAGAAGGATTGGTTTCTGATCAAGGCGCTTAACGTTTTTCAGTATGTCACGTTCCGCACTGCCTACGCCACGATCACAGCCCTGCTGCTTTCCCTCTTGTTTGGCGGTAGGTTTATTCAGGCGCTACGGAAATGGAACGTTGGACAACAGATTCGCGAGGAAGGCCCGCAAGGGCACAAGGCGAAGCGAGGCACGCCCACCATGGGAGGCGTGCTGATCGTTGGCTCCGTGCTTCTCTCAACTCTGCTCTGGGCCCGTCTAACAAACATCTACATCTGGACCATCATAATCGCGACTCTGTTGTTTGCCACGATCGGGTTTCTTGATGATTACGCGAAGATGGCCAAACAGCGAAGCTTAGGCCTAACCGGCAGACAGAAGTTGCTGGCCCAACTCCTGATTGCCATCGGTGTCTGGATTGTTCTTTTCGTTTCCGCCAAGTACTTAGCCAGCGACTATTCATGGAATGTCAGCATCCCCTTCCTGAAAACTACATCGGAGCCCTTCGGGATCAGTTTCATTGGCCCTTATCTTTACTTGATATTGATAGTGATCGTGTTGCTGGGCTGGTCAAACGCAGTGAACTTGACCGATGGCCTGGACGGGCTCGCAATTAGCGTGACCTTCATTGCTATGGCCGCCATGACTGGCTTCACTTACTTAAGCAGCGATG
>JBPCMM010000114.1:0-9718 GCA_051002255.1 Pyrinomonadaceae bacterium
AAGCTTCAGAAGACGACGCCCAAGCCTCGCCGCGCGATCTCAAAACGCGCGGCTTTCTGAAAGACGATGTGCTGGTGGGAGTAGCGGCTTCAGGACAAACGCCATATACGATCGGAGCCATGACCTACGCGCGGTCATTAGGTGCTTTTACGGTGGCGGTTACTTGCGCGCCGGATTCTTCCATCACCCGGGTCGCTGAAGTGAGCATCGTGCCCGTGGTGGGACCGGAGGTCGTAACCGGATCGACGCGGCTGAAAGCGGGAACAGCTCAGAAGATGGTCCTCAACATGCTTTCAACGGCCACGCTCGTGAAGCTCGGCTATGTTTCGGGCAATCGCATGTCCAATTTGCAGGTGCGCAATTCCCAGCTTCGCGCGCGAGCTGTGCGCATCCTCATGGCTGAAACCGATCTGGACGAAAACGCCGCTGCGGCAGCTCTGGATGCGGGGAAGGGTGATATCCGGACGGCGTTGGTCATGACCAGGACGGGAAGTAATGTCGAGGCAGCAAAAAAAGCTCTTGCTGAATCGGAGGGGGTTGTGCCACAAGCGATCAACGAACTTTCCAAGTGATTTTTCGTGTCATTTCGTGGATCGCCTTCCGTGGGCAAAGACTCGATCCACGAAATGACACGAAGCCGCACGAAAAAAGACTATAAAGTCAATTGAGAGACACGACACCAGGAGAATATGAATCGGAACGCCCTTAAGTGTCTGGCCATCTTTCTCGTTCTATTATCAAGCAGCGTTTACGCGCAGACGGAGAAAGATTCAACGTTGGACAAACGTGTGCGCGGTGAGGTCGCGCAGTTCAAGGGTAAGGTTAGTCTCTTCGCAAAAAACCTTGACACAGGCGCGGTGTACACCTTGGGCGGCGATGACCAGGTGCCGACGGCGAGCACAATCAAACTCGCCATCATGGTTGAGGCCTTCGGCCGTGTTGCCGAAGCAAAAGCGAAATGGACGGATGAACTGGTGCTAACGAAAGAGAAGAAAGTCGGAGGCGCAGGAATTCTTCCAGAGTTTACAGATGGTCTGCGACTATCTCTGCGCGACGGCGTGACGCTAATGATGGTATTAAGCGATAACACCGCCACCAATCTGGTGATTGACGTATTGACGGCGGACGCGGTGAATGCGCGGATGGAGTCGCTGGGACTGAAAGAAACGCGTTTGATGCGAAGAGTATTCGGTGGTGGCGAAAGCGTGGAAGGCCGTAGGGAAGAGAACAAGCGCTTCGGTCTTGGTCGCACCACCCCGCGGGAGATGGTCACGCTCATGGAGAAGCTGGAACGTGGAGAGATCCTCAGCCCCCGTGCCTCCAAAGAGATGCTCGAGCTGATGAAGCGCGAGCAGGGCACAAACGGAATCTGGCGCGGACAGTGGCGCGTCCCGAAAGCGACAAAGTCCGGCGCGCTCGATGCACTGCGCAGCAACGTCGGCATCATCTATCATCCGCGCGGACGCATCGCGATGGCAGTCACATGCAACGAAATGCCGGATGTGAATTGGACGGTCGACAACCCGGCGCTACTGCTGATGTCGCGATTGTCAGAAATCGTTATGGAGGCGCTGCTGAAGTGACGGCGCAGAAGAGAATCCGCAGATTGAAAATCGACTGAACAGCACACGCGCGTTACCGAACAAACCTTAGTGCTTTGATCTTCCGTGAAACCACCCTTTTGCGGATCGAGGCCACGCTGGGAAATCTGCGTAATCTGTGGATATTCGGCGGGGCACGATTGCAAGCCAGCTAGTGAATCACAATTGTCTTTCGAACTCCATCCTACATTGAACGGCGCGCGCGCTTGCATCTTCGACGCGGGCGGAACACTCGTGCATCCCGATTGGCCCCGGCTCTCGCACATTGCGGAAAAGGCGTCGGGGCGAGCCTTCGAGGCGGGCGAGATGGGCCGTGCCTTCGGGGAGATGTTGAGAGCAGTGGGAATAGAGATGCAACGAGAAGGTTTCGTGCCGGCAGACGACATGAAGCGCCCGCATTGGACGTTCCGGAAAATGTACGGCGCGCTCGGTCTGGACGAGGCAACCTGCGAGAGCGTGGTAGAACACCTGGACGGGGCGCACCTCGAGCGGCACTTGTGGTGCGGCGTCGACTCTGAAGTGCCGCGCGTACTAGATGAGCTAAAGCGACAGGGTTTGCTTCTCGCCGTCATCTCGAACACCGAGGATGGCCGGCTAGTCGACTCGCTGAATGCCGCAGGTATCACAGACCGTTTCGATCTGCTCGTAGATTCGCATCTCATCGGCCACCGCAAACCCGACGCGGCAATATTCCGGCTCGCGCTCGAGCGTCTCGAACTTGAAGCAGACGATGCGGCCTACGTGGGAGATTCGTATGTGCACGACGCACTGGCGGCGCGGGCGATCGGACTGCGCGGTATTCTGCTCGACCCGCTCGATCTGCACCCGGAAAGTGTTTGCCCGCGTATCAGATCGCTAAGCGAGTTGATATTGCAGGAGTCAGAAGTCAGAATTCAGGAGTCAGAAGAAGAAAACTGATCGAAGGATAGCTTCGGTTCAGCAATCTTGACTCCTGACTCCTGACTCCTGACTTCTGACTTCTGAATTCTGACTCCTGTCTTGTCTATAAAGATGCGCGTAATTGATCTCGTCATCATTTTTGGTTACCTGATAGGTATCGTCCTGTTTGGGGCTTGGTTTGCCCGCAAGCAAAAGACGACGAGTGATTACTTCCTGGGGGATCGCTCGGTGCCCTGGTGGGCCGTCGCTGCCTCAATTGTGGCGACTGAAACTTCCACGATTACGTTTATCTCGGTTCCCGGAATAGCCTTTGCGCGCGGGGGCAATTTCCAATTTCTGCAGCTGGTGTTCGGTTACCTCCTCGGACGCATCGTAATCGCCCTGCTCTTCATCCCATCGTATTTCCGTGGCGAATTGATGACTGTCTACCAGCTGCTCGATCGCCGCTTTGGAGGCAAGATCAAGGTTCTGGCGGCTTCGCTTTTCGTCGTAATGCGCAATATCGCCGATGGAATTCGACTGCTGCTGACAGCGATCGTACTCGCCGCCGTTTACACGTCCTTTCAGCCCACCGCGAATGCTGAAACGATCATCATTGCCTCAATAGTACTAATTGGTGCCGCGATGATTATTTTCACTTACTTCGGCGGCATGGAGGCGGTGATCTGGGTAGAGGTGATTCAACTTGGTATTTATATCTTGGGCGCCATTGCTGCGGCGGTCATCCTGGCTTCTTCGATCGATGGCGGACTGAACACGGCCGTGGTTATGGCCACGCAATACGGCAAGTTTTCGCTCTTCGATTTCTCGCTCGACTTTACGAAGACCTTCACTTTCTGGGCGGGGTTGATCGGGGGCTGCTTTTTGACTATGAGTACGCATGGAACGGATCAATATTTGGTGCAGCGCTACTTATGCACCGACCGTCCGAAGCGCGCTGCTGCCGCCCTGCTAACCAGCGGCGCGGTAGTACTCGGTCAGTTCATCGGTTTTCTTTTCATAGGTGTCCTCTTGTTTGCTTTCTATCATCCGTTTACAGATCCTGCATATGCCACCGCACCAACGACTGCGTTTCCTTTCACCGGCGGCGATCGCGTGTTTCCAGACTTCATTACACGGCATCTTCCGCCCGGACTGTCAGGCCTTGTAGTGGCGGCGATTTTCGCCGCCGCGATGTCTTCTTCGCTGAATGCGATTGCCGCGACTGCGATGAATGATCTTTACAAGCCGCTGCGCCCGCGTCGCACTGATAAGCACTATCTCAAAGTGTCACACCTGCTCACGCTCTTGTGGGGAGTGGTACAGATCGCCGTAGCTTTGGTGCTGCGAAACAAGAACCGCTCAGCTTTGGATCTCGCGCTATCCATCGCCTCACTGATCAACGGTCCGATACTGGGAGTATTTCTGGTCGGGGTTTTTCTCAGGCGCGTCAGCCAGGCGCCCGCCTTGATCGGCATGCTTGTTAGCATGGCGGTGATGCTTTACATCTATTTTGCAACCCGCATCGCCTGGACATGGTATGTCTTCATCGGCAGTGGCATTACACTCATAGTTGCCTGGTTGGCCAGCCTTGCTTTCGCGTCGGCGCCAAAGAGTCGCCAAGATGAACTTGCGCCCCGCGGCGTGGTTGAATAACACTCAGCCGAGGAGAAGAGATTTGAAATGATGCGTTGTCGTTCATTCTTTAGTTCTGTTATTTGCCTAGTTGTGGCCGCCACGCTTTGTGTCGGACCAAACGTGGCTGGATCCCCAGCGCTCAGCGCTCTTCGAACATCTAGTACAGCGCTTGGCGCCCTGGATTCCGCCGCTAAGGTCAAGCCGTTCCCTCGCGAGCCTTCGCGCGATGCTTTGAAGTGGGCGGACAAAGAGCTGCGGCGCATGCCCATCGAACAAAAAATCGGTCAACTTATCTCAGTTGGTATCAATGCTACGTTTCTCAATCAGGATAGCGACGCCTTTCGCGTTTTGAAGCGGCAGGTTGAAGAGAACCACATCGGCGGCATTATTCTTTTCCGTGGACCTGTCTACGAATCAGTGTTTCTGGTGAATCGCATGCAACAGTTGGCCCGTTATCCACTCTTGATTTCAGCTGATCTTGAAGCGGGGGCCGGCATGCGCTTTGACGACACCGTCAACTTTCCCTGGAACATGGCGGTTGGAGCCACCGGCAATCCTGATCTGGCGCGCCGACAGGGCGAAGTCACAGGGCGCGAGGCCCGGGCACTGGGAGTACAGCAGGTTTTCGCGCCAGTGGTCGATGTGAACAACAATGCGGCGAACCCTGTGATCAATGTGCGCTCATATGGTGAAGACCCAGCAGACGTTGCCCGCTTTTCGGCCGCCTTCACCGTGGGCGCCCAAAGCGCTGGTGTGATCGCCACAGCCAAACACTTTCCCGGGCACGGTGACACGGCAGTTGATTCGCATCGAGGCCTTCCCGAAATTAATGTGGGACGCGAGCGGCTGAACACCGTAGAGCTGGTGCCCTTTCGCGCGGCGATCGATGCGGGAGTGGGAGCGGTGATGGTGGCCCATGTGGGCCTGCCTCAGATCGATCCCACCTCAGTCAAGCCTCTGCCGAAGGAGCAGAGAATAGGACCGATTGATACGGATGAAGCCGGCGAAATCGTCGCTGAGAGCGCTGCAATTCCGGCGACGGTTTCGCCGGTGATAGGCAAAATCTTGAGAAACGATCTCAAGTTTGATGGCATGATCGTTACTGATGCTCTCAGCATGAGTGGCTTGACGATTTACTTCAACCAGGATGAAGCGGCGGTTCGGGCACTGGAAGCGGGCGCAGACATGTTGCTGAAGCCTGCGGATCCGGACGCAGCTTTTCGAGGCGTACGAGAGGCGGTGCGCAGCGGCCGATTGACAGAGAAACGAATCGAAGAATCCGCGCGCCGGCTGCTGGCGGCGAAATACGATCTTGGACTCGTCCAGCGGCGGGTTACGCCGCTCGAAGAGATCGATCGCATCGTTGCTGGTCGTGAAGTCGGGACGCTTGCACGCGAGATTGCCGAACGCGCGATCACGCTTGTGCGCAACGATGATAATCTCGTACCGCTCGGTAACCTGAAAGCCGAGGCGCGCATTTTCAACCTGGCCATTACGAACGGAGACGATCGCTTGTGGATCGCCAACACCTTTGCAGGAACAATGGCCCGCGCCGGTCGCAGACTCGAGACCGTGGTGCTCGACGAGCGCTCCTCGGAACTGGACGTGCAGAAGGCAATTGAAAAGGCAAGAGGCGCGGACATTGTACTGGCCTCGCTCTATGGGCGGGTACGAACTGGGCAGGTTCGCAGTGTCGGCTTGCCGGAGCCCGGAGCGCGGGTGCTATCGACACTAATCTCCAGCAAGAGACCGATTATTGGACTCAGTTTCGGCAATCCCTATTTGCTCCAAAGTTTTCCAGGGCTCCGCACCTACATGGTTGCCTATGGCGACATGCCTAGTTTGCAGCAGGCGATGGCCCATGCTGTACTGGGGCGGATCGATATCACCGGGAAGTTGCCGATTTCTCTGCCTGATCTCTATCCGCGTGGCACAGGGATTCAATTGAAAGCGCTGGCTCAGTTCCGCAGTTCCGTAGGAACCGAATGTTTATAGTTGCCGATAATCTCCTATCGAATCATAGCCCCGATAGGGGCGACATTCCGCTCCTCTGGAGCTTAACTCTTAGGGTGGTACCGCGGCTATAAACATTCCGCTCCTACGGAGCCACTCAATACTGTGATCCTATTCCGGTCCCCAATTAGCATGGCTCCTACTTCTCGCTTTCGCGGTTCTGTCCTTCTCGTTATCTCCTTCTGTTTATCGCTTAACGCGTTCGCTCAGCTTCCTCGCGCGAATCCCGAAGCAGTCTCGCTTTCGACGCCACGGCTCGAACAGATAAACCAGGTTATTGCCGAGTCGATTGGCAAGCGCCAATTGCCTGGCGCCGTTGTTCTGATTGCCCGGAAGGGCCGAGCCGTCTGGCGCAAAGCTTACGGTTTCCGGGCGGTCGAGCCGGTTAGGGAACCGATGACACCGGACACGATCTTCGATGTTGCCAGTCTGACCAAAGTCGTGGCTACGGCGACGAGCATCATGATTCTGGTCGAACGCGGCAAGGTCCGTCTGAGCGATCCGGTTTCGAACTACATTCCCGAACTAAAGGGAGAGGGTCGAGAAAGAATCACCATCGAGCTTCTCTTGACCCATCGATCTGGCTACGCTCCAGATTTCGACTTGAAAGAGCGATGGACCGGATATGACGAAGCAGTTAAGAGATTGATCAAAGAGCCGTTGCGAAATCCGCCGGGCACACGTTTCGTTTACAGCGACATCGGCTACATTGCTCTGGGGGAAGTAGTTCGCCGAGTCAGCGGCGGCACGCTCGATAAGTTTGCCCGCCAGAACATCTTCGTGCCTTTGGGAATGCGGGATACGGGTTTCCGTCCCTCGCGGATGCTCAGGAAGCGAATTGCGCCCACCGAAAAACGTCGTGGACAGATGAGCTATCTCGGCGACTCTGCGGAAAACGCCGGGGCGGAAGGAGAGGAATGGTTGCGGGGCGAAGTCCACGATCCAACTTCCTATCGCATGAATGGAGTCGCCGGACATGCCGGACTTTTTTCAACTGCTGACGACCTGTCGCTGTACTCCGAGATGATCCTGGACGGCGGTCGGTATCGGGGTGTTCGCATTCTTAGTCCACTATCCGTTGCCGAGATGACGCGGCCACGACTGGTTACCGAAGCCGGTTGGACTCGCGGGCTCGGCTGGGACATCAGCACGAGCTTTTCGACGAATCGAGGCGATCTGTTCCCGCTCGGTTCCTTCGGTCACACAGGCTTTACCGGCACCTCTATTTGGATTGACCCGGCCACGGACATGTTTGTGGTCTTCCTCAGCAATCGCGTGCATCCCGACGGCAAAGGTGACGTTGCCTCGCTGCGAGGCAAGGTAGCTTCCATAGCCGCGGGCGCTGTTACTGATCTGGCAGTAACCTCGAAAGCCGTGGTGGGCCAATCTCGATACTACGAAACTTTGAACCGAGACCTGGCCCGCTTCACTGCTGCTCGCGGTCAGGCATTAAGTGCGACTCCGCTCGCTGAGCACACTGCAGATGCAAAAGTACTGACTGGCATCGACGTGCTCGAGCGCGATGGCTTCAAACAACTCGCCGGCAAAAAAATCGGTCTGGTCACTAATCACACTGGGAAGAACCGCAACGGAAGGCAGACCATTGACGTGCTAAACAAAGCTGCCCGCGTCGAGCTCGTCGCACTCTTTTCGCCGGAACACGGAATTCGCGGCCGCGCCGATGAAAAGGTCTCCGATTCAAAAGATGAGCAGACTGGACTTCCCATTTATTCGCTTTACGGCGAGACGCGCCGGCCAAAGCCGGAACAGTTGAAAGGTCTCGACGCTCTCGTCTTTGACATTCAGGATATCGGCGCGCGCTTTTACACTTATATTTCGACTCTCGGTTACGTAATGGAAGAAGCCGCCAAGGCGGGTCTGCCGGTCTTTGTTCTGGACCGCCCAAATCCGATTGGCGGACTAATGGTAGAAGGGCCAATCGCGGATGCTGACAAGCTCTCCTTTACGGCATATCACACGATTCCTGTGCGACACGGAATGACGATTGGAGAGCTAGCCCAACTCTTCAATCAAGATCGGAAGGTCAATTGTGATGTGCGCGTGATCAAGATGGAGGGCTGGCAGCGGGCGATGTGGTTTGACGCAACGAACCTCACGTGGGTCAACCCGTCCCCGAATATGCGCAGCCTGACCGAGGCGACGCTTTATCCAGGTGTTGGTCTTTTGGAGACGACTAACGTCTCGGTGGGCAGGGGAACAGATACGCCTTTTGAACTTATCGGCGCGCCCTGGATAGCCGGGCAACAACTTGCAGCAGACTTGAATCAACGCCGGCTGCCTGGAGTGAGATTCGTTCCAGTGCGCTTCACGCCGACGGCTTCTGTATTCAACGGCGAAGAATGCCAGGGGCTAAATATCATTATTACCGACCGCGCGACCTTTCGGCCAGTCCCCACCGGAATTGAGATCGCCGTGGCATTGAGACGCCTTTATCCCGAACAATGGAAAGTGGACGCGTACGGAAGACTCCTGGTGAACGCTGCTACGCTGGAGCGCGTAAAGCGCGGCGATGCGCCGGAGGATATGGTCCGATCCTGGACGGAGCAATTGGATCAGTTTCGAAATATTCGCGCCCGGGCCTTGCTCTATTAGTACGTCTTAAGCAAGTCAGAACAATTCCAGGTTCACATTGGTTCTCAGACCCCGGTCCCGCAACAGTGTCGAAGGTTAAGTTGATTTTTAGTCAGCAACGTGGGAATTGCGGGGCTTCACTCCGTAGGAGCGAGATGTTTATAGACGAGAACGGTGAAATCTCATCAGCCCCGTTCAGAGGAGCGGAACGCATCTGGAGATGAACTCTTCAACCTACTCTCCGCTCCTCCGAACGGGGCAGCGTTGAGTTGGGTTCCGGTGCTATAAACATTTGACCCCTAACGGGGTAAAACCTTCAGGACAGTTCCACGACTAATCAACTAACACCGCTTGCATCCACCTTTGCACCGAATTTATTAGGAAGAAGCTTGAGGCTTGGCGAAGTTCTTCTTTGTGAATTACTCGCTCGCGAATCTTACCGTCGGCAAGAAGCTGATCGCGAAAAGTTCCGGCCAACAAACCTGAATCTTGCGGAGGCGTCAATAGCTCGCCATCGACCAGTAGCACCACGTTGGCTACACTCGACTCCGTGACCTCTCCTCGCTCATTCCATAAGATTACGTCATCACAGTCTGGTCTTTGCGCGACTGCCTGGTCGTAGACTTGGCGATTCGTAGTTTTGTGAAAGAGAAATTTCTCGTTTGAGTCTACTGGCTGCGCTGCCAACGCTGCGCGCAGCAGAGCGCGTCCGGCGCTGCGGAGCTGAATAGCTTCGATCTCAATCTCTCCATCCTTTGAAAGAAGCAACCGAATCTTCCATCTCTCACTAGAACACGTTGCGACAGCGCGATCGAGTTCGGAAAGAACCTGCTCCTTCGGAAAAAGGAAGTTGAAATATTTCGCCGAAGCTTTAAGTCGCTCGAGGTGCCGGCTTAAGAGAAAGAATTCACCGGCCTCAAGGAGCATGGACTCGAGTAGGCGAAAGCGCGGGATCGCAGCAGT
This sequence comes from Pyrinomonadaceae bacterium, assembly GCA_051002255.1. GTDB lineage: Bacteria > Acidobacteriota > Blastocatellia > Pyrinomonadales > Pyrinomonadaceae > PSRF01. The sequence goes on from JBPCMM010000114.1 coordinate 9,687, forward strand.
AAGAAATGAACTCTTTAATAAACACTCGTCGT
>JBPCMM010000115.1:0-9372 GCA_051002255.1 Pyrinomonadaceae bacterium
GCCGCAACAGCACATCCTATTCTCATGCTCATCTCAATTTCTTCGCCTTGCAATAAGCCATAAAGAAAGCCCCCATGAAAGGCGTCGCCTGCGCCGGTTGTGTCAACGCAGCCGCCGGGTACTTGAAAAGCAGGCGTTTCCAAGAATTCATCTTCGCAAAGGACAGTTGCCCCACGTCCGCCCTTCGTCAATCCTACGAGCGCACAACCGTAGCCCGTTTTGATCTCGAGAAGCGCGGCGCGCGGATCTTCCATGCCTGTCAAGAGGCGCGGGAACTCTTTCGACGAAATGAGAACATCTATCAGCGGCAAAAGCTCCGGTAGCCCTTCGTAAACATTGTCGATGTCCGCAGAAACAATCGTACCCGCCGCTCGCGCTTCTCGCGCCATGCGTGCACAGGCCAGCGGATCATGCGCGTCGACGTGGAGGACCCGCGCTCTGCCGGCCAATCCAAGGGGGGCATCGTGGGCGGCATAAGCAAGGCGCTCGTCGCGATCCCATAGCACGGTGCGCTCGCCTCTTTGAGCTTCGACAATGATATAGCCGATTTGAGTCCGTGCGCCTTCGATGACTTCCGCAAACTCAACATCAACCCCTTCGTCCTTTAACGACTGCAAACCAAGGCTTCCTTCCGCATCCGTGCCGAAGCGCCCGGCGTAAGCAGTTCGCATTCCCAGCCGCTGCAACGCGGCGATGGCCGATGCCGTTTGCCCGCCAGCCCCTTGTTTGTACTCAATCAATCGCGTCTTCGTATCGTGGTCCGGATACTCGGGCACGACAACGAGATGGTCCACCGCGTTGACGCCAAAGCCTGCAGCGTCAAATTCTTTTTCAGCGGAAAGTTTGAATGGAAACCGCACTAATGAGGGGAATTCACCTAAGCCCGCACTATTAACTAGCTGCGGTGTTTTTCAGTGAGCGGCAGCAGCTGCAGCATAGAGCCTGGTGGTTGCTGAAAACAAAGAACGATCCACGAATAACACGAACGAACACGAAAAGAACCCTTGGTTCGATCATTTCGTGTGCTTTCGTGGATCGTCTTATTCTTCCTGAGAATGCCCTGTATCCCTGCAATCAGAAATTAAATTTCAGCGCAAATTGCATCACACGCGGATCGCCCGCGAGGGACGTGATTACGCCCCGGGAGCTGCTAGACATATTTCGTTCGGGAAGCCCGAACTGAGGTGTATTGAACATATTGAACATCTCCCAGCGAAGTTCTAAGCCGCGACCTTCACCGAAGTAATTAAATGTTCGAGCCAACGCAAAGTCAAAATTAACAATACCTGGTCCGCGCAAGGTGTTACGACCGCAAGTGCCTAGTCGGGCCGGAGTAGGGACGGCGTAGGCGGTGGTGTCAAACCAGCGATCTATGCTGCGTTCGCTTTCGGGCAAGGTGCCATCCCGGAGGCAATCGGCCCAGGCGCTCACAAGGCCTCCGCCTCGGGGGCCGCCGATGGCGTTGTCGTTACCGCCTGCGCGGAGGGTAAAGGGCCGGCCAGTACGAACAGCACCGGTGCCGCTAATACGCCACCCACCTAGAATGTGGGATACGGCACCTTTATTAAGGTAACTGCGACCTTGGCCAAAGGGCAGTTCATAGATGTAGCTACTCGCTAAGCGATGCCGAACATCGAAATCGCTGGGGCCTCGTCGCTCTCCCCGGTTGTACGAATTCTGTGTAAAACTCCCGGTGCCCCCGGCGGCAAGGTGCTCCTGCGATTCATCAATAGATTTCGAATACGTATACGCGGTACGGAATGACAAACCGCGACTGAACCGCTTCTCGAGAGTCAACTCACCTCCGTGATAGTTCGAGTTGCCCCCATTATCGCGGTACTCGATAGGGCCGAGACTGGGATACGGCACAACACCTGTTCCAACGCCATTGGCATTGAAGGTTTGCTGGTTCAGGTTGCGCAACGTCGAAAGGTGTGTACCTTTGGTGCCAACGTAGTCAAGTGTCGCCACCATATTTCCGGGCAGCAGACGCTGAATCCCCACGTTCCACTGGTCTACACTGGGATTAACCGAGTCAGGGTTGACTGCACGGAGGCGAACTGTAGTGGGATTGACCGCGCTCGGATCAAGCGAGAGATTGAAGCCAGTCTGTAGGCGGATGTTGTTGGCCGTCTGACTATTGCTGGCAGCCACCACCACGTTGTTGACTAAAAAGGGAAGATTCAGTGGCAACTGATCTTCACTCCCCGCGCGCTCAAACAACATATAGAACCTGCCATAGCCTGCCCGCATGACGGTTTTCGGCGTGAGTTGATAAGCCAGGCCAAGTCGTGGCGCAAAGTTATTCTTGTCTGGCGTGACCAAACTTCTGCCAAATTCCGAATTGGCAGGGGTGAACCTCTGACCCGTTATGGGGTCTAGGTTCGTCATGCGATCCGCGCCCTCATAAGGCCAGGTGGCGTAATCGTAACGGACCCCGAGATTCAGTGTGAGCCGCGGGGTGAATTTCCAGTCATCCTGGAAAAAGGCCGAGTACATTTTCAGCCGCGTGTCCACCACAGTCAGGTTCGTAAGTTGAGCTCCACTAGGATATCCGAGCAGGAAGTCGGCCAATCCGATGCCGGTGCGATTCCCGTCGAAGCTAAATGTCCCTCTCAATCCGGGTACGTCCAGATAGATATTCCGCATGGGTCCTCGCACGTCACCCCCAACCTTTATTTGATGCGCACCGTGGGAGATGCTGACTGCGTTTGCCCACTGGAATTGGTTGGTGGCCTGCGACTTGGGCAGAAAGTCCGGCGACCCCAGCCGATCAAACCCCGATTGACCTCCCGGTGTTAAAGTTCCTCCGCGCGCCGAAATATTGATGCCCGTGATTCCACCGCTGTAGATGGGAGAATCTTGCACGCCCCGAAATCCAAACTCCGCGAGTGTGTTGAGACCAAAAGGATCTTGCGTGGCAATTGAGTTATTGCGTCCCCAGCCGAAACGAAACTCGTTGACCACGCGTGCGCCGATCGAACGGGTCCAGCCGATAGCGGCAGACTGGCCTTTCATGAACAGCCGGCCGTTAGCTGAGGAGCTGGTGCCGTCGATGATCCCGCCGAAGATGCCGGGCAAATAGCGGAAGCGATCTGAAAAGGTGTAACGAACATAGATGCTATTATTGGAATTTGCCTGCCAATCTACTCGTGCGGTGTAGCTGTCGGTATCGTCAATAATTCCCGGAGCACGGACGAAGTTACTGAGGTTGAGCGGACCAGAACCTGGGACAATATTGGGGCCGGGCACAAGGCCGAGAATCTTTTGGGCCAGCGGGTCTATACATGCCAAGGGGATCTGGTTATTAATGAAGGATCCATTTGCATTAAAGGCAGAGGGAACTCTCGCCCGGCAATCACCCACTCGGTCAAACAGTGTGGCATAGCCACCAGATATCCGGTTGGCAGCCGCGGCGGCACTGGAAAAATCGCCGATGCGCTCGTTTGCCAGCGGCACGTTGCCCAACCGTGTTACACCTTTGCGAATGCGCGTCCCTTCATAGTTAAAGAAGAAGAAGGCTTTATTTCTGCCGCTGTAAGTTGACGGGCCACCTTCGCCAAAGCGCGGTAGATAAATGGGTCCGCCTATGTTGCCGCCAAACTGGTTCTGAACATGCGGAGGCCTCGAGCGTCCGGCCCGATTCAAGAAGAAGTTGTTGGCGTCGAAGACGCGATTGCGATGGAACTCGTAGACCGTTCCATGAAATTCATTGCCGCCGCTTTTTGTAGTGACACTGATGAGCGACCCGGGGCTGCGACCATTTTCCGCGGAATAGGGATTCGTGCTCACTTTAAACTCTTGGATCGAATCCACAGATGGCCGCGCCACCTGTGTGGTCAGTTCCTGTACGTTTTCAGAGATCGAGTTATTGTCCACACCATCTAGAACAAAATTATTCTGTAACGAGCGCACGCCATGCACATTTGCGCCTCCGGTGCGGCCGTTAGCAGTTCCGCCGCCCTCTTCAGTGTAACGGTCTGCCTGAACCCCCGGAATTCCAGCGATGAGGTCATCCCAATTGCGTCCGCTCAGTGGTAGATCAGAGATCATCCGATTCTCTATTACGCCCCCGGTCGTGGCCTCCTGAGTAGTTAAGAGCGGGCGCGAAGTTGCCACCATTACAGCTTCTGTCACAGCGCCGACTTCGAGAGCGAAGTCAATTCGCGCCTTCTGTCCTACTTCCAGACTGACGTTCTCATGCACCGCCTTTTTGAAACCCTGGAGTTCCACCTCGACGATATAGGCCGCGCCAGGCAAGCTCGCGAAAGTGTAATACCCTGAAGCATCCGTTGTGGTCGAGCTTTGGCTGCTTGTCGCCTTATTCTTTGCCGTCACCACCGCGTCAGCAACCACCGCACCTGTGGGATCTGTGACCAGTCCGGTGAGACTAGCGGTATTAACCTGTGCAGACATTTGAACGGCCAGGCTCACGTAAAGCAGCAGCAGGCAGAAAATCATTCGTGGGGCTTTCATCGTATTCTCTCCTTTGAATGGGACGGATGTCTCTTGATGAGCATTCTAGGCGCTCGATGTGAAGGGCAAGTTAAATTCTCAATCCAAAGTTTCCGTAACGATCGACGTTAGAAATCGGGGCGACTAAAAGCTGGTCAATCCCCGGAAGTTTTCCCGCACAACTAACTGTGCGTCATATGAAACTCTGCGTGACGATTTAGTGCGGCTTAGCCTTTAGATCCTTGTCTGGCAGCCCAATAATTTATTCGAGATTCAGGTCGGGCAATAATTTTAGGTCCGTTTTTGGCCCGGGTCCGACAATTAACGAGCCTACAACAGGTGTGCGGCGGAGAATATCATACATTTCGTTGGGGGAGGAAATTTTGGGCCTCTCCCGCTCTTTTTCGGTGCTCGGGGAGAGAGTATTCCAGTCGCTCTGAAGTAAAGTTTTTCCTTAGACATTCATCCGTAACGTTCGGTACCGAAGGAACTCCCGCTACTCTCTTCTCCCAGGCTCGCTCGCGGTTTTGAAGACAACTTAAGCTTGAAATCATTATTGAATTGCCGTACTTTGAGCGCCAACAATTAATGTTCGTCCGTTCTCGTCCGAAGAATAATAAATCCCACGGGAAATGAAAACTCCTCTAAGCCTTTTCAGTGTATCCCTGCTTCACTTGGTTCTCCTTCATACGTCGTTAACCACGACCGGAGCGCAACGGGCGGCGCCGAAGAATACACCTTCACTTCCGCTGGCAAGTGAATCTTTCGACCTCTCCGACGACATGGAAGTTGGACTGGAGATAGAGGCTCGGGCTCCAGACACGTCCTGGATGCGCAAAGGAGCCGAAGCCGCGGCGCTTTTGATTTCAGTTGATGGGATGTACAACCAGGATTTGCTGCTTTGGGCCGGCGGCGAATTGTTCCGCTATCGCATTATGCTCGGACGCTTTCCCAGAGGGAGGCACACGGTTTCGGTGACGCTCAATACGGCGCGTTCGGCTGCCGGAACGCGCCATGTGGAAGTTAAGTCGCTGCGCCCGCTTCCACTTGCGACCAGGCGCAGGGCAAACTTTGTTGACGAAGATCAGTTGGCTTTGGCCTATTCACCTTTTCTCTACGCTCGCGCCAATACAATTGACCGTTTCACGGACATTCCGCTGCTAATGTACTACGAGATTCTGCGCGAGAGCGGGGGTGTTCTGATCGTGCGCTACACCGTAATTTTCACAAACGAAGATGGTGGCACGCAGACTGCTCCTTTGATGGCGCGCTGGGGTCGGGCAACGGATATCGAATGGGTCTATCAGATTCGCGCGCATGGCGGAAAAATCATCGCGGAGACCTATCAGGGAGTCGAGCATGAGACAAAGTTTTTCACTGGCCCCCGCGTGAGAGGAAGGCATCCGCTGCTAGCTGTAGCCTCAGACAACAACAACTTCTCAGACCTGGCGAGCTCCGCTGTTCGTTTTGCACCATTGCCCACTCGCGCTCGTCTTGAGAACGCAACCCGCGAGAGCGTCATGGATATGTATCCGCAAACCTACCGCGTAATGACTGAAGAGCTTGTTCGAGAGAAGCGCATCAGTGATGCACCAGCCGATGTCAATACCATCGCTGACCCGCGCGAATATCTCTACATTGAAGCCAACTCGAAGCAAGATGGAGCGGCGCTTGCCTTTGATGTGAAGATTACGGGCCAGTCCAAAATCTTTGCTTCGGATATGGGCGACGCACGATTGCGCATAGACCGAAGCGGCTATTTTCGGACGGCTGTACGTTTAGCCAAGGGCATTTCGCCCGCGATGATTGAGACCATTACAGCCCGTTGTCATGCGAGCCAAAAACCTGCCATTGAAAGACGCTGCCAACAACTCAATGTGGTTCGAGCTTTAGTTCTCGACCAAAACTACGTGCCGCGCACACTTCCACTACAAACACAACCAGAATCTTCCCTTGCGCCCGGTGAGACAAAGGTTTACCGACTCGCCCAACCTAAACCATAAACTATCGGCCAGTTCCGATTCTGGATAGTGGCTCAGTCTAGAGTTCAAACTTTAGTTTCGGGCCGTGAAACGGCAACCTTAAGATAGAGCTCTAAACTTCCGAAATAAAACTGACCCACTACCCGATTCTGACATAAATGGGATTGGTCAGGGCGAGCACTGCGTTCGTTCCATCACGAACCTCGAGACGGAAATAAGAGTCCTGCTGGCATTCAATCTCGACCACTTGCGGTTCACGATCTGTCTTAGCGGGCAAGCTACGCATCATCTCACCATTCGAGATCAGTGAAACTGTGGCGTTGGGCGGTGCGGCTTCGGTAGTGATGAAAAAGCGTACCGTGCCAGCCGCGCGCAAGCGAATCTCATCGCCGATAATCCAACGCGAGCGGCGTCTGCCAGTTGTTACCTCCGCTTCAAAATTGACTATTGGTCGGGCGGCCTCGCCCGTTAAATAAACGCGGCCCTGACGAATAGCCTTTAGCAATGCTGTTTGAGATAAAACCTTCGCTGCCACATGAGTGGCTGGTTTACCGATGGGAGTATCGGCACGGTGCGAGTCGCTGGACGCGATGGCGGTGATGCGTCGCCCGCTCTGCAGAATCTTGTCCCACATCTTGAGCGCCGACTCGTCAGTAAAATCCCACAGACCATTCCAAACTTCAATTGCGTCAAAGTCGCCTGCCGCAGCGTCATAGCTCCAAGCGCAACCGCCGCATAAAGCGAACGGATGATTGATGGAGATGATCGCGCCGCTCCGGCGCGCTTGCGCGGCAACGTTCGACATGCGGGCGGAGTCTCCGGCACGCACGCGAAAATCAATCCACGTTCCAGAAGGAAGTCCCCACGCATTCGTATGGCCGCCATAAGTGGTGATCTCTTCGCCACGCAGCACCAGGGGTTGCTGCGAACCGGCGCGTGCGCGATCAACCTCCGCGTGGTGGCTCGCTGTATTATGATCCGTGATAACGATGAAATCTAAACCAGCATTGCGCGCACTGGAGATTAACCCTGCGACAGACCAGTCACCGTCACTATGGACAGTGTGCATGTGAAGATCGCCGCGCCACCAACGCGAGGCGCGCCCCCCGACTCTTTGAGGAGACGGTGTCCGTCGCCTGCCACTGTCTGCAACGGACACTGTTGTTGTTGCACCGGCAGATAATAGCCCGGACTTGCGCGGCGCGGGAGTAGAACTCGAGGATCTGTTTTCGTCCGTCTCAATTCTGATTTTGAAGGAAACGTCAACCCCTGCTGGAGCGACCCGGTAAAGACCAAGAATGATGCGCCATTTGCCGGCGGGCATCTCACCCGGCAGATAGCCGGGCGTCGACTCATCGAAGGAAATGAAGAACTCGGAGCGACGCCCGCCGCTCCACCCGCGAAAGCCTCGCGGATCTTTATCGGAGCCGGTCGAGCGTGCGTCAAATAGCCCGATGTCAATGGTGTTCGCTCCGTTAGCGCGATCATATTGATAGCTAATGCTGATCCGAGCGGCCTGCGGGGGCACGTCAAAAGGAATATAGGAGTAACGGCTATCATTCGCGCCGGGCGGATTAATATGAATGCTCCGCTCAACCGTTTCAGTTTGCAGGTTTGCACCCGCAATGGCAGTCACGACGCGTTGCGCAGTAGCTCCGAGCACAAAACAAACCAGAGCCAGGGTGATAAGAAGTGAGTTTGCACGATCCTGCAAAGCCCCACTTCGACTTTGGAGTGCGGCGTTTTGTCGCTGCTTTGGTATGACGATCATGGGCAATTCGTATCTCAGGTAGTTTCAAAGGTGACGGAACGCTCTGGGAATTCGTCAACTCCTTGGAGTGCGGTGACCGGTTACCGCTTTGGTCCGCGGCGGCCTGAGGCCGCGTTTCACCTGCAGGACAACTTAACGCGCAAGGAGCGACAGGTCGCATCCGACCAAAGCGCTGACAGGTCAGCGCACTCCAAAGTCGCCGTGGCCCTTGCAAATCTTGCGCATAATCTCAATGCCGCCTCAATCTCCACCGGCATCCACCTTCTCCGGCGGCGACATTGAAGGAGGTCTATTTTCTCTTCCCCAAGCGGAAGGCTTTGCACCCATATGGAGCACCAACCGCCCACCGCGCGCAATCTCTTCGTGCTTCAGCCAGGAACGATCAAGCGTGCGGCCATTGAGCGTCACGGACTGGACATATAAATTTGCTTCCGAAGTCTCCGATGCTTCGATGGTGAACGTACGTCCTCCGTCAAGATTGATGGTTGAGCGTGAAAACAGAGGACTACAAATATAGTAGTAAGGTTGTCCGGCATTTGGGTATAGCCCGAGCGCTCCCCACACGTACCACGAAGACATCGCTCCACTGTCATCGTTGCCGGGCAGTCCGCCGCGCCCGGTCATGTATTCAGTGGCCAGAATCCGCCGTACACGCTCCTGCGTTCGATCCGGTCGTCCGGCATGAATGTACAAAAATGCCGCAAGGAAGTCTGGCTCGTTGTTGTGATTATAGAGTCCACTTTTAAAAGTCGGATCACGTGTAGGAGAATTGGCGAAGAACGCATCGAGCCAGGCGATAAATGGGTTGTCGCCCCCGAGCTTGTTGATTAGTCCCTGCGCGTCGTGCGGAACGTAGGTCCCGTAGATGTAGCCACTACCTTCATAGAACGGCGCGTCCCAGTAGCTGTAGTCTTTGTCTGGATAGAAATGCGCCGCCGCAAACGGCGTCAGCCAGCGTCCGTCTGCGTAGCGCGGACGGGCCGAGCGCGTTTCATCGCTCCACACGTTCATCCAGTTTTTCGAGCGCTCAAGATACTTGCGACTGTCGGCAGTATGTCCAAGAGCTTTAGCCACTTGCGCAATACAAAAATCGTCATAGGCATATTCAACTGTGCGCGAGGTGGAGCGCGGATAATTCATGCTTACATAGCCCAGACGCCTATA
>JBPCMM010000116.1:0-5591 GCA_051002255.1 Pyrinomonadaceae bacterium
ATGCTGAGTTGAACGACAAACACCAGCGAGTGCCCAAGACCCTGGCCTTGCAGCAGAAGATTGCCAGTCGTTTGGTGTTCTCCAAATGGCGCGAGGGCGTGGGAGGCCGCTTGCGATATTTTGTCTCCGGCGGTGCACCGCTGTCTCCCGCGCTTTCCTATGCCTTTCTAGCTGCGGGGATTCCGGTTCTTCAGGGGTACGGAGCCACCGAAACCTGCATCGTGTCGGCAAACCGGCCCGACAGTAATCATGTGGGCTCCGTTGGCTTGCCCTTTGCCGGAATTGAGCTGGCCATTGCCGAGGATGGCGAAATCCTGGTTCGTGGCCCCAATGTGATGCAGGGTTACTATGGTCAACCCGAAACAACGGCAACCGTCATGAAAGATGGATGGTTTGCCACCGGCGACGTGGGGCATTTAGATGAAGTCGGACGCCTCTATATCACCGATCGCAAGAAGGATTTATTCAAGCTCTCAAATGGCAAGTATATCGCGCCTCAGCTAATCGAGAGTTTGCTCAAGCAGAGTGAGTTTGTTAGTCAGGTGGTAGTGGTGGGCATGGGTCGCAAACAACCTGCGGCGCTGATCGTGCCGGAATGGGAAGCCGTGAAGCAGGGACTCTCTGCGCAGGGAGAAGACTTTCCCGAGGGTCGCAAAGAGCTCAGTCAATTCCCGCCGGCAATCAAAATGATTCAGCGTGATGTAGCCTCGCTGACAAGCGAACTTGCCGACTATGAGCGCATTCGCCGAGTTGTGCTCCTGCCAGATGAGTTTACTATCGATAACGGAGAGTTGACTCCCACCTTAAAAGTGAAACGGCGAGTTATCGACGAAAAGTTCGGTGAGTTGATCGAAGAGCTTTATTCTTAGCAGTTCCGACTCTAGCTAGTATCCTGTCTCTAAAGTGCGCGGACTAAACGGCGAGGCCAAGAGGAAAACTTGCTCATTGGCATTGTCATTCGGGTGTTCAATCAGGTAGCAAGGTTAGTTTGTCTTTCTTCCGAGTTGTTAGCACACAACCCATCTAATACTACTCGACCAGTCCGCCAGGCGGACGAATGACAATAGCCCAGCACTTTCAGTGCTGGGCTGCTTTCAACGCGAATTTTCTTAGTCCGTGAAGCGGACGACTGAAGTGAGATCGTCAATATTAAATTGCCCTGTCACCGTTCAGTCGTCCGCCAAGCCGGACTAGCTGAGATTTCTAACGCCAAGCCCAGCACTCATGTGCTGGGCTATTACCAGTCGTCCGCCAAGCGTACTGCTTGAGTTGACTTAGCCTCGCAGCATCAACTCAAACTGAGCCGCTATCCCAAGTTCTACCAACGGTCTATAAATATCGGGTCGCTACGGACCGTGAAACAAGAAACTCTCTATCAAAACTGATGACCTGGCACCCGTACGGGCAAGTCGCTATTGTGAACATCTTCTTTGCCGCGAACATGGTACCCGCCACTAAAATACTCCTGGCGCTGTTCTTAATGCTCCTGGCCGCAAAACTAGCGGCTGAACTCTTCGAGCGATTGCGCCAGCCGGCCGTCGTGGGTGAAATCCTTGCCGGAGTGCTTATAGGTCCCAGCGTGCTTGGCCTGGTTGCGCCTTCTGAGTTTGTAAGTATGCTCGCCGAAATTGGGGTCATTTTCCTGCTTTTTAGTGTGGGCCTTGAGACGAAGCCATCGAGCATTTTTCAGGTGGGCAAGACTGCCGTGCTCGTAGCCGTGCTGGGAGTTGTCTTACCCTTCTTCGGCGGTTGGCTGTTGATGCGATTGTGGGGCGCCACGAGTATCAGTTCGCTGTTTGTCGGCACCGCACTGGTAGCCACTTCAGTGGGCATCACTGCAAGAGTGCTCGCCGGCTTGCAGCTCCTTAACACGCGCGTGGCTCGCATCATCCTCGGCGCCGCAGTCATTGATGACATTCTGGGACTACTGGTGCTCTCAGTTGTCTCCAGCACTTCGGCGGGTACTATCAACTATTGGGAACTTGGTACTACGGCTCTATTGGCAATTGGATTCACCGCGTTCGTGGCGCTTATCGGAGCTCGTGTGGTAACCCGAGTGGCGCCGCGCATCCACAACTTACGTATTAGCGAGTCGCTCTTCATTGCCGGACTGGTTCTGTGTTTAGGTCTGGCGGTGGCCGTATCTTTCATCGGAATCGCCGCGATCATCGGCGCATTCCTGGCGGGCATGGCTCTTGCCGAGGCCACCGAAGGTGATGAGCGCCTGCACACTCAGACGAACGGAGTGATGGAGTTCCTCGTTCCGTTCTTCCTCGTCAATATCGGCATGCAGCTTCAGTTGTCGGTATTCCGCGATTGGTCGCTCGTATGGCTGGCCCTCGCCGTGACGCTGGTTGCGCTCGTGACTAAGTTGATTGGCTGCGGCGCCGGCGCCTGGTCTCTCGGATTGAAGCGAGCCGCGCAGGTTGGCGTTGGCATGATGCCGCGAGGTGAGGTCGGGATCGTCGTCGCGCAGATCGGACTCAGCCTCGGAGTGATCGATGCGCGGCTGTATGCAGTGGTGCTTTTTATGGCCGTGGCCACAACCTTGATCGCTCCACCCTTGCTCAACGGGCTCTTCAAGACAGAGGCTCCGCACTGAAACATGCCTCCAAGTGAATCCGTTTCAGATAGAATTAACGTCCTGTTAAGTCTGAGTCATCCGACATACTCTGACTTACTCTTTATCACGCCTGCTGGAGGTTAATATGCGAAGCAAACGGAAGTCTGGATTGGTTCTGACGGTAGCCTCTGTTTTCTGCCTGCTCACGGCCAGCGATGGGTTGTGCCAAACAGTTGCGACAGTCAAGACGCCACTGGTGGTCGAGGGCGAAGGCGCGACGGCAACAGTTGTTTCCCCAGGTTCGCAAAAAGGCCGCTCCAGCGACATGGACCGCATCGGCGTGCTTGAAGAAACCCTGCGCCAACAAGGCACGCAATTAGATGAACTCCGAAAGCTGCTGTCAGAACAGCAAGAGACGATCAGACTGTTGGCAGGAAAGTTGGCAGGCGGGGTGACCGTTCCCGCGCAAGAAGAGCTGGCAGTCAACGCGAAAGCGAGCGCGGAATCTGGAAGCCCGCGAATAACAGTGGATCCGCAATCATCTCCGACCGAAGATCGTTTGAAAAAATTCGAGGCTCGCATAGCAGAAATCGGACCAGTGAAGTTCAGCGGCGACATACGCCTACGGTCTGAATCGTTTTTTGGACTATCGAACATCCTGGCCAGCGGCAGTACTCCGGGAGCATTAGGCAATGATCTGAGTCCGCGTCACCGTATGCGCTTGCGTGCGCGACTAGCGGTTCGGGGGACGATCGGCGAGGAGTTTGACTGGGGGTTGCGCCTCGCGACTGGGGGCTTCGCTGACAATATCTCGACCAACCAGACTTTCACGGATTTTTTCAACCGCAAACCCTTCGCGCTTGATCAAGCCTTCATTACCTATAAGCCGCGTCGAGTTTCTGGCTTGCGTCTCCAGGGCGGTAGGTTCGAACCGCCCTGGACGTTTACTGAAATGACAATTGACAGCGATCTGCAAGTCGAAGGTTTAAACGAATCTTATTCCCGCTCCTTCAAGAATTCCACGGTCAAGGATCTTACGTTTGTCGCTTGGCAACTGCCCATGCTGGAGCGGAACTCTGCTTTTGTGCGCAACCTCGATGGCACAATCAATATCGAGCAGTCGCGCCGCGACGGGCGTGATCTAGCGCTTTTCGGGGCCCAAGTCCGCACGCGCCTGGAACCGAACGCCAAAGTAGCACTCACTCTTTCGATAGCGGATCTTTATTTTTCCGGCACGCAATTCATTTCCCCGGTACAGGTCTTCGGCAGCCAGTTGCTGCTTCCGTTAACCTTCACAATCCCCGCCACCAGTACAACGCCTTCACAAATCGTGACAACACAAGTGTCCGTCCCACGTGATCTGCTGGTGGCCGGCCATGGCAACCTGGGATTGACCACTGCCAGTAACAATGCTGTCAATCGTGACGGGCGACTCGCCTCAGGCTTCAACCTCGTCGATCTAATTGCCCGTCTTGAGCTCAGACACAGCAAGCGGTTCCCCGTCACAATCCTTTTAAATTTGGTTACCAACACGCAGACGCGTGACCTTGTCACGGCTGGGCCTGGAGGCGCCGATTTGATTCTTCGTAATCAGGAGAACCAGGGCTTCTGGGGTGAGGTTCAATTGGGGTCAACGAAAGCGCGGGGCGACCTGTTGTTTGGCTACACGTTCTTGCGCGTTGAAAAAGATGCGGTGCTCACGCCTTTCAATTTTTCTGACGTTACGCAGCAGTCCGACATCCGAGCCCACCGGTTGGCTTTCTCCTATGCCGTGGATCCGCGCGTAACATTCTCCATAACTGGCATTGTTACACAACGAGCAAGCGGACTGCTGGGTCCTTTTCTGCCGACTCCGCCCGGCTCGTTGAATCGCGCGACCACACGTTTGCAATTCGATACGGTCATCAGGTTCTGAAGTAAGGAGTCTGGAGTCTGGAGTTAGTAGCAAGGAGACAGGCGGGCCTGGGGTAATTTGCAGCTCAGCAAGGATGGCTTCGGCGACCTCACTTGTCATTGTTGATTCTTGTTCGTGTCAGTTCGTGTAATTTCGTGGATTGTTCTCATCTCTCGGCCAAGCAACGATCCACGCAGTAACACGAAGCACCACGAATGAGATCAGAAGAATGACCATTGAAAAATGTCAAATGACATATGGAAAATGTAGGGACGTGGGGAAACACCTGTGTAGAGCTGCAAGATCTGTATCCTGAGTCCTGGTCTCCAAGCCCTTTCTTAATCAAGATTTAAGTTGACAGTAACGGCCAATTAGCATCGTTGGCCCACAATCTCCCTCAGGTACTCGTTACTGGTCGTTCCCGTAAGCGACACGTAGAGGTTTCGTAAAATCGAATCTCCTGAGCTTGCGGCGCTGATTCTGGGGGAGTGAGCGCGGCAGTTTGAAACGGAGAGGAGATTAACCGGTATCGGGTATTCCCACCACCGACACCTGACACGCCCGGAAGGATTCCAGCAACTCGGGTGTGTTGCGGTCCCAAAATGCTCCTTTACTTTCAGCCCCGGTGGTTTGCCGACCTGCCGGGGCTTTTTTACAGCTCCTGTTCTTTTGTCAGCAGTAGTTGTCCTTCACATTTAGGAATGTTTTCACCTGTCCTTAATCGAGGCTTAATATATTTCGGCAATCATGTTTAAGAGTATGGACTCTCGATTCGCTATAGCGGATGCACGATGCTCCTGCAATGCATTCGAAGGGAAGGGCATGATGGATGAGCCGAATCCGACAATCCTGGTCGCCGACAGCGATGAAGACTCACGTTACCTTTTGAGAATCCGATTGAATTTGACTTGCTTGATGCTCTGCTCGACCGACTATTGCCGGGAGAGCGATTACCGCTCGCATCAATCCTTATTCAGTAGAAAGCATCCAGACACTAGGGAGGGCAACCATGGAACTCAACGAACACGGCATATACAAACTTCCAGATGGTCGGGAATTTCTAGTTACAGCGGCGGCCCATGGAGGCTACATCCTCCATGACATTCGGTTAGGCGTTACCAGCGCGCCGGTCTA
>JBPCMM010000117.1:0-6908 GCA_051002255.1 Pyrinomonadaceae bacterium
ATGCTCGCCACGATCCTCTGCCAACAGAGATTAAATGGGGCGTCAAGCCAGACGCTAATGCCGCCTGCCGAAGTGATCAGATCGCGATTTCTGGGCAGGGTCCAGGCGCCGCCCCCAAGTGCAATAACTCCGGCCACATTGGTTGGGAGCACCTCACGCAGCACCCGGGTTTCGATCTCACGAAACGAGGGCTCGCCGTCTTCTTCAATAATCTGCCTTGCTGAGCGTTTTTCTTGTTTAAGGATCTCAATGTCCAAATCGACCATTTGTGTATCGAGCCGGCGAGCGAGGGCCC
Source organism: Pyrinomonadaceae bacterium (assembly GCA_051002255.1). GTDB lineage: Bacteria > Acidobacteriota > Blastocatellia > Pyrinomonadales > Pyrinomonadaceae > PSRF01. The sequence continues at coordinate 296 of JBPCMM010000117.1, forward strand.
GCGCGACGGTGCTTTTGCCTGCGCCCATGAAGCCGGTGATGACGATGAGCGAATTATTCATCTGTCATTATCTGTCCTTTCTCATAATTTCTCATCACTACTGTCCAAACGGTCGTTGCCGCTTTGATTCAGATGCGCTATGGATGAGGTCAGTACCACCACGCGGTAGCGGGTGGGTCCATCCGTCCGAGATCACGCATCCTTAACCCACCCGCTACCGCGTGGTGGTACTGACCTCATCCATCGCACGTCTCAATCTGGGTGGAACGGTAGCTGACGCTTCTACCTTTCGACGAGCGATTCCAGGACTGTGAAAAAATCAGGAAATGAGACGCCCACGCATTCCGCTCCCGCGATCTCTGAATCACCCTCGGCGGTGAGCGCGGCAACCGCGAAAGTCATGGCAATGCGATGGTCGCCATAGGAGTCGAGCATCGCCCCACGCAATTGCGCGCGACCGTGTACTGCCAGCCCGTCTTCAAACTCTTCCACTTCCGCCCCCATCGCCCGCAGGTTCTTCACCGTAGACGCGATGCGGTCGCTTTCCTTGCGCCTTAGCTCGGCCGCATCGCGAATCTCAACGCCTCCCGGGATCTGCGTTCCCACCACGGCGAGGAGGGGCAATTCATCAATCAGTTGGGCGATCAAATTACCACGCACCAGTGTCGAATCCACCGGAGACGGCGACTCGGCGCTGAGCTTTCCTTTCACCCGAACGCCACCTGCGGGCTCGTGACCATCCTCCTGCCTATCAATAATTTCAATCATTACACCCAACGATCGAAGCATTGACACAAACATCGTGCGCGTCGGGTTGAGTCCAACATCCTCGACGTCCAGGTTCGATTCCGGCAGCAAGCCCGCGGCGGCGATCAGAAAGGCAGCGGATGAGATATCGCCGGGAACGCGAACGTCTCGGGCGGCAAAACTCCGTGGTCCCTCGATCGAAATCGCACCCTCCATACTTCTTTCGATCGGCACGCCAAACCATTTCAGCATTCGTTCCGTGTGGTCGCGCGTTTCTCCTCCGCGTTCAATTACTTCGGTGCGCCCTTCGGCGTTTAGCCCTGCCAGGAGGACACACGACTTCACCTGGGCGCTGGCAACCGGCAACTCGTAGCGAATCGGTTTCAGAGGCTTCCTGCCCTTAATCGTGAGAGGTGGTTTCCCGTTTTCCGATCCAAGCTCGGCGCCCATCAGCTGCAGAGGCTCGATGATCCTTTGCATCGGACGCGAGTTTAAGGAGCTATCTCCCGTCAGAGTCGAAGAGAAGTCTTGCCCTGCGAGTACGCCCGCCAGCATACGCATCGTCGAGCCACTGTTGCCGCAGTAGAGCGCTTCGTTCGGCGCGCGCAGCCCCGCCTCACCGGCGCCCTCGACAATCACGGTACTGCCTTCTGATTGAATTGAGACTCCGAGTTGGCGCAAACAGGAAAGTGTGGCTGCACAATCCTCGCTCGATGAAAAGTTTGTGATCCGTGAGGTGCCGTTTGCCAGGGCGGCGATAATCGCTGCTCGATGTGAGATCGACTTGTCGCCGGGGAGTTGAACTCGCCCGTTTATCCGGCGAGCCGGTGTGATTTTCATCGCGCCAATCTTACCCTGTGAGTCCTCGGTCATGAAGGCTAAAGAGCTAATTACCGAAACCGTTAACTAACCAAATACTTCCGGGGGCACTGCGGCCGAGGTTGGTGCAACCTTTGGTCTATTGGGGACATTGTTGGGTTAATTCATCGGTGATATAAAACGGCCTTTGGAGATGTTGTAGCTCGCTTTTGAAGCGTGGCGTTATTCAATGGGGGAAATAGAATTGGAACTTATCGCCATAACAGAGAACGGAGAGCTGGCGAAGCCAATGTCGTCCACGCTGCCCTTGGCAACCGAAGTTGTGGAGGCGACTACGCAGCTGTACAGGGCCGTCGGGTATGAGCCGCCTTGGGGTGGCTATCTTGCATTTGAAAACGGTGCTTGCGTAGGTTCATGTGGTTTCAAGTCACCGCCCCAGACTAACAGGGTTGAGATTGCGTACTTCACATTTCCCGGACACGAGGCGCGAGGTATAGCGACACAAATGGCCTCCGAACTCATTCGCATAGCCTGGGAGAGAAAACTCCCACCATAATAGTAGCGGCACAAACATTGCCCGAAGAGAATGCCTCAACCGCCATTTTGAAGAAGCTCAAGTTTACCTGTGTGGGTACCCTCGCACATCCTGTTGACGGGTTGGTTTGGGAATGGCATTTAAATTCCACTACCAAGTAGCATGAAAATCGAAAACGATCCACGACATACCACGAAAGATCACTAACAACATTTTCGCGTTCTTTCGTGTGGTTCCGTGGATCGTTTGTTCCACCAAACCGACGCTCGGATTAGGATGCCATCTTTCCGAGCGTTTTCTTGACATCCGGGTATCCAGCGTGTTAAACCCTCGAACTTCCGATAGCTTTTGGTGGTTCCAAAGCACAACCAGGGTCAGCGTCGAGTGGCTCTTGGACAGGCGATGCTCTCACCAGTGACAGTAGAGACGACAGAACTCACGTTGCCCAGCCGTGTTGAGGCTATTGATGAAGCTGCCACCGCAGTGGCCGGAATCGTGACCCGGTCCGGCATTAGTGAGGACGACGCGTTTGGGATCGATATGGCTGTACGTGAGGCCCTGGCAAACGCGGTGATTCACGGAAACAAGCTCGACGAAACTAAACTCGTCGAGATCAATGTAAAAAGTTCCCCCGATTCTCTTGAAATCAGCGTCCGCGACCAGGGGCAGGGGTTCGATCCAGACACCATTTCAGATCCGACCAAAGAAGAAAACATCCTAAAGAGTTCCGGGCGCGGTATCTTTTTTATACGGAACTTCTTTGACGAAGTCGATTGGTCGATTTCCCCCGAAGGTGGCACCACGGTGCGCATGATCAAGAGACGAGCTAACCGATAAAGGAGATCCCGTAACATGGCTGAGTTGAATATTCAAGAACGTCAAGCCGGAGATGTGACCGTGCTTGATATGAAGGGCAAGATAACTATCGGCGAAGGCAGCGTGGCTCTGCGAACGGCCATACGTCGCATGCTCGAGGAAGGCAAGAAAAAGATCTTGTTGAACCTCGCAGGCGTGGGTTACATCGATTCGAGTGGTATAGGAGAACTGGTTTCCAGCTACACGGCCATCGAAAAAGATGGTGGCCAATTGAAGCTGCTCAACCTCACTCAGAAACTCCAGGACCTGCTGACTATTACGAAACTACTCACTGTCTTTGACGTATACGAGAGCGAGTCCGAAGCCCTCAACGGTTTCAAATAATGCGGCGTCGAGATTTGAAGATCCCGGTTTCAAGAATTAATTGGCGGTTATTGGAGATTTGAGTCATGGCAGAGCTTGAGCTGAAGGAACGACAAGCAGGTGACGTTACCATCCTCGATCTGAACGGGCCCGTTAGAATGGGTGAGGGCAGTATAGCTTTGCGCGATACGACGCGCCGGCTGGCCGATGAGGGCAAGAAAAAGATTTTGCTCAATCTTGGGGGCGTTAAGTACATGGATTCGAGCGGCATCGGCGAACTGATCGCGAACTACACCACAGTCACCCGCCAGGGTGGCCAGGTTAAGTTATTGAACCTTACCGATAAGATCCAGGATCTCCTTGTGATCACCAAACTCCTGACCGTATTCGACGCCTACGACAACGAAGCTGAGGCTTTGAATAGCTTTAAATAAGAGTTCCGGGTTTCGCGTTCCGAGTTTCGGGTTTGTCTGTTCCAACTCGAAACTCTAAACTCGGAACTCGAGACTTTTTATGTTTCGCGCCACGTTTCGCCGTCTGCTCGCTATTGATGATCCACCAGAGCGGACGGCGCTTGCTTTTTCAATCGGCGTTTTCATCGCATTCTCCCCTTTCCTTGGGCTGCACACGATTGCGGCTACCCTGGTCGCGTTCCTGTTCCGCTTCAATAAGATCGCCATCTACACGGGAACTTTTCTCAATAACCCGTTCCTGACCCTAGTGCCGATCATTGTGACGTCATACGCGCTCGGAGCCTTGGTGCTCGGGCGCCCTCTGAACATCCCGGCCGAGGGTATCGAGTTAATAAAGAATCCACGCCTATTTAGCAGCGACTATTATCACCAAATGTTCGTCCAGAGTTGGTACGTAATTGAGCCCTTTGCTCTGGGCGCCACCCTGCTTTCGGTGATTTGTTCCCTTCTGGCATATCCATTAACATTGTGGTTGTTGCGCAAGCATCGTAAGCGAAGGCAAGAGTCGACTTAGCACGGCGGGTTTGGGAGTGTCCATGGCATCTGTGAGGTCGGCAATCGCATCTCTAAGTCCTCCCTATTGTTTTCCCAGCATCAACCCGGTCGCTACTCTGTATATGAAAGGGCGCTCGCGGTTCTGACAATAATGATCGTTTTGAAATTGCTTGATTATATGAAGAAATATTTACCCTTAATCCTAACTGTCGTTATCGCTGTTTCCACATTGTCATGGGCGCGCGGTGTCGCCTATTCGCAGGCCAAACCAACTCCCACTCCCGCTTCCCGTCCCTCTGGTGTACAACTTCAGAAACGACCAGCCGCAGGCTTCGATCTGGCCGAGTTTGGTGTGGAGTTTCAGACTGACCCGAGGTTGATCATCATGATGGCTGCCCTCGAGGCAGCCGGCTTCGATGCGGTGGCGAACGGCCGACAGCCGTCAGCTTTCCGCAGTCAGGTAAGAAAGGAACTGGCGATTCTGGATCCGGATCTTCGCAGCCGGCTGCGCGCTTTTTATGAACGCACCAAACTGCCTGCGCCCGCCACCGCCGCCGACCAGGCGGCACGTTATGTTTCCCTCGCGCTAACCCTCGGTCCACCGCCCACGCTTGATCCACCCGAAAGATCCGATGAGCTTCCGGCCGGGATATTGGAGGTGCTCGACTTCGCGACGCTCGTGCGGGAGTTTTATCGCCGCTCGGGAATAGATGAACGACTCGTTTCTTACACGCGCGCCTACCAAGCCGAAGGTGATCGGCTGCGACCACCGGCTGCGGAATTGATTCGCTCGGTGCTCACCTATCTGCACACCCGGCCGATCACGACTTCGTCCGAGCGCGTACTCGTGAAAGCCCCGGCGAGCGGAAAGAAGAAGAACAGTGCCAGAACCTACACCATGCGTGAGCATGTGCGCCGATTTTTTATCGTGCCGGACCTCCTGGCAGCGCCGGGAGCGATTAACTTCCGCGTGATTGGCGATGAGTATTACGCAATCGTTCCCGAAGGAACGGATCCGGTCTCCTCAGAATTGAGACGCGCATATCTTCAGTATGTAATTGACCCGCTGATGTTGCGATTCAACCAGGCGATCGCCGGCCGGCGAGATCAAGTCAAACAGATTATCAGCGAGCGCCAGAAGGCAGGCGCCACAGTCACACCAGACGTATTTATCGTAGTCTCGCGATCGCTGGTCGCTGCAGCTGACGCGCGGTTCGAGGAATCGAGAAGGCTTGAAGCCCTCTCGCGCGAAGCTCGGGGCAAAATTGACGGAGCCCGGGACGATACGTCGCGCAAGGCGATAGCCCAGGAAACTCGGGCTGCGATGAGCGCAATTCAGGACGACGCCGTGGCCAAGCTCGCTGACGACTATGAGCATGGTGCACTGCTGGCTTTCTTTTTTGCCGATCAGTTGAAGGGTATCGAAAGCACCGGATTTGATATGGCCAACTTCTTCGTGGACATGATCTCGTCTTTCGATCCGGTTCGCGAGAGCCGGCGCCTCACCGAGAATGCCGAGGCTCGTCAGCGCGCGCGGGCGGCCCGAGAAGCGCGGCTCGCAGCCAGAAAAGCAGAGGCGGAAGCTCCGGTGGCGTATTCCGAGGCGGGGGCCGCGAGAGCCGCGTCGCTCGTCAAAAAGCTTTCGGAGATTGAGGATATTCTTCGACTGAAGGACTACCCCAATGCGGAGACGCGTCTGAAAGAGTTGTTGACGGACTATCCCCGCGAGCCGCGCATCTTTTTCGCCCTGGCCCAAACGGCCAGTCTGGCCGCGGTCGATGCGACGGACGAGAACGTTCAGGCAGAGCGCCTGAATCGGGCGCTGGGTAACTATCGTTTAGCGGTGCAGGCTGCCTCGGCAGACACGGACCGTCCACTCCTCTGCCGGGCTCACGAAGCGATGGGCCGAATCCATTCTTTTATGGACAACACGGGTGAGGCCGCTAAAGAGTTCGACGAGGCGATCAAGATTTGCGATGCGCGTGGAACCACTTACAACGACGCGGTCGAAGGTAAGAAGAAGCTGAGCCAGCCCTAGTTGCTTGTCAGAACGGGAAGCGGTAGCGACCTGGTCTCAACATGGAGCGAACAACCCGGTCGCTGCCGCTCGCGGTTCTGACAGAGCCTTGACTCAGATCGGTCGCGAGACTTTCTTAACTCGCCCTTTCGGCAATCCCTCGATATTGACGTGGATCTCTGGGATCGTAGGAAGATTAATGCCTGGAATCATTATGTTGATCGGCGGGATTATCGGCAGGTTGATGCGCGGAATAATCACTCGGCGCCCTGTTTGCGGACCCGTTCCCGATGGACCTATGGTCGGGCTAGCCGCCTTGGGAGTAACAGTGATGCTGCGCTGATTCTT
>JBPCMM010000118.1:0-3589 GCA_051002255.1 Pyrinomonadaceae bacterium
CTGTTCTCAAATCTGCCCACTGGTCAATACGAATATCTCGTTCAATATCAACGCCGCGAATATGATAGTCGTCGGTATTAGCGCCCGTAGTCATGTTGTGACGGCCCTTCAGTGACACGTCGGCAATAATATGAACAGTCGCCTCTGGAATTCGCTCCGCAGCTCTCTTCTTTGCGCCCACAGCTCCCAAGCTTCCAGGATTAGCGCCCAATAGTGCGTTAATCTCCTTGGCTGTTGCCGCTCGAAGGTAGCTGGCCGCCAGCGCATCGGCCAATTTCGTCTCATGTAGTTGGTGATCTCCCCTAAGAAGCACAAGGTAATACTTAGGTGCGTCATCAAATTGCTCTTTTGATACGTCGCCACTGAAGAGAGGTCTTGAGGAATCGGCGTTATTGACCGAACTGTAAACTAGAGTCTTGATCTGCGCCTCCGCGGATGCACCTCCGAGAAACTTTGTTAAGTCATCGATTGTTCGCACGCCCGGCGTGGGAAATTCAGCCGGGAACTCAAGCCCAATGCCGTCTTTCATTTCCGGCAGCCGCGAAGTTGCCTTTTCCAGGTTTGCGGCGTAACCGCAATTTCCACAAGTGGCGATCAGGTCTTCTCCGGCGTCGGTCCTGGCGACAAACTCGTTGGATGCCGAACCACCCATCGCTCCCGATGATGCTTCGACAATGGTGAACTTGATCCCAGCGCGAGTGAAGATGCGTTTATAAGCCTCCCGTTGATCTTCAAACGACCGGTCGAGCCCGGCCTCATCAACATCGAAAGAGTAGGCATCCTTCATGATGAAGGTTCGCAACCGCATGAGACCCGACTTAGGTCGCGCCTCGTCGCGAAACTTGATCTGGATTTGATACCAAACCTGCGGCAGTTGTTTGTAAGAGCGGATCTCGTTGCGAGCTATCGTGGCAAAGATCTCTTCGTGAGTCATACCCAGACACATATCGGCGCCCTTCCGATCCCTCAGCCGGAACATGTCGTCGCCAATGGCGTCCCAACGCCCAGATTCCTTCCACACCTCTGCCGGGTGAAGTGCGGGCAGGTAAAACTCCTGGCCACCGATGCTATTCATTTCCTCGCGGAGGATCTGCATGATCTTCTGAGCCACCCGCTGGCCAATGGGCAGATAAGAGTAGATGCCGGCGGACAGTTGGCGAATGACGCCCGCACGCAGCAGAAGCTTATGAGATACGACCTCGGCGTCCGCCGGATCCTCGCGGAGGGTGGGAACAAAATACTGTGACCAGCGCATTGAATTGTTTTCTACTTTGTAGTCGATGTTTATGTTTAATGAACTTTGCCATTCTCGCTTAGCAAAAAGGTTAAAGCAACCGTCGATAATTGTAGGGGTGTCCTCCGCGGGGACGCAATGCTATCCGCAGATTACGCAGGTGACACAGATTAGAACAAACAGACTGCTACAAAGGGCTTTTGGACTTCGTCGCATTACTGCCTAATTGTTTCTGTGTAATCTGTGTAATCTGCGGATTGCATGGGAAGCCCTCGGAGGGACACCCCTACAATCTCACCAGGTAGCTCTCCGGTTTTGCCAGCACTTCTTCCAACCGCGTCAGGAATCGTCCAACATGCAGTCCATCCATCAGTGCATGGTGCACCTCTACAGAAATTGGTAACAGAATCCGGTCATTTTCTCTGGAGAATTTTCCAAAAGCAATCTTCGGTACGGAGTCCGCCCGCCCTGTGTTTCGAGCGTGCGCAAAGCTGGTGAATGACACCCAGGGCAACACCGAGAAGTGGATCCGATCCTCACTTGGGCTCGGGCTGAATGTAGCGTCACTACGCTGTGCCGCCTTGGTAGCGCGCTCAGCCTCAACGATGAACTTCGCGAAGTCTTCCTCATAGTCGAAATACGCAAAGTTAAAGCTCTGGTTTGGCAGCAACACGATTGTTCCACCGTGAACCACATCATGAACAAACACCTTGCCATCCTTCAGTCGATAGCGGAATGGTTCGATCTCGTTTGCGGCCCGTAGGGCGAAGTAATGATAGGTTAAAGAAACGCTCGTTTCGGGACGTGCGCGCAGGATCTCCAGCAACCTGGTGACATCGAGGCGGGTACAAATATTGAAGTATGGATTGGTATAGCCGCCGAAGAACTCAAAGAGATCACGACGCGCCCAGGTTGTTACATCAAGGTATCTTCCCATAAAAGAAATTGTAGCTGATTATTGCGTGGCACGGGTGCCAAGCCCGTGGATCACACGCAAGATACACATGCCACAGCAGTAGCGACCGATGCCGGCGCCAACCGTTTGGACTGTGGTGGCAAGCCGGGCGCGACACCGCTTTCGATACAACCGAGTAGCAAGCGAATCCAAAGCGCCGCCGCCGCTACGCTCTCCCGGCGCACTCCAAATATTGTCTGGCATTGCGAGCACTCGGAGCGTGATGTACCATCAAATTCCCGGAATTAGCTACAAAAGGTACAGACACGGAGAGCTTCAAGAATGAGAATCTCGAGGTTAGGAAGGGCGGTTTACCCCCGCCTCGAGTGAGCGGCATTCAAGGCGCGGGGTAAACCGCCCTTCCTAACTGCGAGACTTTCCTACCTGAGTTGTTCTCGTGGCTGTCGAAAGGTGAACCGAATGACCGATCTCAAAAACGCTTCACTCTCAGTTGTTGACCCCTTGATCTCAGAGGCCATCGATAACGAAGTCGCCCGACAGGCGAACGGCCTCGAACTGATTGCTTCCGAGAATTTCGTGAGCGAAGCGGTACTCGAGGCAATGGGTTCAGTCTTCACTAACAAGTATGCTGAGGGTTATCCGAAGAAACGTTATTACGGTGGCTGCGAATGGAGTGATGTCGTAGAGCAAGCAGCAATCGATCGGGCGAAAGAGCTTTTCGGCGCTGATCACGCTAACGTGCAACCTCACAGTGGCGCACAGGCAAACATGGCCGTCTATCTGGCGGCGATCCAGTATGGGGATCAGATTCTGGGCATGAACCTTTCGCACGGCGGCCACCTGACCCACGGCCATCCGATGAACTTCTCGGGCATCAGTTACAAGGTTGCCGACTACGGCGTCTCGCGCGAGACCGAACAGATCGATTACGACGAGTTGCAGCGCATCGCCGAAGAACACAAACCAAAACTCATTATTTGCGGCGCCTCGGCCTACTCGCGAATAATCGACTTCAAGCGCATCGGTGAAATCGCAAGCGGAATCGGGGCGCGAGTGTTTGCTGATATCGCCCACATCGCGGGACCTGTGGTCGCAGGCCTGCATCCTTCGCCCGTGCCGCACGCCGATTATGTGACCACGACAACACACAAGACTCTGCGCGGCCCGCGTGGTGGGCTGATCCTTTGCAAGGAAGAACATGCGAAGGAAATAGATCGGAAACTTTTCCCAGGGGTGCAGGGCGGTCCATTGATTCACATCATTGCCGCCAAGGCGGTCGCGTTTGGTGAGGCACTGCGCGACGACTTCAAAGAGTATCAACGTCAGATTCTGGCAAACGCGAAGATCCTCGCCAGCGAGCTGCAGGAGCAGGGTCTTCGCTTGGTCTCCGGCGGTACCGATAACCACCTTATGCTGGTTGATGTGTGGATGGATGGGAA
>JBPCMM010000119.1:0-11465 GCA_051002255.1 Pyrinomonadaceae bacterium
GCGCAGGGCAAGATCACTCATTGGAACCAGGTTCGTCCCGAGTGGCCCAATGAAAAGATCGCACTCTTTGGCGCCGGAGCCGACTCAGGCACATTTGATTACTTCACCGAGGCGATTGTGGGCAAGGCCAAGGCAAGTCGGGGTGACTACACCGCAAGCGAAGACGACAACGTGCTGGTGCAGGGGATTGAAGGTAACAAGTACGCTCTCGGCTATATCCCTTACGCATATTTTTCGCCGCACAGCAACAGGATGAAGGCTGTCGGAATTGAGTGGGAAAAGAATAAGGTCAAGGGCCCGGTAATGCCCAGCCTAGAGAGCGTTCTCGCTGGAAGCTATAACCCGCTGTCGCGTCCCCTGTTCATCTACGTCAGTCGCAAGTCGCTCGATAAGCCGGCGGTGAAAGAGTTTGTGGAGTTCTACCTTAAGAACGTCCGCACTCTTGCCGCCGAAGTAAAATACATGCCACTTCCCGACACGGCTTACCAGATGGCTATGGAGCGCGTCCGCGTCATGCAGACGGGGACAGGCTTTGGTGGGGTCCCCGAAGTCGGGCTTCCGGTGGAGGAGATCCTCAAGCGCCCGCCAAAGGCATAAGCACGCTTATCACGAGGACCGGCTTTAGCACATGAGTTGAGAGATTAATTTGACTCTTCCATTTTCCATTTCTCATTTGACATTTCTCAGTTGTCATAGACCTTTTGACAGGTCTCATACCTTTTGATTGGTTCATTGTATCTTTACTCTATTGCGGACGAGCCAGCGGCAAGCTCATTCAAATGACAATAAATGGCGAATGAGAAATGTCAAATGAGAAATGGAAAATGGGAATTGAGCCTACTGCCGGACCTTTAGCCACCAAACGTCTGTCGCGTTTTAAGGAGCGCTTTATTGAAGCTCTCCTCTTCTTGGCAGCCTTCTCGTCGGTTGCTATCACGGCGGGTATAGTCGGCACTCTCCTCTATGAGTCCTCGAGCTTTTTTGCGAACGTTTCCCTCAAGGAGTTCCTTACTGGCACCCTCTGGACGCCACTCTTTGCATCGCCTCGCTTCGGTATCATGCCGCTTGTGGCGGGGACCCTCGTAACTACTGGCGTTGCGCTTGCGGTAGCACTGCCAATCGGTACAGTCGTCGCTATCTACTTGAGCGAGTTCGCTCCCCCGTCGGTTCGCGAAATCATCAAACCGGCCCTCGAGCTGCTCAGCGCTGTGCCGACAGTTGTCTATGGTTATTTCGCGTTACAGTTCATGTCGCCTCTGCTTCAAAAGCTCCTCCCGGGCTTGCCTACTTTCAACATGCTGAGTGCCGGCGTGGTGATGGGAATCATGATCATTCCCTACGTCAGTTCCCTAAGCGAAGACGCAATGCGCGCGGTTCCCATGTCGCTTCGTGAGGGCGCCTATGCCATGGGTGCGAACCGTATCATCACCGCGTTGAAGGTAGTGTATCCGGCGGCGTTGTCAGGGATTGTTGCGTCCTACAACCTCGCGATTTCTCGCGCCATCGGTGAGACGATGATTGTGGCCATCGCGGCCGGGATGCAGCCAAATCTAACGTTCGACCCACGCGAGCCGGCCGCAACAATAACAGCTTTCATCGTCCAGGTTAGCCTCGGTGACCTGCCGCACGGAAGCGTCGGATATCAATCAATCTTCGCCGCGGGCATGACTCTTTTCATCATGACGCTCATTTTCAACATCCTGGGCTACATTCTGCGCAAGCGGTTCAGAGAGGTCTACTGAATGAGCGACTTCACGCGCATCATCGCGAAACGCAAGCGGCAGGATTTTGTCTTCAACATCGTTGGAATAGTCTGCACACTGGTGGGCATTTTGACTCTGGGAGCGCTCCTCGCCGATCTCCTGATGGACGGGTTGACGCGGCTTAACTGGACGTTTCTCACATCGTTCCCCTCGCGCTTTGCCGAACGCGCAGGAATCCTGTCCTCATGGGTCGGAACGCTGCTCATCATGGTGGTCACAGCATTTGCAGCGGTCCCGCTCGGGGTCGCCGCGGGAATTTATCTGGAAGAGTATGCGCGCAAGAACTGGCTGACGAATATCATTGAGATAAACATTGCCAACCTCGCCGGGGTACCATCGATAATTTACGGATTGATGGCGCTGGGTCTTCTCGTTTATCAATTTAGGCTGGGCCAGAGTGTCCTGACCGGGGGGTTGACGCTCGCCTTCCTGATTCTGCCCATTGTAATAGTGGCCACGCGCGAAGCATTGCGAACTATTCCCCAGGGTATACGCGAAGCGGCGTACGCGCTCGGCTCGACAAAGTGGCAAGTCGTAAGACATCACCTCCTGCCCTATTCTTTGGGCGGAACGATGACCGGCATTATCATCGCTCTGTCTCGGGCCATCGGTGAGACCGCTCCGCTTATTACCATCGGAGCTCTTACCTTCATCGCTTTTCTGCCTCCTCCGCCTTTCAAATCGCAGCCCCCTTTTGTCTCATTTGACTGGCTGTGGTCACCGTTTTCGGTGTTGCCTATACAAATGTTCAATTGGGTTTCGCGCCCCGATCAAGACTTCGTCGTGAACGCGGCCGGGGCCGGATTGGTGCTAATCGTAGTAACTTTGGCGCTCAATGCTGTGGCGATTCTGATTCGCTATCGCGTGCGCAAGCGAATCAAGTGGTGAAGCAATTCCGGAATGAATTTAACCCTGGCAATGGCGATTGGCCGTCTGACGCAAATGACGATGAGAGATGAATTTGCTCGCCCTCGGGTTAGCCAGGACGCCTTGGAATCGGCCGAGAGCCAAGCTGCCGCTCCGCGGAAGATCAAAGCCGAGGTCGAAGGCTTGAACTTCTTTTACGGGAAACTGCAGGCCCTCAAGAATATCAATATGGTCTTTGGCGCCAATCAGGTTACCGCCATCATTGGCCCTTCTGGTTGCGGAAAGTCTACGCTGCTGCGCTGTTTCAATCGGATTCATGATCTCTACCCGGAAACACGTTACGAGGGAAAGATCATTCTGCAACCAAGCGGTATCAACTTGATCGGGCCGGAAACGGATCCGCTGGAAATGCGTATGCGCATGAGCATGGTGTTCCAGAAACCTAACGCCTTTCCGAAGTCAGTCTTTGAAAATGTGGCGTTCGGGCTTCGCTTGCGAGGCATCAACGGTCAGGAACTCAAGGACCACGTTGAACAATCCCTTCGTTCTGCAGCCCTCTGGGACGAAGTTAAGGATCGGTTGCGCGCATCTGCTTACACTCTTTCAGGTGGCCAGCAGCAGCGCCTTTGTATTGCCCGCGCGCTGGCGACCGAGCCCGAAATGCTGCTTTTCGACGAGCCAACTTCCGCGCTCGATCCAATAGCCACCTCCAAGATAGAAGACCTTATTTTCGATTTGAAGCGGGACATTACGGTCGTCATCGTGACTCATAACATGCAACAGGCAGCGCGGGTCTCTGATTACACAGCTTTCATGTATTTGGGCGAGCTCATCGAAGTGGCCCCCACCAAGGAAATGTTTGAAAATCCAGCTATTAAGCTAACCGAAGAATACATCACGGGGCATTTTGGTTAAACTGAACTCCATGTCAGCACAGGTTTCAAAACAGGCGGTTCCGAATGCAGCGGTTGTGCAGGCGGACCAGAGAGTCGGCGTGGCCAGTCTCTCAGCTAAGATATGTGTGCGGCATCTCGAGTTCCATTACGGTCGCGTGCAAGCTCTCTTCGACATCTCCCTGGACATCCCAGAACGGATCGTCACAGCTTTTATCGGTCCTTCGGGCTGCGGCAAGTCGACGTTTTTGCGTACGTTTAATCGCATGAACGACATCATTCCAATAACGCGAGTCGCTGGGGAGGTCTTGATTGACGGCCGCGACATTTACGCGCCAGAAACAGATGTTGTGGAACTGCGGCGAAAAGTGGGAATGGTCTTTCAGAAGTCGAACCCATTTCCCAAGTCAATATTCGACAACGTAGCCTACGGCCTAAGGATCAATCGGTTGACCTCGAGCAAAAGTGAACTGGAGGATTGCGTGGAACAAGCGCTTAGAGACGCCGCGCTTTGGGAAGAGGTCAAAGACCGCTTGAAACAATCGGCCCTCAGTTTGTCCGGCGGTCAACAGCAGCGACTATGTATCGCTCGGGCCCTCGCCATTCGTCCCAGTGTCGTTTTAATGGATGAACCGGCATCGGCCTTAGATCCAATGGCCACGTCGAAAATTGAGGAGCTGATTGTTGAACTGAAGAAGCAGTATACGATAGTGATCGTTACCCACAACATGCAGCAGGCGGCACGCGTTTCCGATATAACAGCGTTCTTCCTGCTGGGTAAGCTTATCGAAGTGAACTCGACCGAGAAGATGTTTACCAACCCCGACGAGAAGTTAACTGAGGACTACATTACCGGGAGGTTTGGGTGAATGAGATGTTCGATTGCCAATTGCCAATTGCCGATTTGGCGATTAATTGCTGCAACCGGATATGACTTGAGGGCCTTTCTAGTTAAATAGGAATCACAATCGAGCCACCAATCGCCAATTGGCAATCGGCAATTGGAAATCGGAAATGACGTATGGAACACCACAGACACCTTGACGACGAACTGAATTCGCTACGGGATCGCGTGTTGTTACTGGGCGGCGAAGCCGAAGCAGCCCTTCAGAAGGCTATGCACTCGCTAATGGAGCGAGACAGTGATCTCGCGCGCGGTGTGTTGAATCACGACGACGCGATCGACCGGATTGAAGTAGAAATCGATCGGCAATGCATAGATATCATCGCCCTCAAGCAGCCTGCCGCCCGGGACCTGCGCTTTGTGATTTCGGTGGCCAAAATGGCCCCGGTTCTGGAACGAATCGCTGATCACGCCTGTAACATCGCTCGGGCGGCCATCGATCTAAATAATGAGCCGGAGCTGAAACAGAATATCGAACTCCGCCAAATGGCCGAACAGGCTTCTGCCATGTTGCGCGCTGCGCTAGACGCTTTCACGTCTAACGACGCCCTGGCGGCGCGAGAGGTTATCAAGCGAGATATCGATATTAACGAGCTTTACAATCGAGTATTTCATAACTTAATCGAGAGAATGGTATCGGAGCCTTCCACGGCCAGTCGCGACGCGCGGCTGATCTTCGTGGCCAAGCACCTGGAGCGCATTGGTGATTATGTTACCGATATCTGCGAGTTGACCGTCTACATGGCCGAAGCGGCTTTTATCAAACACAGCATTGAGGCCTAATGGCGCGACCTGTTTTGATCATCGAAGACGACCCAGATATCTCGGAGAGTCTGAAATACAACCTCGAGCGAGAAGGACTTCTAACCGTGCTTGCCGCCACCGGCGAGCAGGGCTTAATCGAGGCTCTTAACGAGCGCAATCCGCCGATGCTGATCCTGCTCGACCTGATGCTGCCGGGCATGAGCGGAACCGAGCTCTGCCGGCGATTTCGCAGGGAACCCTTAACCCGACGCACGCCTATTATTATCTTAACCGCCAAAGGTTCAGAATCTGATCGGGTTGCTGGTTTGGACCTTGGCGCCGACGACTATATCACCAAGCCCTTCTCAGTCAGAGAACTCCTGGCGCGCGTGCGCGCGGTCTTGCGCCGCATGGATGAAGGCGCCACGAAAACTTATGAAGACGACCATCTGATGATCGACTTCGCCGACATTCGTGTCGTTTGCGATGGTCGCAAAATCAAACTAACTAACAAGGAATTTAGCCTGCTCTCGGTATTGGCTAAGAGCGCAGACCGAGTGGTAACGCGGCAGCAGCTTCTGGATAACGTGTGGGGCTACAGTTATTATGGCGACGCCCGCACGCTGGATGTACACATTAGACGTTTGCGCCAGAAGCTAGAAGAGTGCGGCAATTGCATAGAGACGGTCGTCGGAGTCGGTTACCGCTTTACCGGGTGCTCAGAGAAGCCGGAAGGCAATTGACGACGAAGGTAGCTAATTGTTCAGGCACCACAGCTTTTTGCTTGCCCTATGTGCCGCACTTGTCGGGATTCTTCTCCTCACTCTTTCGTTTAGCTTCACTGCGTTTGCGGCAGCCACGCTTGGGTTTCTAGCGGGATACTTCCTGCTCAAGGGCCGCCATGCCAACCAACCGCACAAGTCCTCGCTACCCACCCAGAATGTACCAGGCTCTTCAGACTCTCGTTCAACCGAGATCTTCGCGCTGGGTAAGCTCTTCGAGGCCACCCTAGACGAAATGCGCGAGGGGTTGCTTGTCGTCGACAACGACATGCGCGTAGTTGCTTCAAACCCTGCCGCGCACCGGCTCTTTAATTTGGCGACTGGCAGACTTGAGTCTCAGCGTTTGACGGAATTAACGCGAAACCCGGCAATCTACAGTGCCTTTAACGATGCGCTTAAAGGAAATGAACGGTCGGGCGTCGAAATCGAAACCCACGACCCCGGGCGCCGCGTTTTTGATCTAAGAGTGGTGCCATTAGGGAGCAGCGATGGCATTACCACCGCAGGAGCGATTGGCGTCTTTTTCGACATAACACAACTCGAAAAACTCGAGCGTGTGAGGCAAGAGTTTCTTTCGAATGTCTCTCACGAACTAAGGACCCCACTAACTGCAATCGTGGCGTTTGTAGAAACACTTGAGGCAGGGGCGCTAGATGACCGTGAAAACAGCGAACGATTCCTTGAGATAATTCGCAAGAATGCCGCTCGTATGCAGAACCTTATCGACGATATCCTCGAATTGAGTGCAATTGAAGCCGGCAATGTGGGTGTTAAGGCGGAAGAAATAGAGCTCAGACCGCTAGTAAATGATGTGATCACGTCTCTTGCATCGAAAGCGTCTTCGCGCGGCATTACCGTAAGCAACCACGTCCAGCCCGACACCCTTGTCTTCGTTGACTCCCGGCGCCTTGAACAGATGCTCACCAACCTTGTGGATAACGCGATCAAGTTCAACCGCGATGGAGGAATGGTCGCAATAGGCTGCGAAGCGGGTACTCGCACTCGCATTCTTGTGAAAGACACCGGGGAGGGGATTCCGGCGCAGCATCTCGAACGCCTGTTCGAACGCTTCTACCGGGTGGATCGGGCCCGCTCCAGAGAGATGGGTGGAACTGGGTTAGGCCTGGCTATCGTTAAACACTTGGCCCGGGCTCATGGCGGGGAGGTTAAGGTTAGTTCGGAGTTAGGGCAGGGAAGCACTTTTGAAATTGATCTGCCGCAAGCAAACGGGATTTCCAAACCTGAACCTTCAGTAAAGCGCTAAACTACCTCAAGCCTCGGTTAATGAAAGACCAAACTTCACGCTCTTCTTTCGCTTTGACCCGCTCTTCCCTAGCAACGATTCGGCCAGAATCCGCAGATTGATGGGTATGTCGGGCGGCTTGCCTTCTCCCTTGACCGGCTTTTGATAGTGAGCCAACAGCGGGATCTCGGCACAGCAAAAGTCACAGGCAGCCAGATGGTGTCTGAGCAGGGCCATGATTTCAGGCGAGAGGGCCTGGAAATGCAACGAAAGTAGTATGTTAGACGAAGGGCAAGCGATCGTCTTAGTAAACGAGTTTACGCTTGAGGCTTTCATTCGAACCCTGGTGCTGCTCAAATTCGGACTTCGATACTCCAAAGAAGCGGCTAGGTCATGAAGAGCCAGGGGCATTTGGCGGTTCGCCTAACGGTCAAGAAGCTTACCTATTCAACAGCTGGAAAGACCTAATTCTCAACTATTTCCAGAGATTTTCACTACCCGCCCGAACTATTTCCTCAATGTTATCAAGGCTTTTGGGCGGGTGTAAAAACATGTTGCCCATTATTTAAAATCTTGCTAAGATACCCCCCGTTAAGTCAGAGGGCGCCGGCTCTTTGACCCTTTCTATCCAGGAAGAACTTCACTTTGATTATCGGCTCGCATAAGGGCCATCATACCAATTGACACCCTTAAACGGGTCAGTTTTCCCTAGCGGCAGCAATCTGAGCTTAAGCCGTGGACATCTGCATCCTGGCTCTCAGTCCTCCTAGGACATGCAACTTCACCAAACCCGCAATCCGCAATGCGACTTCTATCACTTGCTTTGAAAGATCACCAGGGCGTTAACCGTTCAGTTCAGTAAAACGACCTGCCAAAAACAACTAAGACTTGCCTCCCTTTGAAGTAGGAAACCGATAAAACATCTGGGCCACAACGGATAATCCAGTGAAATCCATAAGTCACCAAATCGAAAAAGAACTCGAACCCAGCGCAAGTAAAAACCAGCCGACAAGGCCACAGACGCGGCGTACTTCGGAACGACAGGCGAAGAGTGGCAAGTGGGTTGAAAGCCTTCGTTCCTCAGACGTAGGGCGCCTCTGGACTGAGCTCCACCGCATTGTCTCCCACCACCCCCTGGTCAGGGCTTCGCGTAGCGCAGGACTCCTGGTGGAGGAAGGCGCCACCACCGCATACACGGATTTGACCCAAGAGCTTTTTGTCCAGCTCTTAAGTAAGAACCGATTTGAACACTACCTTGAAACGGAGATGACGGATTACGAGATTGAGTGTGAAATTAGCCAGATTGAACTCACCAACCTGTTGACGGCGGAACTCCGAAAGCGCCATCCGGAAAGCTACCGTCTGGCCCGTCGAATTTCCACTCTTATTCAATCCAGTTCTAATTTTCGCCGCTTTGATTCAAGCGGCATGAATGATGAACCGCATCGACGGCTGGCGGATCGGGTTTACGGCCTAAGCGAGTGGCCCGACGGAAAACGTCGCCGGGATTCGCATGACCTTGAGCAGCGAGCTCACATGGTTTCCGTGCGAGCGCGGGACACCCGCATGGTTGGCTGCACCGGCGATTCTCAGGTTGTAATTAGTAATTCGGACTTGGAGGATCTAATCGTTTCGGTGTTGGACGCCATGGACTCTCCGGCGGACGTCCGCACGCTGCGCAGCCTGGTGATGTCGCGACTGCCGGTCATGGACATTTATCTCGTCCCGCTCGACGGCGACGACAACGACAACGAGAATCATTTCGAACCTGTTGATAAGCGAGAAAATGCGGAACAGGGACTACTACGCCGCGAGTCGGAGAACGCAGCCGCGGGGTTTGTGGACCAATTCCTGAAGAACTTGCACGAAACGGTGCGCGGGAAGATCAAGCAGTACAATCGTATCCTCGGCGTTCTGTGGCATTGCTATCTCAGTCCCGAGCAGTCTACGCAGCTTGAAGTTGCGGCCGTGTTAGGTGTTTCCGATTCGTTGGTGTCAGACTATCGCCGACGCATTGAGCAGGAGCTGCGCGCCCTTTCTTTCTCGGAAGTGGAAGAAGCTCGACGCTTTGAAAGTGCCCTGCGCGAGCGCGTGAGAACCTTGGTTGATCGCAACGAGAAAGAACTAGCAGCGCAGGTCGACTAGTCTTTAACGGCCAGCTTGTGTGATTATGTGCTCACATGAAGCTGTGTTGTAATGGCCTTCATTTAGAAGCTGCCGCGCCCAGAAGCGCAGCAGCTTTTTATGCTTTCTTCTGCCGGCGCTTTCGGAGGACAGGAATTAAACTCGCCTTGGTTCTCTGCCGAGGAGTGGTCGATGCGTCACTTTCTTCGGCTGAGTTCCGGCAAGAGGCAATCGCCTCGGTGATAGTATGATTTTGCGTTGAGTCAGGATTTTCTGACTATGTATATCCTGGGGATTTCAGCGTATTACCATGACTCGGCAGCTTGTCTGATCAAGGACGGGGACATTGTTGCGGCCGCTCAAGAGGAACGCTTTACGCGCAAGAAACATGAGCACCGCTTCCCTGCTTCCGCGGTTGAATATTGTTTGCGAGAGGCGCGGATCTCCCCTGAGGAAGTCGACCTTGTCGCTTTTTATGATAAGCCGTTACTTAAGTTTGAACGGCTACTGGAAACATACATCGACTATGCACCAAGAGGAATTCGATCTTTTCTAATGGCCATGCCTTTGTGGCTGCGCGAAAAGCTTTGGATTCGCGAACAGATCGCAAGGAGTGCGAACTATGAAGGCAAGGTTCTCTTTACGGAGCATCATGAGTCTCACGCTGCTTCGGCATTTTTCCCTTCGCCTTTCGAGTCTGCCGCTGTCCTAACCATGGATGGTGTAGGAGAATGGGCGACATCTTCCTACGGCTACGGACGGGGCAATGAACTGCATCTGCTTAAGGAGTTGCATTTTCCGCACTCGCTGGGGCTCCTCTACTCGGCCTTCACCTACTACACTGGTTTCAAAGTCAATTCCGGCGAATATAAGGTCATGGGACTTGCGCCCTACGGTGAGCCGCGGTATGTAGGGCAGATCCTTGATGAACTTATTGACCTGCGCGAAGACGGTTCTCTCCGTCTAAACATGAAGTACTTCAACTTCGCACACGGCCTCACAATGACCAACGGCAAGTTTGATAAATTGTTTGGTGGAGCACCGCGCAAGCCTGAAGGTCGCCTAACACAGCGCGAGATGGATCTAGCCCGTTCAATTCAAGAAGTGACTGAGGAAGCCATGTTGCGAATGGCCCGCACTGTTCACCGCGAAACGGGCGAGAAGAATCTCTGCTTGGCCGGGGGGGTGGCTTTAAACTGCGTCGGCAACGGTCGCATCTTACGTGAAGGGCCGTTTGAAAACGTATGGGTTCAGCCGGCAGCGGGCGATGCGGGCGGCGCGCTCGGGGCCGCTCTCTCAGTTTGGTATCAATACCTGGGAAATGAGCGTGATGTTGCCGCGATGTGCGGCGGCCACCGCGACGCAATGCGGGGCGCTTATTTGGGTCCGTCATTCTCTAACGAGGAGATCAAAGCTTTTATTGAAACCACTGGTGCGAACTACCGGCTCATAGATCGAGCGCAATTGGCCGAACATGTGGCGAGTCTGTTGGCCCAAGAGAAGGTCGTGGGATGGTTTCAGGGTCGAATGGAATTTGGGCCACGCGCACTGGGTGCGCGTAGCATTCTAGGGGATCCACGCTCCCCCAGGATGCAATCGCAGATGAATCTCAAGATCAAATTCCGCGAATCGTTTCGCCCATTCGCACCCTCCGTTCTACGGGAGCGCGTTAGCGATTACTTCGAAATGGATTGCGATTCGCCCTACATGCTTCTGGTCGCGCCTATTTGCAAGAACTTGCGGCGAGAGATGACCGAATCTGAGCGCGAACTGTTTGGGATTGAAAGGCTCAATGCAGTCCGCTCAACGCTTCCGGCAATCACTCACGTAGATTACTCAGCGCGCATCCAGACAGTAAGGCGCGAAGACCATCCTGCATACTACGACTTGATCGCTGCCTTCGGGCGGTTGACCGGTTGCCCGGTTGTAGTCAACACCTCCTTCAACGTGCGCGGCGAACCGATTGTTTGCACTCCGGAACAAGCTTATACCTGCTTCATGCGAACAGAGATGGATTGCCTGGTGATGGAAGATTACGTCGTGACCAAGGAAGATCAGGGCCGGAGCGAATTCGCAGAAGATGTGACTTGGCAGGAGGAATTTCAGCTTGATTGAGCCCTTAAAAACCAGACCGCAAAAGAAAAG
>JBPCMM010000120.1:0-7667 GCA_051002255.1 Pyrinomonadaceae bacterium
TAACTCCGGCAAGAACCGTGTTGTCCACGCCAACGCGCTTGTAGCCAACGTAGGGAGTCACTTCTCCGCGCGCGCGTGAGCGTTCTAATTTGAAAACCGACTCAGTGCGCGCGATTTCCGCTTCCGCTATCTTCACTTCCGGGCGACTGGCTAATGCCGACTCTTTCAGCTGCACGAGGTCCAGCGTAACGGTCGGGACTTGCAGGCGACCACTCAAGTCGATCCGGTCGGCGCGTTCATAGTCTGTATCGCCGACCAGCTCTAGGAGGCGGATTTTTCTTGTCTTCAACGCCAACGCTGCGTTGGCGACTGAGAAGTCGAATTTGGTCCGCTCCAGCCGCACCTTGAGAAGATCTCCTTCGGCAATGAATCCTTCCTCAAAGCGTACGGTGTTGAAGCGCACTAGGCCCTCGAAGTTATCGCGGTTCTCCTGTTCAATCGAGAGAAGGGTCTTGGCCAACACCGACTCGTAATAGGTTCGTTTCAGATCAAACAACTGCCGTCGGAGCACCTGGGTAAGTTGAGCTTCGGAGACCGCTACCTTGCGCTCGGCTAGGTCCATTCGCAGAGTTTTTCGATTACCCAGTTCGATTGGCTGCGCGAACGTAGCGCCAAACTCATAAAGCCGGCTTGCCGGCGTCCCGCCGGAGAGACGAAGATTTTCAGCGCTCACTGTCAATCCGGGCCGCGGACCCAGGCGGGCGCCGACTCTCTCAGCCTCCGCCACGCCAACCTCGAGGCGCGCCGCCTCCAC
The DNA here is from genome assembly GCA_051002255.1 of Pyrinomonadaceae bacterium. GTDB lineage: Bacteria > Acidobacteriota > Blastocatellia > Pyrinomonadales > Pyrinomonadaceae > PSRF01. The sequence continues at coordinate 755 of JBPCMM010000120.1, forward strand.
AGTTAAGTTCTTTCGCAAGAACTGTTCAGTCGCTGCTTCGAGCGTCAGGTAATTTGTTCCTGCGAGTTGCGTCGCTGGTTGTTGACTAGCCGACTGGGTCTGGCCACAGATAGATAGTGGTAACCAGAAGGCAAGGATGAAAGCTGTGATGGCTTGGTTACTCTTCACGATCTGGTTTCTCTACTCCACTTTGAAGTCTTTTAACGGCAACCGGTCGTCGAGTCTTGAGTTCTTGATATGAAACTCGATGTCATACTCTCCAATATTTGGAATCGCTACATCAGCGACGTAGATACCCGTCACCTTCCCGACGCGTGCTTTCGTCTGCATTACCTCGGCACCGCCTTTCGTACGGGTAGTCATGGTCACATCAGCCTTCTCCACCGGCGTCCCGTCCGAGAGATCCGTGAGGTGAATTAGGAACTGGCTCGGCTTGCCGGCCTTCAGCGGTTCGTACTCAAAGAAGTTCTCGATCCGGTCAGTGAACTCCGTCCGCGAAAGTGCGTCCTCTTCGTGCTCGGCCTCGGCCTTTGGGCGTGAGCCACATGCAGCAACGCTGAGTAAGAGCAGTAGGAGCGTGAGCAACACGCTGGAACGACAGGCGGTAGTTTTTATGAGCGGGAAGAAAGGCTGTAAGGACTGCATCAAAAGAGGTTCCTTCTTATTTGATAACTTGAATGATTGATTCAGCCACGTGATGCACTGCGAGCGGAGCGAAGAGCGAGAGGGCGAGAAGAGTAGTCGTTAACACAGTCGCGACGACAAACGCGGTGCCCTTGCCCGGCTGAGACAACTGGGCAACCTGCGTGGGGTCAGGCATCGCGTCGGCGAAAGTGATCAAACGGTATACGCGACGCTCGAAGCTCGGCCCGTCATCAGGCGCAAAGCTTGAAGAGAAACTGGCCGCGGTAGTCACGTAGCCGCCCGGCACGAGAGTTTGCCGTCGCAACTTCAGAAGCGCTTCGGCGATTTCCAACGGGGTCGAGGTACGGGCCACCGCCACTTCATCACAAATCAATTCCACTTCCGCAGCCCGCCATCTGAGAATCAAATGGGAAAGTGAAAAAGCCATCGAACAATAACCACACATGGTGAGGCCGAGCTTAAACAGATTATCGCGCCTCACGTGGTGGGCCGCTTCGTGTTCCAGCACGCCTGTTAGTTCTTCAGTTGTAAGGGCATTGAGTAGCCCCGACGAGAGCACGAGCTTTGAACGTCTGAAGCCCCACACGAAAGAGAGCGGGTAATCACTCATAACCAGTCCGACGTCAAGGCCGTGTCCCGCCGCCATGCGCTCGACCAGAGCGAGCTGCTCAGGTGGGGGCGGCGCCGCATTCATCTCCAGCCTCTTAATCACATCGCCGACGCGCAGGTAGCCACGCAGGCTGGACGACGCGGCGAACAATGCGGCCGCGACTGCAAACGTAATCGTGGCGTAGGCGAGCGCTGGCTCAAGAGCAGTCGTCAGGTCGCTGAGCAAATGAAGTTCATGAAGAGGGGTCGAGTGCGCGGCGTCAAATGCGGTCTTGCCGAGCCACCATTCCGGCAGGAGCGCCGCCGCGACGAGCCATAAAGCGAAGATGGGTGGCAATGCCAGCGCTGACGCGTAAATACGGGCCAGTGTATCTGGACGTACCTGCCAAGTGCCGCTCAGAGAAAGTTTTCGCGCCGCCCAAGCAAACGCGAACGCCGCCAGTGCAAGCAGCGTGCTGAAAAACACAAAATTCTCGACGGCTGTGATGAACACTCTATGTCCAATACTTGTTTAGGATTTTCCCCGCTCGCGTCGTTTTTCGCGAATCATCGATTCAAGCTGATCGAGAGTCTTAGTGTCTTTGCCCACAAGATCGACGAAGGCGGAAAGCGCTGGTTCCGTGAACTGTCTTAGGAGCGCGCCCAGCACCTCCTGCGCGACACAGCGGTCAAACTCCTCATGCGTGTAGCGAGGCGCATAGACAAATGCCTTGCCTTGCTTCTCGCGCAGCAAATATCCCTTGCGGTGCATTCGGTCGAGTGTCGTCAGCACCGTGGTGTGCGCGCTTCCGCGCGGCTGCCGCAAGTGCTCCTCAACCTCGTTAACGGTCTGACCCGGCTGGCGCCACAACACTTCCATCACAGCCGTCTCAAGCTCGCCGAGCACATGCCCTAAGCCGTGCGCACCGGGCTTGAAACCACGAAGTGTGATTTTAGGATCAATTCGACGCATCATAAGGCACTCCTATAGACTTAAAGGAGAGGGCTAAGTATAAAAGCCGGATTAACTATTGTCAATAGTCGGAAAGAAGAACGCACTGTTGCTGATTATTCGGCACCCCTCATATGTTAGATTGTCTCCTACACCGCGGGGGTGGAAATACGCTAACCCCGGTTTGCCCTCCTTGTCGATGAGTGTGGCGCACCGGTAGCGCTCGGGCTCAAGACAGTACTGGCTGGCCCAACTGGACTTGACAGGGACTGAATGTTTTCCCTACAGTGGTTGGCGACGATGAGGAAACGGCTCACATCCTTAGTGCTATTGCTTGTGCTGGCTGGCAGTGCTTTTGCAGGCATGCCTCTACATTCTAATGAAGACTCGTGCAGCATGGGCGGAGCGATGGGCGACATGGAATGCTGCAAGGCTGCGCTCAAGCAAAGCCAGACACCCGCAGTCGCAGCAGCTCGTTTGTGTTGCGCAGTTGACTGCTCGAATGACGGGACAGCGCCCTCAGGAAATTTGCGCATCTCGCCACCGCAGCAGCCGGCAGTTTCACTGTTTCACACCAGCACGCCGAGTTTTCCGCAGGCTGTACTGGTGGCGCTGCGCGTTAGCCGTTCGCATGGTCCACCCTCTTATTCACACCCCGCATACATTCGTAATCTCGCACTCCTGATCTGGTTCTATCGAGACCGTAGTGGGTCTTCTTGCCGCTGAACGTTAAGCGATGTGAGGAATCGTGTACGTCTGCTGCTAGCAGATTGAGGTGCGCTCCTCTTGATCGCAGGTGCCGATCAGCCAAAGGTCTAGAGCCCCACTGCGGCAAGTTTGGCGCTCGGATTTCTACCTATGTTGTTCCTTTTCTCTTGGAGGATTTTAAGAGATGACCAAATTCGCAATCGGTTTAAGCCTGTTAGGAATATTGACGATAGCCGTTGCCTGTGGCTCTAAAACCATGGACACAGGAAAAGTGATTAAGAGTGCGCCCGCCGGCAACAACCTGACGGTCTCGCTGGCAACGAATGATGGTGTGCTTAAGCACGGCAACACCGAGTTCGCGCTTACGTTCGCAGATTCCTCGGGCAAGCCTGTGGACGTTGGCGCAGTGGCATTAACCTTTCACATGCCGCAGATGGGATCGATGTCGGCTATGAATAACGCGGCGACATTTACGACTACTGAGACACCGGGTGTTTACCGCGGTAAAGCCAACATCGAGATGGCTGGTGAGTGGCAAGCGCGAACTACTTACGAGGGGCCAAAGGGACGTGGGCAAGCGTCATTTCCTGTGACCGCTCAATAACTGAATGACAATCGAGGGGACAACCCTCTTAACAAATGGAGTAAAGACATGAAAAAACTTTTGATAAACCTCGGAATCCTGGCAGCGCTTTCTCTGAACACCGTTTCGGTGTTAGCGACGACAGGAGTTGCTCAGAAAACAAAGGCCAAGACAGCGGCTGCAAAAACCATAGTAGGCTACATCAGCGATAGTTCTTGCGGTCTCTCTCACATGGCAGGCATGGATGAGAAGGACTGCACGCTGATGTGTGTAAAGAATGGAAAGTTCGTGCTCGCGGATCGCGACCACAAGCTTGTTTACCAGCTTGACCGGGTGGGTCAGGAGAGAGCTAGGGAGTTTGCTGGTCAGAAAGTCAGAATCACAGGCCGCATTACTGGCAAGACGATTCGTGTCACTGCGATCGAAGCCGCGACTTAAAGAAAGTCGCTAATCTGCATTGCCATGATTCATCGTTTAATCGAAATCTGCTTACGCAACCGGGGCCTTGTAATAGTGCTCTATCTTGGCCTTGCCCTGTGGGGTTACTGGGCCCTGGTGCATACGCCGATTGACGCAATCCCAGACCTGTCTGACAACCAGGTCATCGTGTTTACCGATTGGCCCGGGCGGTCTCCTCAGGAGGTTGAGGATCAGGTGACTTATCCCCTGGTTACGAATCTTCAGGGGCTGGCTGGCGTGCGGGTCGTACGAGCGAGTTCGGCGTTCAGCTTCTCGATGATCAACATCATCTTCGAGGACAATGTTGAGCTCTACTGGGCTCGTACGCGCGTCCTGGAACGGCTGAATCTAGTCACTAAACAACTACCCGAAGGTGTGGTTCCAACGCTGGGTCCTGATGCCACGGGAGTCGGTCAGATCTTCTGGTACACGATAGAGAGCGACCAGATGAATCTACGCGACCTGCGCACATTGCAGGATTGGTTTGTTCGTTACCAACTGAATTCGGTGCCCGGCGTGGCTGAAGTTGCGTCGGTAGGTGGCTACGTTCAGCAGTATCAGGTCGATGTGGATCCTAACAAGCTGCGGGCCTACGCGATTCCGTTATCAATAGTAGTCGAAGCCGTTCAGCGCTCGAACAATAACGTCGGCGGTAATGTGGTCGAGCAAGCCGGCGCATGGGCAGTCGTGCGCGGTGTTGGTCTTATAGAGTCGGTAGCGGATGTAGAGAACGTCGTGATAGGCGCTCCTAACGGTGTGCCGCTTTATGTGCGAAACGTGGCTGAGGTGAAACTCGGAAATGCGTTTCGCACAGGTGCCCTCGACAAGAATGGTAAGGAGGCAGTGGGCGGCGTCGTAATTGCGCGTTACGGCGTCAACACCCTCGAAGTTATCGACGCGGTAAAGCAGAAGATTGCTGATCTGCAGTCTGGCTTACCCCAGGGTGCGCGCCTGGTTCCTTTTTATGACCGAACCCAGCTCATCAACCGGGCGACCGGCACTTTAAAGCGAGCGTTAATCGAAGAGTTATTGCTCGTTACGCTGGCCCACATCATTTTCTTATTTCACTTTCGCTCTATCCTCATCGTCACGATTCCTTTACCACTCGCAGTTCTGATTTCGTTCCTGTTCATGAAATACATGGGAATCAGCTCAAACCTGATGTCTCTGGCCGGAATAGCGATCGCCATCGGGGTATTGGTGGATGCGGGAATCGTGGTCACAGAAAATGCCTTTCGGTTTCTTGAGAAGAATAATGTCGACCCAAAAGACAGAGCTCGTGTGTGGCAGACCGTACTCGAGTCCACGACGCTCGTTGGTAGGCCTGTTTTCTTCTCGATGGCGATAATCATTCTCGCCTTCATTCCGGTGTTTGCCTTGACGGGTCAGGAAGGGAAGCTGTTTCACCCACTGGCCTTTACCAAGACTTTCGCCATGGCTGCCGCGACGATAATTGCCGTAACTCTGGTGCCAGTCCTTTGCACATTTCTCTTGGGTGGGAAGTTTCACTCTGAACAATCCAACCCGGTGATGCGGTTCCTGCAGGCGCTCTATCGGCCGGCGCTTGGATTTGCGTTGAACCATCGCGCCGTCACAATTTCGGTTGCGGCGCTTCTGTTTGCGGGTGCTTTGGTACTGGCCACAGGGATTGGCAAAGAGTTTATGCCGCCCCTGAACGAGGGTGATCTGATGTACATGCCGGTTACTGACCCGGCAATTTCAATAGACGAGGCACTCAAGATAACCAGCAAACAAGATGCGATCTTGAAAAGTTTTCCTGAAGTTGAATGGGCAGTCGGCAAATCTGGCCGGGCTGAGACCTCCACCGACCCGGCCCCGGTGAATATGAATGAAACGATTGTCCACCTGAAAGCGCCCGAGCAGTGGCGGCTTGGGATGACGCGCGAGAAATTGATAGCGGAGATGGACGAGAAATTGCGAATGCCGGGTGTAACGAATATCTGGACCCAGCCGATCATCAATCGCATCGACATGCTGACCACCGGGATTCGTTCGCAGGTGGGAATCAAAGTCTTCGGTAACGATCTCAAGGCCCTCGAGGAAACCTCCCGGCGAATTGCGGAAGTGGTCAAAACCGTCCCGGGCGCGGTGGATGTCTATCCGGAGCAAATCAGCGGTGCTCCTTATGTGGACATAAAGATCAACCGGACAGCGGCGGCGCGATATGGAATAGATGTCGGCATGATTCAGGATACGATTGAGAAGGGGATTGGCGAAACAAATTTATCTGTAACAATTGAAGGTCGCAGACGATTTCCCGTACGCGTGCGCTATGCGCCGCAGTTTCGAGATGGACCGCAGGCCCTGGGCCAGATTCCGATTTCGTCTTCAACCGGAGCCCCGATCCCGCTCGCTCAGTTAGCAGAGATTCGAACAGTCGAAGGCCCGACGATGATCTCAAGCGAGAACGGATTGTTGCGCGGCACCGTGCTTTTAAACGTGCGTGGCCGCGATGTCGGTAGCTTTGTAGACCAGGCCAAGGATGCGATCGCTCGCCAGGTACAACTTCCTACTAGCTACTACGTTTCCTGGAGCGGACAGTACGAAAATCAGCAGCGCGCGCGGCAAACGCTGATGATTGTCATTCCGATCGTGCTGGTTGTTATTTTCGGACTGCTCTACATCACTTATCACTCTGTTCTGGAAGCAGCTCACGTTCTGATGGCCGTACCTTTTGCGCTTACAGGCGGTGTCTATCTCCTTTGGCTGCTCGGTTACAACTTCTCTGTTGCGGTCTGGGTTGGATTCATCGCGTTATTTGGTACAGCGGTGCAGACCGGGGTAGTGATGGTCATCTATCTCAACGAAGCAGTAGAGCGAAAGAAACATGAAGTGGGCGCGCTAACGCGCCAAACCTTGAAGGAAGCAGTGACAGAAGGTGCGCTGCTGCGCCTTCGTCCAAAAGTGATGACCGTCTCAACGGTGGTAGCCGGTCTCCTGCCCATCATGTGGAGCAC
>JBPCMM010000121.1:0-7630 GCA_051002255.1 Pyrinomonadaceae bacterium
CTGCTCCGGCGAAAGCGAATAGCGACCGCTCGCAGCGTCATAGTCGACATATCCGCTTGCTGCCTGGTTGATCAACCACTCGCGAATATAGCGTTCGTTAGTGGAAGTCTTCTGGGCTAGCTCAACAGGAGTTACCGGCCTGTCGCCAGCCATTGCTTTGTAAAGCCCGAGCTTCTGCCCAATATAGACGAGTGACGAGCTCAGAGCCGCGCCAAAATCTCCTACAACCTTACCAAGAAACTCATTCAGTTTGTCTTCATTTATGGGTCGAATTGGACCTGCCGTTGCCATTGAAAACCTCCTCCTGTCTAACGAGTGGGTTGGTTACTGGGAATTGAGCGAATGATGGCGGTGCTTCTTTATGCCAATTCGACCCGTCAAGTCAAGAAAGCCCGCGCTACCAACAGAAAGCCCGCGATTCTTATGAAAGAATCTCGGGTAGTCACGAGAAAGAGACCTTAGCGACGCCTAATATGGCTCAGCTTAGTCTGCGCGAGCGGGTGCGTCTGCCTCTTCGCCGGCGAGTGATTCTCCGTTGTTACGATCCTCCTGGGGCGTGGCGCGAAGTTCCTGCCGACGGGCGATGGCGCGAACAACTGTGTCTTCTACTACTGCCAAGTGAAATGGTTTAGTTAGATATGCGAATGCTCCCATTGCAAGCAGTTCTGCTGCTACCTCGGCGTTGGAATCTCCTGAAATCACTATTACTGGGGTGGCGGGATGCTTTTCCTGAATGCGTTTTAGAATCTCGCGGCCACTTAAACCGGGCATTGAAATGTCCGTTAAGACTACGTCGTAGTTCTCGACCTCCAGATATGCCAACGCTTGTTCCGCTCTATCCGCTGTATGACACTCGTGAGAGCCCGAGAGAAGCTCGTCGAGTGTATCGCGGATGTTGTTATCGTCGTCGACGATTAAGAGGGTGGCCACTTGAAGTTCTTCTGCCTCCGGCCCCATCCGAGCCCACAACAGCACAACCCTGGGAGGTTGAGCCTCAGGACTAACATGTTGCCCCTAACGCGGCCCAGATGCAAGGGAGTTTTTGAAAATTCAGATCTCAGATCTGAGATCTCAAATCTGAGATGGTCACAGACTAGTCAGCCACCGTCTCGCTGAATGAGGTAACCAGGCCTGGGCGTCCGATGCGAGGTGCAATTTGGGGAGCGCTTTTTTCTGTAGTGGCGTCCCCGGCAGCAAGCTCCGCTTCGGCTTCAAGTATCATGTGAGTAGTTTGCAGAACCGTGTCGGGATTCAGAGAGATTGATGAGATGCCCTTCTCCACAAGGAAGCGGGCAAACTCGGGATAGTCTGAGGGCGCCTGCCCGCAAATCCCAATCTTTTTACCGGCTCGATGAGCTGCTTCGATAGCCAACGTCACCATTCGTTCAACTGCCCCATCGCGTTCGTCGAACAGATGCGCGACCATTTCCGAATCGCGATCCAGACCTAGCGTTAGCTGAGTCAGATCATTTGATCCAATCGAATAGCCGTCGAAGACGCGCAGGAACTCATCGGCGTAGATGACGTTGGCGGGCAGTTCGCACATCGCGTAGATCTCGAGTTCATGCTTGCCCTGTTTTAGTCCAAACTCCGCCATCAAGCCAACTACCCGTTCCGCTTCCGCCACCGTGCGGCAGAAGGGAATCATTGCCTTCACGTTCACAAGGCCCATCTCATCGCGGACGCGCTCGAGCGCCAGGCATTCCAGCTTGAAGCCTTCCCGGTAACGATCGTCGTAATATCGCGACGCCCCCCGGAAGCCGAGCATCGGGTTCTCTTCCGCCGGTTCAAACTCCTGACCACCAATCAACATGGCATATTCGTTCGATTTGAAATCAGACATACGCACTATTACAGGCTTTGGATAGAACGCCGAGGCGATGCGACCGATACCTTCCGCTAAGCGGCGCACAAAAAAGTCGCGAGGATCTTCTTCTCCGATGCGACGCTCAATTTCGCGGACCACTTCAGGACTCTGCAGATGCGGGTAATGCACCAGAGCCATAGGATGGATGCCGATGTGATTGTTGATGATGAACTCCAGACGTGCGAGTCCCACTCCGTCATTCGGGAGCGAGGCCACTGCAAAGGCATGATCCGGATCGCCGACGTTCATCATTACCTGTGTGCGCGGCCTTTGTTCGTCTCCGACGACACGCCGGTCAACGGCGAATTCAATCCGACCTTCATATATGTTTCCGTGGGCGCCCTCGGAACATGAAACGGTTACGTCGGCACCGCTCGGCAGAACCTGAGTCGCGTTTCCGGTGCCTACAATGCAGGGAAGCCCGAGCTCCCGGCTGATAATGGCACTGTGACAAGTCCTACCGCCGCGGTCCGTAACAATTGCAGCGGCTCGTTTCATGATGGGTTCCCAGGCTGGGTCGGTCATCGAAGTCACCAGCACGTCACCTGCCTTGAACTCGGTCAGATGATCGGGGTCGGCCAATACGTGAACGCGACCGTGACTGATCTTTTCCCCTACCGCAATACCGGAAACGAGCGGTGCATCGTGGTCACCGGTAAGTCTATATGTTTCGATGTAGTTCTCGCGGTTGCTTGCGTGGACCGTTTCGGGCCGGGCTTGAAGAATAATAAGCTCACCGGTGTATCCGTCTTTGGCCCATTCGATATCCATGGGCGTGGAACGGCCGGCGAGTTTGGAATAGTGATCCTCGATCAGGCAGGCCCAGCGGGCCAGTTCCAAAACCTCGTAATCGCCCAGCACGAATCGACCCCGTTGGGCCTCCACCACTTCGCGCGTGCGCGTTCCGCGTCCGTCGAGTCCATAGACCATCTTTACTTCTTTGCCGCCAAGACGGCGGCTGACGATCGGACGAGCTCCGGTTTTGAGGGTGGGTTTGAAGACAACCCACTCGTCGGGTGTAGCCATGCCCTGAACAATTGCTTCGCCCAGCCCCCACGCTCCATTGATTACCACCACATCACGGAAACCTGATTCTGTATCCAGGGTGAACATCACACCTGAGCAAGCTTGGTCAGAGCGCACCATCGGCTGAACCCCAATCGACAGCGCTACCTCGAAATGGTCAAAGCCGCGAGCGGCGCGGTACGAAATCGCTCGATCAGTCCAAAGCGAGGCAAAACAACGGTGGCAGGCCTCAATCAGCCGATCTTCGCCGCGTACATTCAAGAGCGTGTCTTGTTGACCGGCAAAGGAGGCGTCAGGTAGATCCTCGGCGGTCGCTGAAGAGCGCACTGCTACTTCAGGTGTGCGGCCGAGGCGTTGGCACAGTCTTCGGTAGGCGCCAAGGATCGCCTGATCCACCTCTTTGGGTAAGGGCGTGTCGAGCATCAACGCGCGGGCTTCGCGACCGGCGTCGTTAAGCGCCCGGATATCGTTGTGATCGAGCCCGCTCATCAACTCGCGCAACCTTCCATCGAGTCCAGCCATGCTGAGTAGCAACCGGTAAGCTTCGCTCGTGGTGGCAAAGCCATCGACGGCGCGGACACCGCGCGGGACCAGCGCCCGAAACAGTTCGCCCAGGCTGGCACACTTGCCGCCGACGAGTTCGACGTCGCCTGCGCCAACTTCACTTAAGTCAAGCACGAGAGGTTTTGAAGGTTTCATCGGTCTGGTCTCCGTGAGCAAGTACTCAACAGTGTTGCCGGTAGTAGCTTCCGAGTTTATCCGAACCAGCGCATTGCCGTCGATGGCCTGATCCACAAGGTCAGGAACAAATTGCTTTTATCTAGAGAAAAGTGCGAATACCATGGGCCTTTCAGGGATGATTCAACCAGCGCCGGAGGCGCGGCAGAAGGTAGCCAGGGGCAAGCGCTCGGCGCGCCGCCCCTGGGTTACGTCTATAAGACGACCCGCCCTGAAAGGGCTTAAAGAACCTCGCAAACCTGATTTCTGGAGATGTTGAACTGGAGCGCGATTGATATGACAAGCGCCATGTTTGGTGATGCCTGCTGCGCCCCCTTGGTCGGTCTCGATCCAGGGGCTGCGCGCCAAGCGCTTGCCCCTGGCTACCTTCTGCCGCGCCTCCGGCGCTGGTTGAAACCTTTTTGCCCAGCTACAAATTCCCGGAGCCCTCTGTTAGTATGAGGCCGCACTTCTTCATCTGCGAACGGCGGCAATCTTCACTGTTTCGCAGCCAATTCCGGAATCAGGAGAGATAGAAATGGGTCACGAGCTAAAGACAGAGCGGGAGCTGTCTCTGGATTTCTTGCGAGTATGCGAGGCGGCTGCGATTTCTTCAGCCCGCACCATGGGCCAGGGCGATCGGAAGTATTCAGATCACGTCGCAGTCGAGGCCATGCGCGAGGTCATGGACACGGTGCCGATGCGCGGGCGTATCGTGATAGGTGAGGGCGAGCGCGACGAAGCCCCCATGCTTTACATCGGCGAGGAAGTGGGCGGTGGTTTTGGCGTCAGCGAGGCCTTAGCGGATTCTTGTCCGGAGGTAGATATCGCAGTCGATCCGCTAGAAGGGACAAACCTCTGCGCCCTGGGTGCAAACAACGCCATCGCCGTGCTGGCGGCCGCCGAGCGCGGGGGGTTGCTTAACGCACCTGACATTTACATGGACAAGATTGTAGTTGGACCGTCCTCACGAGGAGTCATCGATCTCGACGCGCCCGTCAAAGATAACCTCAAGAACATCGCCCGCCGGCTGGGTCGCGACGTTGAAGACTTGACGGTCATTGTTCTTGACCGTTCGCGGCATAAGAAATTGATCGCTGATGTCCGGGAAGCAGGGGCCCGCATACGTCTCATTGGAGACGGCGACCTTTCTGCTGGCATCTCCGCGGCGGTCGCCGGAACGAATATCCATGCCCTGATCGGCATTGGAGGTGCGCCAGAAGGAGTGATTACCGCAGCCGCTATGAAGTGTCTGAACGGAGAGATCCAGGCAAGACTTGTGTTTGATCCCGACCGGCTGGGCGTGGACAAGGGCATGGTGCCGGCGAAGGAACTAGTGCTCGAACGTCTGCAGTCAATGGGAATCAAAGACCCAAACAAGATTTATGACACCAATGACCTGGCGCCAGGCAAAAAAATAATCTTCGCGGCCACGGGCGTAACTGACGGCGCTTTGCTCAAGGGAGTAAGATTTTTTGGAGCCGGGAAACGAACTCACTCCGTGGTGATGACAACTGAGTCGCGGCACATTCGATTTGTTGATACGCTGCACATTGAAGGTGGGCCGGACACGGTGATTCGATTTTAGATTTGTGATTTTAGATTTTTGATTTGCTCAGGCACAAACTCGACTTCGAGCTCGCAACCTCTTCAATCAAAAATAAAAACTTTAAAATCTAAAATCCGCAAACGACATGTTAGGTCCTAATCAATACGTTCCCCAGTGCGGTACCGATCGGCGTCCACTGATCATATGGTCGTTGGTTGTGGTTGGCGCTCTTTCTTTCGTCGGGCTGCTCGTCGCCGCTCCGCTAGCACAGGCTAACGGTTTGCAGTGGTTCTCGTTCGCTGTCCATGAAGCGTTCGGCCATGTCTGCCACCAAACTCCTGAGCGGTCGTTCTATATTGCCGGCTCCCCATTAGCAGTTTGTGCTCGTTGCACGGGCCTTTACCTTGGCTTTGCTGCTGGAGTGGTTTTCTATCCGGTGATTAGGTCGTTGAAACGCACTCACGCGCCTGAACGGAAGTGGCTCTTTATCGCGGCCTCACCGCTGGCAATCGACTTTGCCGTGGGCTTTCTTGGGATCTGGGAGAACACCGGCTTCTCACGGTTTTCAACCGGCGCGATTCTCGGAGCGGCCACGGTTTTTTTCGTGATCCCCGGCCTTGTGCATTTGAGTCAAAATCCGCGACTGTTCGCTGGCAGACCGGCGGAGAAACGCGAGTCGCAGGCTACATACTCGCCCGCGATCCCGGAACAAGTTGCCCCTTCACAGAGCGATTACAGTGCGCCTCTTCGTCGTATCTAACTCAAACCCTCCAACTGTTCTCCCGGTCTGGCGGCGGCGATCCTTCCTCGGTTTCAAATAACCTCGCCATATGGGTTAGAATCACTTTCCCTTCGGCGAAGGCGTACGTAAGCGAACCATTATGATTTTTCAAGATACCGTCCCTCCATTCGGGCCGACTCCCAACCAACTTTTCGAGGAATACTTTCACGATCTCGTAAACAAGACGCTGGGAAACATAAGTCCGCTCTACCAGCTTGACGCCTTCGATTGGACTGTCCTGATTCTCTATTTCACAATTCTTACTGTGCTGGCTGTATACGGAGGTTACCGCGTCAAGCAGGTCATCGACTTCTGGCGCTATCGTAAGTTTGTTCCGCAGCCGAAGGGCCAATTCGCAGAGGAAGATCTGCCGCACATTACCCTGCAGCTTCCGCTCTTCAATGAGATGTACGTTGTGGAGCGACTCGTGAAGGCTGTCACGGAGATCGATTATCCAAGAGAAAGACTTGAGATACAGGTTCTCGATGATTCGACCGATGAAACGGTGAAGTTGGCTGCGGATACAGTCGCGAATTATGCGAAGCAAGGGTTCGATATTCATTACGTACATCGCTCCGACCGCACGGGGTTTAAAGCCGGCGCCCTCGAGCAAGGACTCAAAATCGCCAAGGGCGAACTACTCGCGATTTTCGACGCTGATTTCGTACCCAAACCTGATTGCCTGCGAAAGCTCGTCGACTTCTTTACGGATCCGCTGGTCGGCTGTGCCCAGATGCGCTGGTCTCATATTAACGGTGATTACAATCTGCTGACGCGGTTGCAAACAATAATGCTCGATGGCCATTTCGTTGTCGAACAGACGACGCGCAATCGAACTGGTGGCTTCTTCAATTTTAACGGGACAGCTGGCATTTGGCGCCGTCGTGCTATTGAGTTGAGTGGCGGCTGGCAGCACGATACCTTGACCGAAGATACCGATCTCAGCTTTCGCGCGCAGTTGATGGGATGGAAATTTGTTTACCTGCTTGATGAAGAAGCGCCCGCCGAGATTCCGGTTGAGATCAATGCCTTCAAAGCTCAGCAGCGCCGCTGGGCCAAGGGCGTCATGCAGGTCGCCATTAAACTCTATCCCAGAATTTGGCTCGCCCCCCTGCCGTTGCGCGTCAAGCTTGAGATGTTTTTCCGCCTGACGGGGAATATCAGTTACCCGTTGATGATCGTTGCGAGCTTCCTCCAGTTTCCATTGCTGCTCGTTCGTTATAATCAGCCCTTTTATCACCTGATGATTCTCGATCTACCCTTGCTCTTTTTCTCATCGATCTCAGTCTTTCTGTTTTATGGCACCGCAGTCTGGTATCTCGATGAGAGACGCACACCACGAATGTTACACCTTCCGCTGGTAATGGGACTGGGCATTGGTCTGGCCTTCTCGAACGCGCGGGCGGTCATCGAGGCCCTGCTGGGAATCAAGTCAGACTTTGTTCGAACTCCGAAGTACAGTGTGGAACGGCCGAGTGACGAAACCTGGAAAGCCAAGAAGTACAAACGCAAACGAGGATTGTTGCCGTTGCTCGAGTTGAGCTTCTCAGTGTATTTTCTGCTCGCGATTGTTTACGCCGCACGCCTGCGTATGTGGGGAACCATCCCATTCCTTTCGCTGTTCTTTTTTGGGTTTGGCTATATGGGCGTGATGAGCATTCTCCAGACCACAAGCGGCAAGCGCCTGCTA
>JBPCMM010000122.1:0-9081 GCA_051002255.1 Pyrinomonadaceae bacterium
ACGGAATTTGATTTATTTATCAAGAAATCAAACTCTGGGTTGATTTCCGGGTTTTAAAATGAGTCTGCTCGAATAATGTGCAATCTTTGCGCATTCTTCACGCGCGCGCGTTTTTGTATCAACTTATCCTGCTCCCAGCCCATTGTGCTACACGCTCGCCCTCTGCCCCGCTTGACTCGCCAAAAGGGGCATTACTGAACGCCCAGCTGCAGCAGCATTTTCACAGCTATTGTTCGGCGTAGCCTTTCTGCCTTGTGTTCTTCGCGCTGCTTTTTTCGTGCACCGCTCATTCCCACTTTCCTAGCTAATTCAGGAAGGTCGATCTTCTCAATGGGTGTCCCATGCCATTTGCCGCAGGATTTTCTTGCATAACCGAACTCATGAAGCCTCTTGAGTGATTTGCGTATCGTTTGAACGTGTCGCCCTGTCTTTTGAGAAAGCTCTTTAGGCCGTAGTCCCTCACCTTCCAAAGCTCTCAAAACCTCGAAGGCTGAGCGCCCCAACCCACCTTGACGGAATGCATCAGGAAGCAAAAAAGACGAAGATCGATCCATTCCATATAAAACCATGTGAGGGAGTGGATCGAACTTCGTCTTTTCTGGTAAGCGATAGCGATTAGCGTAAGGAAATGACGCTGCCGTGACTAACTCTACGTGTCCTGCTTCTCGCAGTCTGCGGCTAGCTTTTGAGGCTGTGAGTTGACCGCAACCCGCTATCTCAGCTAGGTCTCGTGAAGAGGCGTGGTAGACATCCAACCCGCCTCTGTGAGCGAGGTTGAGATGAGCTAGGAAAACGGCGCGGTCGCTGCTTCCTGTTCGTCCTGGCCACGGAGCAATTTCTGCGTGCGCCTGGGTTGTTCGGGCCAGCCTCCTGGCAGGCGAGTCTATTGCGCACCAGTTCTTTGCCTTCTCAAAACACGTCCTGAGTTATAACGTTGCGGCCATTGCTCCCTTCGCAGTGTCAATCTCACGAAACTTACCCGCCGCAGGACAGCTCTTGAATAATGCAAGCATTTCATCGAAGCAGAAACCAGCATTGAAAAGCACCGTAATGATCGCTTGCTCGGCTTCGGACCGCGATTCGTACTGATGGTGCGGGTCGCCTTGGAGTAGGGACCTAGCTTTGCGCGGTATCTTTTTCTTACCCGCTGGCTGTAGACCCAACCAATCCAGAGCGTCGAGCGAGGGAACTCTTATGATTGATGGCGGTCGATTGATGAACCTGTAAACCGCGCCGCTCGGGTGCACCGAAGGCGGCATTAAAACGAACTGGCCCTGTGCGCGGACCTCATAGCCGTCGCGCTTAAACGACCTAGGCTTAACGGCCACCGGCAGAGATAGATAGATGTGGCCCCCGCGATATGTCTCATCAACCCAGGTATTCGCAAGACCCGCCCGGTCGCATTGTTTCAACTGATCTGTAAATGAAGGTTTGGACTCCGCATCAATGATTGCCAAGTTGCTGCTTGCAGCTCCGCACACAACGCCGATGTTAAGGTCCTGTTCAAACGAGAACATAGCCTCGCGCTCAGGGGATGAAGGTGGCTCGTACTGATAGGCTTTCCACTCCACCAGAGGCACCTTGCTCCGTGGAGATGCGACGATCGTTGACAAACCCTGTGCAGCATATTCCGCCGCGATTGCTCGAAGGGGTGCTCCGTTCATCCGACAACACTCCTGGATGAGCTTGCCCGAAACTAGGATTACGGAAATTTTCCGTAATCCATAGAACCCATTCAAGCCCACCTGCGCAACTAAGCGCTTTTACAAGCCTGCAATCTGCCCTAAACTGTTTGTTTTAACGTGAGGTGTTCGATGTGTTTGTGAATGGCTGGGATTCATAACCCCAAGGTCGGGAGTTCGAGTCCCCCCGCTACCAATTTCCTCCTCATCCTCAACATTTGCGAAGATTGCTTTTTTGAGTCGCCCAGGTGTGCCATAGATTTGTGTCCCTGAATCAACAGCACGGAACCTATAGCGGACCGTAGCGGATGGGAAATAATGGTAATTACTCAGGGATGTCCGAGCTAGGCAACCTGGTGTCAACCTTTGCAAAGTCAAAGACTTGGGTTTTGTCCGACCATGGGACGGTAATTCCCACGCCCTGGACCGTGGAAGCCTTTGATTGGCGGTCTTAGCTCAAACCTTCGGATCGACAAACCCGCTAACGCAAGTCTGTGGATGAGGAACAACCTACTTCAAATCGGTAATCAAAACCGCATCTCGAATCAGAATGCCACGGGTGCATGCAAGCTGTTTTCCGTCGGGCGACCAGGCAAAGCCGATCATGTAACTATCTTTGAAGTCGGTCACTTGTTTAGGAGCACCACCATCAACAGGCTGACTCCAGATATTGGTGACGTTGTTAGTACTGTAGAGAATCGACTTTCCATCGGCCGACCACTGCGCCATCGTCACGACGTTCCCCGCGGGCGAGTAGCTAAAGGTTTTGATCGGCTCACCGCCCTCAATCGACATAATTGCAATTCGGTTGCTTGGAACCAAGGGGTCAGCTGATTCGGGATAAAGGTAGGCCAGGAATTTACCGTCAGGCGATATCATGGGATTGGTGGAAACGCGCTGAGTTAGTTCGACTGGGTTGCCGCCATCTATTGAAACACGCCAGATAGTGGGTTTTGTTCGACCGAGCGACGAATAGAGTACCCACTTACTGTCAGGTGAGATCACCGGCTGCAAGTCGGCGACTCCGTTACTCAGTGGCTTAGGATTGCTGCCGTCAATGTTTATTCGCCAGATTTGCCGGTTACCGGATCTCGTTGAGCTGAAGACTATGAAACGACCGTCGTGAGAGACAACGGGACTCGTGTTAACACCGGAATTTGAGGTCAGTTGTTTCCGATTCCCTCCATCCGTGTCCATACTCCAGATGTCGATGTTGTTACTCTCAGTTGTTGAAAAAACTATCCGGTTGTCCGGAGTCCAGCCAACACTGTTGCCGCTGCCTGAATAAAAACCAAGATTGCCAACCGGCAACTGTACAGCACGTTTTGCGTCACCTTCGGGTGCGACCCAGACATTGATTAACCCGGAGCCCTCTATACTAACCACCTTATTCGCGTCGGCAGTTAGTCCTATCGCCCGGTGCTGGTTCAAATCGTTTGTTATCTGCTGCCTCTCGCCGTCCGGGTACGACAAAAACCAAAGCTGCGCGTGGCCTGGATTGGGACCGGCGATCACCAAAAGACCGCTCATGTCAGGAAGCCATTGCACGCGCCCGATAAATGGCCAGGCGTTTGGCGTCAGGTTCTGTTCCGTCCCACTATCGACATTGAAAGCGAGTACTCGGCTGGGCCCGGCAACATTGCTAACCGCGGTAGCAATCAACTTACCGTCTGACGACCAGGATGGACCGCCGAAAAAAATCGGAGAGAAAGCTTCCGGCCGTTTGCGCCGTGCCAGAACCTGCACACCCGAGCCGTCGGCATTCGCGATGATGAGTGCGCTCTCGCCTTCGCCTGGATAGTTGCTGCGAATCAGAACGACTCGGTTGCCATCCGGAGAAAAGCTGACTGGCCCATCTATACCTTCCAGGAGCTTTGCGGGTGTCCCACCGAGAATCGGCACGCGATAAAGTGTGCCGGCGTCAAGATTCTGCTTGACCGCATAGTAAAGATCATTGCCATCGCGCGAAACAGTTATGCCGAAAAGGCCGACGGGTGCGGGCGGAACAATGACTGTATCGTTGGCGGTGTTTACCTGTCTGATCCATATACTTTGCCTTCCCGCATCGCTGAGGGAATAGACAACATAGCGACCATCTGGAGATATGGTGACATCGATTACTTTGCCGGAATTTGTAAGACGAGCAATCTTTGTGGTCTCAAATTTCACGTTCCGCTTGGGCTGGTTGAGCAATTTGTAAACCCCTAATCCGCTTGCTATCAGCGCCAGGACGACAAGGCCCAACACCGCGGCTGCCTGGAACTTATGCCGCTTGATCTCGATGCTGAGCGATTGGCTAAGGGTCGAAACAGCTCCTTTGATCGCCACCGTGCTCGCAGGCAGTCCATCCGTGGACGCTTGATTTAACACAGCGGTTGGAGTTGACGCGTCAACTTGCTCGTTCCTTGGTGTTGACTGTTTGAGCTTGGCTTGAAAATCCAGCTCCTGCTTTAGCGCCTTGAGATCGAGGAGCAGATCTTTGACTACCTGATATCTCTCTTCACGATCTTTGCGAAGCGCTTTAGTTACGATGCGAACCAGCTCGGCAGGCGCTCCTGGTGTCGCGTGGGACAGCGGTGCAGGATCTGTTTTTAGAATTGCCGCAAGTATGTCGCTCGGGCTCTCACCTTCGAATGGCCTTCGATGCGCAACCATTTCGTAAATAACGGCACCCAGGCTGAAGATGTCTGAGCGTGCATCAATATCGCGTCCGCGAGCCTGCTCGGGCGACATATAACCCGCGGTTCCCATTACAATGCCGGAGCCGGTTCTAACCTGACGCGTGGGAGCTTCGGCCAAGACTGTCGCAGACTCTGGCTCGCTTAATTTTGCCAATCCGAAGTCGAGCACCTTCACGTAACCGTCAGGCCGGAGCATGATGTTTTCCGGTTTGATGTCACGATGAATGATCCCGGCTTTATGAGCGGCGGAGAGCGCATCCGCGACTTGTATTGCAACCTGAAGCGATTCGTTGAGATTCAATCGCGCATAGGAAAGACGTTGCCTTAGGGTCTCTCCCTCAACGAACTCAGTAGCAATCAAATGCGTTGACTCGGCCTTTGCCACCTCGTAGATGGTGATAGTATTTGGATGATTAAGGGCCGATGCCGACCGGGCTTCTTGTTCAAACCGACGCAAGCGATCGTTATCTCTCGTGAATGCTGCCGGCAGGAGCTTCAGTGCAACTTTGCGACTCAAACGTTTGTCCTGCGCGAGATAAACCTCACCCATTCCGCCGCGACTGATAAAGTACAGAATCTCGTAGGCACCGACAGTTTGGCCTGGCTTCAATTCAGAATTCTCATCAACCAAAAAATTCGCCGCCGCCTTGTAGGCCGGCTCGATAGAGCTTCCGGTCTTTTCGTGCGACGCCATCAACGACTCAACTTCTCTTCTCAAAGCCTCATCCTCTGAGCAGACCTCTGAAAGAAACGAGTCTCGCTCGTCCGGCCGATACTTAATCGCCGAATTGAAAATCTCTTCAACTTGTTGCCAGCGTTCGGGAGTCATACGCGGTCACATCAAAATTTGGTGTTCAAGGCGTCGGCCGCCTTTTCTTCAGCCAAAGGCGCTCAAAAGATCATTGCATAGATTGGTGAGTGCGGTCGCATCTTCCCAAAACAATAAGAGACGTCCTCGGTTTCATCTGTGGCTGACAACCTTCAGTTTGTCGCACGTGACGGAAATGACTAACTTCGGAATTTACGAGCGCGCCAGAGTTGTAGCAGCCCCTTCTTTCGGCTTCACCCAGGCTAAACGAGCGCAAATTCTACAACAAATATTTTGCGACCGTGAAGGAATCCCGGCCGAACGTCCGCAATAACAAGTAGAGAAGCAAGAAGGCCAGTCGGCTAACGAAGCGAACGGTTCGCGTCGAAGGAGCGTCTCCCGTTAGGGGTGGGTCCTGCTTAGCGACACATCGCGCGGTCTCATGAGGTCATCATAACATCAGTACCACCTCACGGAAGCGCGTGGGTCTCTCATATCATCTGAGTTCTAAGACCAATCGGCAAATGGCAATAGGCAAATGGCAATAGGCAATGGATCAGTCAGTACCACTCTCACGGTAGCGTGTAGCTCTCTCATTTCATCTGAGTTCTGAGACCAATCTGCAAATGGCAATGGATCACGTCAGTACCACAAACGCGGTTGCGGGTGGGTCTCAGTTAGCAACCGCGCCATCCGTTAGAGGTCATCACTTGGCTACCCTTTAGTAGTGCCGCTCGCTGGACCACTCTAGCTTTTCACTGGGACCGCGGGCGTCCCGCCTGCACCAAGCGCCGTCAGGCGCGCAACTTCACAATGGGCTCAACTACCAACGCTACGTTCGCGCTACGCGCTCACTGCAGGCGGGTCAAGCCCCCCAGCCGGGCTGCCCGGCTGGGGGGGCCCCGGACGCCTGCGATCCCAGTGAAGAGCTTGAGTGGTTAAACGTAAGGCACTACTAAAGGGCTGCTTCTCGTCTACGAGCCCATATCGGTCGAAGACTCTAGCGCCCTCAGACTAACGCAGCTAGAATGATCGGGCTTTGTCAGCACCCCCGTGGGACCTGTCTAAAAAAAGGTGGCTACACCCATTAATCCAGGGACACAGCTAGGCCGCTACGAAATCCGCTCGCAACTCGGCGCAGGCGGAATGGGCGAAGTTTATTTGGCCTTTGATACTGAGCTGGATCGAACGGTCGCGATCAAAATCCTTCCTGAAGCCTTCGCCTCGAACCAGCAACGATTGCAGCGATTCGTTCAGGAAGCAAAAGCAGCTTCAGCTTTGAACCATCCGCACATCCTCACAATTTATGAGATCGGTACGGCGACCGCCACGCGTTTCATCGTGACTGAATTTGTCGACGGAGACACACTGCGACAGCGCATTCGAAACGGCTCTTTGAGTATCAATGAAATTCTCGACATTGCCATTCAGGCTGCCGGCGCGCTTGCGGCGGCGCATGCGGCCGGCATTATCCATCGCGACATTAAACCCGAAAACATAATGGTCAGGCGCGACGGCTTCATTAAGCTGCTCGATTTTGGCCTCGCCAAGCTGACCGGCGCCGCAGATTCTACTACGGACACCGAAGCGCCCACGAAAGCGATGGTGAACACCGGAGCCGGCGTGGTGATGGGTACGGCGAGCTATATGTCGCCGGAGCAAGCCAAGGGTACAAAGGTCGATGCCCGCACTGACTTGTGGAGTCTCGGTGTGGTGCTGTACGAAATGATAAGTGGGCAACAACCGTTCGCCGGCGAGAGTCCGACTGAGACGATTTCGCTAATTCTTCAAAAAGAACCTGCGCCGCTTACGCGCTATACGAAAGAAGTGCCCGCCG
Source organism: Pyrinomonadaceae bacterium (assembly GCA_051002255.1). Lineage (GTDB taxonomy): Bacteria > Acidobacteriota > Blastocatellia > Pyrinomonadales > Pyrinomonadaceae > PSRF01. The sequence continues at coordinate 7,009 of JBPCMM010000122.1, forward strand.
AACTGGAGCGCATTGTGGCGAAGACTCTTACAAAAAACCGCGAGGAGCGTTACCAGACGGGCAAAGATCTGCTGGTCGATTTGCGCAACTTGAAGCGGAAACTCGAGGTTGACGCTGAGATCGATCGGACTGCACCGTCGGAATTGCGCTCAGTCGCGTCAACAAGCGTTGGTCAAGATATGCCGGCAACTCACTCTGGCAACGCTTTGGCCACGGCGCAGACCAGCGCTGCCCCCGCACCTTCCAGCGCTGAATACATCGTATCCGGAATCAAACAACACAAACTTGCCGCGGCCGTTGCTGTCTTAGCGATGGTCCTGGGCGCGTTCGGCCTCGTTGCTTATCTGCAGACGCGCAACACCGAGGTCGCCATTGAATCAATCGCCGTTCTGCCTTTCCAGAATCGAAGCGCTGAGACGGACACTGAGTATCTTTCCGATGGCTTAGCTGAGTCGCTCATTTATCGCCTTTCGCAGTTACCCAATTTGAGAGTGAGTCCCACCAGTTCAGTCTTTCGCTACAAAGGCAAGGAGATCGACCCCGTTAAAGTCGGCCAGGAACTTGGAGTCAATGCCGTACTCTCGGGAAGGATCGTGCAACGCGGCGACAATCTGACTATCAGCGCCGAGCTGGTAGACGTACGCTACAACAAGCTGCTGTGGGGCGAGCAGTACGACCGCAAAATGTCGGACTTGCTGGCGACCCAGCGCGAGATTGCACGGGAGATTGTCGACAAACTCAAACTCAAAGTTTCGGGTGAGCAGAAAGCGCTTGCCAAGCACTACACCGAGAGCAACGAGGCCTATCAGTTCTATTTGAAAGGAAGGTTTTACTGGAACAAGCGAAGCGAGGAGGGTTTCCAGAAGGCCCTTCAGTATTTTCAGCAAGCGATTGAACGAGATCCAAACTTCGCCCTTGCTTATAGCGGTCTAGCCGACACCTACAATCTTCTGGGGGGGCCGGAAGCAGGGGGAAACCTGCCGCCAAATGAGGTGCTGCCTAAGGCGAAGGCTGCCGCGCTCAAGGCGCTGGAAATCGATGAGACCCTCGCCGAACCTCACGTTTCGTTGGCCCATGCTATCTATTTTTACGACCGAGATTGGGCGGGTGCTGAGCGCGAATTTAAAAGAGCCATTGAGCTCAATCCCAACTATTCCGTGGCCCACCACTGGTACGCCATTTACTTATCGGTATTAGGGCGACGCGAGGCATTGGTAGAGATAAGACGTGCCCACGAGTTGGACCCACTTTCGCTCTCTATAAGCGCGTGGCTCGGGCGGATTCTCGCTTTGTCGGGTCAGTCCGATCAGGCGATCGAGCAACTGCGCAAGACGCTAGAGCTGGATCCGAACTTTGCTCTTGCGCATCTCCGGCTCGGCTTAATTTACGAGGAAAGAGGGAGGTATGACCAAGCGATCACGGAGTTTAAACAAGTCCTTAAGCTGTCAGGTGGCAAACCGCTGGGAATAGCCGCGCTCGCACACGCGTACGCATTGGCGGGGAAGCGAGCGGAAGCGCAAAAGAATCTCGATGAGTTACTGCAACTATCGAAGCAGCGTTTTGTATCGCCAACTTCGATCGCGGTCATATACATCGCTCTTGATGATAAAGATCAGGCTTTCACGTGGCTCGAGAAAGGCAATGACGTGCGCGACCTCAACGTAGTGCGCCTCCAAGTGGATTCGAGATTCGAACCTCTGCGCTCCGACCCGCGCTTCGTTGACCTGGTGCGGCGCATCGGTATCCCGTGAGAACATCGATATTCCTCAGTGGGAATTAGATAACATTGATCCCAGCACGCGATTGGCAACTCCGCTCGAAGATTGGTGCGCGGGTGGGATACGCGAAGCTTATCGTGCCCGTCACGGCTGCAGATTGACGGTGCTTTGTTTTTCTTGTCAACACCGGGAGCGGTAGCGACCGGGGCGCTGTAGCCGCCATTCAGTACAGAACCAAAAACTCTCTTCTGGTCCCGGTGCATTTCGGCACCTGTACCGTCCACGAACGGGCTGCTGTCGCGCCACCCAACAAAGGACCAACAACTCTCATCTAATTCTCCTTGCCCGTCGGAAC
>JBPCMM010000123.1:0-16972 GCA_051002255.1 Pyrinomonadaceae bacterium
GCGACCGAAGTGTTTGAAAACAACCTTGCCCTCGGCGTCGTAAAGAAACGTTGCCGGCAGCGCGCCGCTCCACTGCGGATCCACCGTACTTATGATCTGATCCGGGTCGGGCACATTCAGCAGATAAGCGGGCATGGTTGCGCGCATTTGGCGCAGAAACTTCGGCACCTCGGTTTTGATATCGGCCAGATCGTCCAGCGACACTGCGATCATGTCGAGGCCCTGCGGCCGAAATTGCTGATCAAGTTTCACTAAGTCAGGAAACTCTTCACGACAGGGATCACACCAGGTGGCCCAGAAGTTAACCAGCAGCGGCCGCGCCGCTGACTCGCGCTTCAATATAGCGGTCAGCGAAGTCGCATCGATCTCGCGCACCACTATAGACGGTTTCGCAGCGCGGCTCTTTCGCTTACGAGATTGAGCCGGCGCTGCGAAATTGGTGAGCAGGATAACGCTCAGGCTGATAGCGACAAGAACAAATGGACGGGCCAAAGTCATCTGTTAGGCGCGTTTGATGGTGCAGCCAAAAGCCGAGGCAGTTGTCTTCGCCACAGGTTTGCCGGCCAGGGTTGCTTCAATCGCATCACGCAACTCGCTCGAGTTTGCCTGGGCTGCATCTTTTGCGTTGTCAATGCGTCCCCGATACACCAGCTTGTTGTTCACATCCAGGAAATAAACCTCAGGGGTGACGGTCGCGCCAAGTCGGTCGGCAATCCTATTAACCGGATCTTTCAGAATGGGGAAGGTCAACTTGTTCTCAGTGGCATGGGCTTTTACTGTCGCGGCGGATTCGGCGATGTTTGAATTAATGCCGATCACGTTAACGCCGCGTACTTTGTAGTCCTGGGCCAGCTTTTCCATCCGTTCATTATAAGCATTGGAAACAGGGCACTTCGTGGCCACGAAGATCAGCACCGACCCGTTTTTTCCTTTGAGTGAATTCAATGAGTGTTCCTTGCCGTCTGCATCCGCCAAGGTAAAATCTTCGAGTGTGGCGCCGATCGCCGGTGGAGCCGGCACCTCGCCTTCAGTTGATCCTGCAATTCCTGCGGGGACCGCAACGGCAATGACGAACACCGTAGCCAGGAGAAATGTGATGGCATTCTTCTTCATGTAGGGAACTCCTTTTAAGAACAGATGAAAATTTATAGGCAAGATTAGCAGTCAGCAACAAGGCGGGGCAAGTTAGCAGCCCAAAGTGGTCGTACTCGGTTAGCAGTCCGGCTGGGCGGACGACCGACAATAGCCCAGCACTTGAGTGCCGGGGTGGTCACCGTGAATTTTCCTAGTCCGTGCAGCGGACGACTGAAGCAGGACCCGTCAAATATCAATTATCCTTTGACCGTTCAGCCGTCCGCCAAGCCGGACTAGCTGGGATTTCTAACGCCAAGCCAGCACTGAAAGTGTGGGGCTTTTGTCACTCGTCCGCCTGACGGACCTTGGACTAGCCCGCACTATCAATTTCAAACTAATCCACTGCCGCTCCGCGCACTGCCCAGTTTCTATTCACGGACCATATCGCTGTCTGTATTCGGCCGAGACCAGGAAAGACTTTACCATTTCGGCATTCACGAAGTTGCCGTTGAACTGGTTAAGTTTGTTCAGCCAGAAGTCGTAACCATTGAAGTTGGCATCTGGAGCGTCGTTAGGATTGCGGCGCAAGTAACCGAAATACTGCATCAATACGAAGGCTCTGTTGAATTCATTGCGGGCCAGGTCCGAATCCTCGGCCACCGCTCTTAAGACCTGCGCCCGGGTCTTTGCACCCGACGTCAGGTTGTTGACTAACTGGTCACGCTCTACCTGCGACAACACCCCGCCCGCATTTTGGTTCAGCGTGTCGACAAATTGCGGCGCGGCCATTGTCTGGGGATAAGTAGTTGTGAAAAGCGACCGGGCAACAAACGCGGCCGCAAAGGCGTTCTTGTTATTCTCAACGACCTGTTCCCAGCCGGGCTGTCCGACAACGACCCCGTTCGAGATTTCGCGCGTGTCAGGCAAAAAGTCGCTTAACCTGATGGGCACTGGAGCTCCTGGCAGGTTCCCATAAGCAGCCTTGTGCATTCGGTAAACCAGATAGCCGGTCTCTTGAAACTCAATCGACAGGAAAAAAGCCGCTGAGGAATTGATGCGCCTGATGTCTGTGCACTGCGTGTCCCCACCGCACGAAATTATTTGATCGCGCCAAAATGCCAGTCCAGGGGCATCAGGCTCACGGGTGAGAAACTCGATATAGTGCTGGCGGACAAAGAACTCCGCCTGGTCAATCGGATTAAAACCATTTGCACTCTCATTGTCATTGATCCTGATCGTGGCCACGGTCGATGGGCCAAGATTCGCACCACGGGGACTGCTTAGGCTAATCGAAAAACTCTCGCTGCCCTCAGCGTATGCGTCATCAACGATGGGAACCGAGATGGTCTTAACGGTTTCACTGGCTGCGAAGCTCAACGTACCGACCGAAGTGGCGTAGTCGCACCGCGCCGACGCAATTCCGTCCATCACACTGCAATCATTCGAATCAGCGCCGGCGCTGGTAGCGTATCCGACGCTCGCAATGGTCGAACTGTCTCCCGTGCGGGTAACCGTGATGGCCGCACTGTTCGTTCCTTCATCAACAGTGAAAACGGTAGAGCTCAGCTGCAGGGTGTTCGTCGACGGCGTTGGTATCGGCGTTGCAGCTGGCGTTGGTGTCGGCGTTGCAGCTGGCGTTGGCGTCGGCGTTGCAGCGGGCGTTGGCGTCGGCGTCGGTGTTGCAGCAGGCGTTGGAGTTGGTGTCGGGCTCGCCTCTGGTTGCGGGGCTGTGGTTACCGCGGCTCCGACGTCAATTCTGTTACGCACCGAATCCTCAATCCTGGTGGATGTGTCGGCGATATGATCCGCGATTTGGTCGTTATTCAACTGCGGAAATGTTGCCCTCACTAAGGCTGCCTCACCCGCGACAAGCGGGGCCGCCATCGATGTTCCGCTCCAGGTGGCGTATCGCCCCCCGGGCACCGTGCTGATAATTGCCTGGCCGGGTGCGGCGAGGGCCACCCACGAACCGCGACTTGAAAAGCTGGCTAAAGCATCCTGAGAGGTGGACGCCGCTACGGCAATCAGGCCATCCACATTTTCCGCGGCGGGATACTGCCTGGTGGTGTTTGAGTTATTTCCGGCAGAGGCAACGATCACCAAATAAGGGTTCACGGCCGCGGGGAAATCTTCCTCGCCAGGTTCCGGAATATCATCACAGACCTTGGATAAGACGCTTCCTATGAGTTTTGTTCGACGCACTGTGCTCAAACTCAGGTTAATGATGTCGGCGCCGTCCTGCGTGTCTGGATTGTTGTCCGGGTCAACTGCATAAGCGAGCGCCTCGGCTAGCACCCAGATGTTTCCCAGACCACGAGGGTCAAGAACTCTAATCGGGATAATTTTTGCTTCGGGAGCGACGAGCGCGATCAAACCAGCGACGTGCGTGCCATGTCCATAGGGACCGAGCTGCAGACTGCCAACCTCACTCGGGTCGTTATCATTGTCGACAAAATCTCGACCGGGTAATAAACGTCCAATCAATGCCGGATGCGTGGCGTCAACCCCCGTATCCAGCACGGCGATCTTAATTGGCCCGTTCGGACCGATCCCTCGATTAACCTGTTGAGCTACGGGCAAACGAATCACTTGCGGCGCCCATTGTGCACGATACTCACCCAAATCCCCGCCGACGCTCCAACCATTGCCAACGCTCCAGCCGTTGCCTCCGCCTTCCGGTGGCTTCTCAACAAAGTTGGGCTCAGCATAGACAACGCGAACATCGGCCGACAGCGCAGCCACGCGGTCATTTACCGAAGCGCCGTTGGCAATCCGCAGGCGGTAAATTGGTCGTGACCCAAATTGATCGATCGGAGTGGGATCAAGCGCATGCTGTGAGGCTATGCCTGATAGTTCATTAACGCTGGTTAACTTTACAACTACTTCGCCGGGAACAAACTCTTCGTCGCCATCGCTGGCGCTTACGACCAGACTGTCTCGCTGCCACCAGGAAAGCGAAATGGCAAGTAGGAGAAGACCAACTAAGAATGTGACTCTGCGAACCATTACCTATTCCTTGTAATGCAGGCTTTCAGAATACGTGCTGAGCTTCGGCAACTCCAGTCGCAGGATTCTCCCACCCTTAACTCCTTAGAAATGCCGGATGCAGCAGCAGCTAATCTAGCGGCGAGAGGTTTCCCCTGATCCACAGTGCCGCGAAACGACGTAGAAATACGAGATTCGAACAATACTTTCTCAGCAGAACTACCAAATTGCCCGAGAGAAATGCCAAGCGGTTCAGATGTCCTAACTCATGATAAGGTTGGATTTTCGGGAAACCGAAATCAGTATATCGTCAAAATGCGAGCAACCTCGTATTGGCAGTTTGTTCGTTTGCCGTAATCGCAATCCCCCTTCCTGCACTTAAGCTCTTTACGGTCTCAGTGTGAGGGAGTAATTCGGTTCTGATTAACGCCCGACCAGCACAAATGGCGCCCAGAAAAATGGATGGGGGCTTATTTCCATCATTTGTAGCTGGGCCTGGCGCAGAGCAGCAGCCATTGACTCCCCGGCACGTAAATGTTCATAGAAGGTGGTCATCAATTGGGCCGTGGCGTCATCGTCCACGGTCCAGAGACTGATCACGAGGGATGGCGATCCGGCGGCAAGGAATCCGCGCGCCAGACCGATTAGTTCATCCCCCGGCGCAACGGCACTAACTCCGGTCTCGCAGGCGCTCAAGGTAACCAAAGCGCACCGGAGATTTAGCCTGTAGGCATCGCGCACCGTAAACCAGCCATCGCCAAGACGCAAGGACGAGAACAATGGGTTGTCCGGGCGAAATTGACCGTGACAGGCCAGGTGTAACACATCCGCCTGCGGCGCCTGCATTCGCAACGCCTCGAGGGTCGCTTCCTGATCCAATAAAGCAACTGTCGCCGGAAACAGAGGGGTTAGTGTCTCGATCTCATCGCGAACCCGAGGTGTCTGTTCGTCGGCCACACCGAGAAGCAACGCCTTGTTAAGCGATGGTACATCTCGACGGAGACATTGCTGGAACACGATGGCACTGGGCGCATAGGAAACCTCCCGACGTGCAATCAAGTAACTAGTACCATCGTGAAGAGCTTGAAAAGGGAGGTAGTGCAAGCTGCGATGCGGCACAATAACCAACCGGCGGTGGCCGATAGTGTGCTCAATGGGTCGCAGCAAAAGCTCGTAAAGCGATTGCAGATGGCGTTCGGCGCGCCGCGTTAAATCCGGCACGTGCCGGCGAATTCTTTGCGAGCCGTGCCGTAGGGCATCAATCTGAAAACGAACCTGTCCCAGTTCGGTAGCCGCTGCCTTCTCGCTGCCCAAGTTGCGCACTACTTCGACGCTCTTTTCAGTTATTACAAAAGCCAGTAATTCGTCATCGAGCGTCGTATATTCCACCAACGCTGAGTCTGGTCCGAGATCCTGTTGAAGCTTGGCGACGTCTACTGTTTCGCTGTGGGCAAGGATTGTTCCGCTTCGGTGCTGGAGTTGGCGGAGGATCTCCGACGTCTTACGTTCGCGCTCGCGGAGAGCTTCCTGGACTGGCTGGGTCTCACGCTCCCCGAATCGCGGCTGGACTCCCGGACGATTGATCTCGTTGTACACGTAATTTAATTCTTGCCGCAGCTCTTCAAGCTGTGCTAGCAGATCGGCTTCGAAGGAATCACGTGGTTCAGTATGGGCAGTTACATTTCCGCCCAGGGCATCGACGAGGGCCCGGGCGCGGGCCCTCTCGACATAGCCGAACGCCTCCGCGACGCGATTTTCGCCGCTAGCGAGACATAGTCGAACCAGTTCGTGGTAGGGAGTGAGTTTGTCAGAGAAGAAAGCCGTGCGAAATTCTTCACCAGGCAAGGGTGCGCGCAATTCCTCGGTAAGCTCTACTGCGTGTGTGAAAGCTTTCTCGGCAGCCTCCGCGTCACCGGACACAACGGCTATTAGACCCAGCGAGGTGTAGCATCGCTCAGCTACCTGTGGTTGTTCTCTGAGGTTTGCTTCAAGAAGTGTCTGATCGAGAATGGACCTGGCGTCTTCGATATGCCCCTGCGCACGTTCCGCTTCTCCTCGCAGCCAGTGGGCCGTCAAAACCCTACGCCAACTCCCCGAGATGGCCAAGGGAGGCTCGGCTTCCAATGCGGTTGCGACAGCCGCCGCGTAGTTTCCCTGATGGTAATCCAGTTGCGCCTGAGTCAGCGCCACCATCGCTGCGCCGACTTCGTTCCCTTCAGCCGCGTACAGGTTACGCGCCTGCGCCAATGAGGAGTGGGCTTCGCTGGTTCTTCCCAGTGACACCGCGGCGCGCCCGAGGTGGGCCAACGCACGCGCTTGCTCTGCGCGCATTCCCAGTTCGGCAAATTTCGGGATTACGCGCTCATAAATTGCCGCGGCTTCCAACGCCAGATTGAGTTCCAGGTAAGCGTCGGCGATCTCCTGCTCCGCGGTGGCGGATTGATGCGCCATCCCCAGCAATGCGTAGCGGCGGCGCGACCGTTCGAGGTAATCCAGCGCGCGGTCATAACGGCCTTGAAGCAGGGCAAATGTTCCGATGTTCCCTTCGATTTCAGCCTGAGTCACCGTCAGGCCGGAAGCTTCGGCCTGTTGCACCGCTTCTTCCAGCAATTGTTCAGCGGATTTAAATTTATGGAGCAGTGCGTGAGTATTGGCGAGGCAATTGTTTATCGTGGCGAGCTGCTTCTGATCGTTGAGGGCTGTAAAACGTTCGCGCGCCGCGCTTTGAAACGTTTCGGCTTCGTGATAGTGGTCCCGTCGAAAGTATAAGTTGCCGATGTTGTGTTCGATTTTGCCTGCGGCTAAGTCATCGCCGTAAGCGAGAAAAACCTCGTGTGCCCTCAGGCCGCATTCGATGGCTTCGTCGTAACGACCGAGCATGGCGAGTGCGATTAGTTTACTAACCTGCGTGGCCGCGGCAGTGTGCGGCTGATCCAGCGTTACGAACCGGGCGTGAGAGTCCTCAAGGCGAACGAGGGCATGCTCCATCTGGCCGTGGATGAGCGATTCAAGGCCGGCACTCCAGTCGCAGAGCGCTGCGATTTCCGGATCTGGATTTGTTTGGGATAGAAGGTGAAGTACAGCGGCTGCTCGAAGTGCTTGCCCGGGGTCGCTACTCCAGCCTTCGAGACAGATATCCTTCAGTGTTTGGGCGAGTTGAACATTTGCGAGCGCAGAGTTTACCCTGAGCAATGCCTCACGTTCGGCATCGCCCGCCGCGACGAGCCGTGCCGCAAGCTCCGCATGCTGCATCCCTTTGACCTAAACCTAAGCCGTGAGTTCCAGCTGGGGTAACTCAACCTCGACATCAGCCATATGAACACGTAGTAAATAATTACCAGGCGGCACAGCAGGCAGCGTAAATTCGCACAGTTCGTTAAGCGCCGCTCCGGCAGAGCCACTCAAGCCTTCAATCTCAACGTGCCCTCCGGCGCAATTCTCTCGCAGTACCTGACCTGCCACGACCCACATATCGTCATGGAGTGTAATTCGAAGGTCAATATCATTTTCTTCAGCGGAATAGATTAACTGACGCGAACCGGTCTGACCCGAGCGCACGCCAAATGCCGGCGCCGGGTTATTACTACTATCAAAGCTTAGAGCAGCAAGGATTCGCCGCTTCAAAGAATGCCTCGGCGATTTTGCCCGGCCACTGAAAATGTTCATCGCGTAAGCAACCACGTCGCGGGGCGCATCCGCGGCCCGATCGGTTGCCATCAGACGCACTATCTCATCCAGTCTCCGTAGCTTTTTCGCGCAATGGGAACAGCTGGATAAGTGTGCCATCGATTCGGTGCGCACATTAGTCCCGCGGTCCTCCACCATGTCCGCGATCCTGGCAAAGTCGAAATGTTCTGAAGGATTACTCATTTCTGTTCTCTCGGGCCTGGATTCTATCCTTTACCCATGCCAACAGTGCGGCTCTCTAAAGAAGAAATACATTTCGAGCATCATTTATCCAGCAATCGCAACATTTTCTCAAGGCAACGAGCGCGAGTCGGCCCGATGCTGCCCTCGGAAGTGCCGAGCGAAGTTGCAATTTCTGCGTAAGAAGGAGGCTGTGCTTCGTAAAAAAGGAGCGTCAGCAGTTTCCGGCAGCGATCGTCGAGAGCGGTCACCGCCGTGCGAACCCGGTGCTGCTCCTCCAGTTTCAACAACACCTCATCCGGGAGAGCCGCGTTATCCGGAATATTCGACAGTTCTTCAGCGGAGCCGCTCTCATCATTGCTCACGGTTTTCTGAGTTGCTCGCCCTTTTGATATTACCCGCCAGGTTTTTCGGCGAGCCGTGGTAACCAGCCAGCTATGCAGGCGTTCGGGTTGATCAATGTCGTCAAGCTTTTGAAAGAGGGTCGCGAACACCTCCTGGAAGACATCTGCTGATTGATCCTCATCAAGGCCAGCACGGAGGGGAATGGCATACATAAGCCGCTGATAGCGGCTAATCAATGCCTCCCAGGCAGCCTGATCACCATTTCGACAGGCCAGCAGTAACTGCTTGTCACTAAGTTCCATCAGCTTTCCGAAGATCCGGTTAGACAGCCAGCATAGGCGGTGGCTCTTAATATTGTCTAGTTGCATCGAATTCGGTGTCGCTACGGCAGCGTTGTTTGCAGTACGCTAAAAAAACTTGAGTCCTGAGTATTTTTGACGACGGGTCAGGGACTGTTATGACGAGCAGCTTCTGCATCGAGTTTCTAATCGAGGAGCCATTGCTCAAATTTTCAAAAGGGAAGAGGAAAGCAATTATGTTGTCGAATTGGAAGTCTCGGTTTTCTGGGCGTCACGTTGCGATTTCACTCATATCCGCAACCTTGTTTCTAGCAGGGGCAGGAGCATTCGGTTACTCATTAGTAGATGGATCAATCGTCTCGGCTCAGAACGGACCTGGCCCGGGGGGTTCTCCGTCATCGTCGCCGTCGCCTAGTGCGACACCATCGCCCGGTGCGACACCATTTGAGATCGAGGCTGATCTCACTGGCGCACCTATCAATGGAATTCGGCCCGAGGGTGTGGCCGAGTTTGAAATCGAGGCGAGCGGAAACCGAGAATTTAAGGTGCGGGTCGAGGAGGTCAACTTGCCTGGCGGCACCCTGCTCAACGTGTTTGTTGATGGTACTCAAGTGGGTACCATCACCCTGCTTGGAGGCTTGCAGCGGTCAGAATTGGTTCTTAGAACTGAGCGCGGTCAAACCGTCCCTCAAATCAACTCGGGCACGCGTGTTGTGGTGGCCAACCAGTCGGGGGTGACACTTCTTTCAGGCGCATTTTCCAACATTCCACCGAATCCGAATCCGTCGCCATCGCCGTCGCCTTCACCATCGCCAACACCCAATCCTTCACCCTCGCCTAGTGCGTCACCATCGCCTTCACCCGATCCTTCACCCTCACCTAGTGTGACACCATCGCCGTCGCCTAGTGTGACACCATCGCCGTCGCCTAGTGCGTCACCATCGCCTTCACCATCTCCTGGTGCGACGCCATTTGAGATCGAGGCTGATCTCACCGGAGCGCCTATCAATGGCATTCGCCCCGAGGGTGAGGCCGAGTTTGAAATTGAACCCAGCGGAAACCGGGAACTCAAGGTGCGGGTCGAGGACGTCAACTTGCCTGGCGGCACCCTGCTCAACGTGCTGGTCGACGGTACGCAGGTGGGCACCATTACTCTACTTGGCGGCCTGCAGCGGTCAGAATTAGTTCTTAGAACTGAGCGCGGTCAAACCGTACCTCAAATCAACTCGCGCACACGTGTTGTGGTGGCCGATCAGTCAGGAGTGACGCTTCTCGCAGGCGCGTTTTCCAACATTCCGCCGAATCCGAATCCGTCGCCGTCACCGTCGCCCTCACCGGGTCCAAATGGCGAATTTCGCATCGAAGCGAGACTGGCTGGGGCTCCCATCAACCGCCTTACGCCAGTGGGCGTGGCGAAGTTTAAGAGGGAGGGCAACGAGCGCGAGTTTGAAGTGGAAGTCGAGAGGGTCAACCTCCCAGTTAACACGGTTCTTGGCGTCTTCGTGGACAACTTGAAAGTTGGTGACTTGGTGCTGAATTCGAGACTCGAGAGTGAATTCGAGCTGGAGTCAGAAAGGGGTCAGTTCGTGCCGAGCATAACAACTGCCTCTACCGTGGCCGTCATCAACTCGCAAGGACAAACAATCGTGAGCGGCGTCTTCAACACCGTCCGCAGCATCAGCTCAAGTAATGACGTCGACGATGGCGGCTTCTTCGTCGAGCAGCAGTATCGAGACTTTCTCGCTCGTGAGGCTGACGATAGCGGCCTCGGCTTCTGGGTTCAGGAGATCCAAAGATGCGGAGGAGACGCCTCCTGCGTTCAGCGGATGCGCGTCAATACATCGGCGGCGTTTTTCCTCTCCATTGAATTTCAGGAGACGGGCTACCTGCTCTACCGTTTCAACAAAGCGAGTTTTGGCGTCATGCCGCGACGAAACTCATTCCTGGTTGACATGCAATTGGCCACGCAGGGTCTGATTGTGGGTGCGCCTGGCTGGGAGCAGACGCTCGAAAACAATAAGCGCAGGATAACTGACGAATGGGTCCTACGCCCGGATTTTCAGCAGCGCTTCGGTTCTCTTTCGAACGAACAGTATGTTGACTCCCTCTTCAACAACGCGGGGGTTCAGCCCACCACGGCTGAGCGCGCTGACTTGGTTGAGGGCCTGCGTACGCAGCGTGAGACACGGGCCAGCGTACTGCGACGGATAGCTGAACTTTCACGGTTCAAACAGCAGGAGAAAAACTCGGCGTTCGTGCTGATGCAGTACTTCGGTTACCTCCATCGTAATCCTGACGAAGGCCAGGACCAGGACATGAGTGGATTCAACTTCTGGCGCCAGAAGCTGGACGATTCGGGCGGTGACTTCCAACGAGCGGAGATGGTTCGCGCATTTATCGAATCAATGGAGTACCGTCAACGATTCGCCTGGTAGCAGCGCCTTCCAGTTCCACGTTTCGGAGTAAGTGTGGGTCGACGGTCCGAATGTTTAGAATAGTCGGACCGTCGAACTCAATTGTCCAAAGTTCTGTAATTTCGCTTTACCGCGCAGTGGGCACACGCGCGGTGAGTCTGGCTCGCACTTGAGCAGGGGAGAGCACGAGTGCGAGCCAGTTCTTTTTAACGCACCTCCGACTTGAAAAGCCTCACCACCGCTCACGTTCTCCTACGAAGATCCCTGCCTGACAAGCTGAAACTTAAACTCAGCAGATGACAAAGACATGAAAGCAGGCCATGCTTGGGCGATTGTTTATAAGCAATCGATGTCCAGTCTGCAGTTACAAGTCCGCCCTAAGGAGGATCATCTTATGCACACATCCAGAATAGTCATCCCAATTGTAATCCTGGCGCTGGTTGGCTTCAGCGTAGGCGTGAGCGCGAAAGCTACGGATCTGTCGGGCCTGGCCTGGATGGCGGGAAACTGGGCTGGGGTTCAGGGCGGAGTGGAGATGGAGGAACTCTGGCAAGCGCCGAAGGGCAACACCATGCTTGGGCTTCATCGCGACGTGGCGGGCGGACGCACAGTCTTTTTCGAGTTTCTGCGGATCGAAGCGAAACCCGAGGGAATCTCCTATTGGGCCAGCCCTGGTGGGCGGCCGTCGACACAGTTTCGTTTGATCGAACTAAAAGGGAAACGCGTGGTATTCGAAAACCTTAAGCACGACTTTCCCCAACGCGTCATTTACTGGCTCAGCGATGATGGCGCGCTGCACGCAAGGATCGAAGGGACAATGAATGGCAAGCCTGCCGCTGAGGAGTGGACATGGCGCAGGGAGGCGGCGGGATATTGAGGGGTTGGGAGATGGAATCGCGGCTCTGGTATGATAAGAATCAGGGATAAGGAGGTCTAGTAATGAAGCTCATTAACTTGTTTCTGACTGCAGGGTCGCTCGTGCTCTGTTCCTCTGGTGCCGCAGCGCAAGAGATGCACCCCCACACGCACGATCGATCCGAAAAACTCGGTCAGGTCAACTTCACCGTCTCTTGCAGCGCGTCCTCCCAGAAGCAATTCAACCGCGCCACGGCGCTGCTCCACTCTTTTTGGTACGAGGAAGCGGAAAAAGCTTTTGCCGCAGTTGCCAGGGATGACCCGAAGTGTGTCATGGCCCACTGGGGCGTCGCTATGAGCCTTTATCACCCCGTCTGGGCGCCTTCGACGCCCGGGGAGTTGCAGAAAGGCCGGGCCGCCGTTGAAAAAGCAAAGTCAGTCGAGGCAAAGACCGATCGTGAAAGAGATTACATCGCAGCGATAGAAGCCTTCTATAAGGATTCTGACCGGCTCGATCACCGCACCCGCGCCCTGGCTTACGAGAAGGCGATGGAAAGGGTTTACTTGGGCTATCCGAAGGACCGAGAAGCTGCGATTTTTTATGCGCTCGCGCTGCTGGGGACCGGCCCTATCACAGACAAGACTTTCGCAAACCAAAAGAAGGCGGCTGGCATTCTGAATCGGGTTTTGCCTCAGGAGCCCACGCATCCTGGCGTGGCGCACTACCTGATTCATAGTTTCGACTATCCGCAGCTTGCGTATCTGGCTCTCCCGGCGGCGCGCAGCTACGCCAGGATTGCTCCTTCGTCTCCACACGCGCTGCACATGCCTTCTCACATTTTCACGCGTCTTGGCCTGTGGCAGGAATCGATTAACTCGAACCTCGCTTCGGCCGCGACGGCGAAAAAGCATGTGGCTAGAACCCACCCCGGTGCTGCTTCGTTCGATCAACTTCACGCCCTTGACTACCTTGTGTATGCCTATCTGCAAGGCGGAGAGGATGAGAAGGCCCGCCTAATCCTCGCGCAGGCGAACGAGGTCGAGAAAGTCGATGCCGAGGTTATAGCGGCAGCTTATGCCTTTACCGCAATTCCGGCGCGCTATGCGCTGGAACGGCGGCGTTGGTCGGAGGCCGCCAAGCTCGAGTTGCGTCCGGTTACTTTTCCCTGGGACCGCTTCCGCTATGCCGAGGCCATAATCTATTTCGCGCGTGCCGTGGGAGCGGCGCGGAGCGGCGATCAGAACGCTGCTCGCAGAGATGCTGAGAAACTTTCCGCCCTTCAGGCCGCACTCGCCGAGACCAAAGATAGCTACTGGGCCAATCAAGTTGAGATTCAACGACGAGCCGCGTCGTCATGGCTAGCGTATGCAGAAGGAAAGAACGACGAGGCCCTGACCCTGATGCGCTCCGCTGCCGAGCTTGAGGCTGCCTCGGAAAAACATCCGGTTACACCTGGTCCGATCATCCCAGCACGGGAGTTGCTGGGAGACCTGCTACTTGAACTGAAGCAACCGGAACTGGCGTTACGCGAGTTTGAGACTTCACTAAGAGATTCACCGAAGCGATTCAATGGACTCTACGGCGCCGCGCTCGCCGCCCAACTCTCCGGAGATAGGAAGAAAGCCAGTGCTTACTATAGGAAGATAGTGGTGCTCATGGCTCACGCCGACAGTGCCCGGCCCGAGCTCAGCAAAGCTAAACAGTTCTTGGCGCAGAAGTAGGTTGACCAACCGCACCACAAATGAAACGTAAAAAAGGTCGGCGCCTGAAAGCGGGCGGGCCAATTGGCGCCCCGATTAGCGCAAGAGTGTAATGACCTCCCAACCTCTTAACTCCTGCTTTGCCAAAGACATCAAACGAAGCTTTGCTGAGCAGGCGATCATGCAACTGATCGGCGCTGAGCTTGGCCGAATCGAGCCCGGCATGGTTGAAATCGCGCTTTCCTATCGAACTGAATTAACTCAGCAGAATGGATATCTGCACGCGGGCGTAGTCACCGCAATCGCTGACTCGGCCTGCGGGTATGCCGCTTACAGTCTGATGCCAGCCGGCTCGGAAGTTTTGAGTGTTGAGTTCAAAGTTAATCTTTTGCGACCGGCAAAGGGCGACAAGTTTCTCGCGCACGCAGATGTTATTAAGCCAGGCAAGACGCTGACGGTTGTGAAGGCAGACGTGTTCGGAGTATCGGGTGAAGCGGGAGATCAGATTCTCGTTGCATCGATGTTGGGAACGATGTTCTGCATTAGAAACGTCGCGAGCGACGATCCAGCCCGCGAATAGCAGGCGAAAGCATATAGCCTAGGGTGAAGCAAAGCGGAACCCTAGGTTATGTGTGTTGAAAGATTAGCGATCCCGCGATAGCGGGGCGGGCGACAGCAGATTAAGAACGTCCGTGGGTTAATTTTCATCAACGGTGTCTCTTGTTGTCACTGCCGCCCGCTCGGCTCAGGAACTCAAATGAGATGGCCTATGTCGCCCGATTCACCGGCTCTAAATCCAACTTGGAACACCCTTGTTCTGAGAGTATTATTGCTGTTCCGAACAAAGCCATGACTGCAACCCTCAATGATTCATACGGCCGGGCGATACGCGATTTGCGCGTGTCATTAACAGATCGCTGCAACTTTCGTTGCTTCTACTGCCTGCCACACGGCGAACCGCCCATTGCCCCGAAAGAGCAGATGCTCTCTTACGAAGAGATTGAGTACATTTGCGAGATTTTTGTCAGCCTCGGCATCGAGAAGCTGCGCCTTACAGGCGGAGAACCAATGCTGCGCCGCGACATCGAAACGATTATCGCCAAACTCGCCGCATTGAAATCTAAAGGGCTGCTCGATCTCGCGCTAACGACTAACGGCTACTTCCTGCCTGATCGTGCGCAAGCTTTAAAGGATGCCGGTTTGGATCGCATCACCATCAGCGTGGACAGTTTGAAGCGTGAGACGTTCAAGGAAATGACAGGAGTGGACGTCCTGGATCGTGTGCTGGCCGGAATTGTAGCAGCGAAAAACGCCGGTCTCAATCCAATCAAGATTAACGCCGTCATAGTGCGGGGTCATAACGAAGATGAAGTGGCAGACTTTGCCGCTTTTGCCCGCGAGCACGATGTGAAGATGCGGTTCATCGAATTTATGCCGCTTGATTCCGGGCACGACTGGTCTCGTGAGATGGTGGTTTCCGGACGTGAGATTCGCGGAAGGATCAGCGAAAGATTTCCCTTGATTCCCATTGATATGGCACGGGGCTCTGAAACGTCTTCACGTTACCGCTTCGCCGATGGTGCCCCGGGCGAGATTGGCATCATCGCGCCAGTTTCCGAACCTTTCTGCGGGGCGTGCTCGCGCATACGACTCACCGCCGACGGCCAAATTCGCACCTGCCTGTTCTCGACAGTCGAACATTCTTTGCGCGACGTTGTGCGCAATGGAGCCACGCGAGAGGAGATCGTTGAGTACATTGAAGGAGTGGTGATGAAGAAAGAGCCTCGTCACTTCATCAACGACCCCGGTTTCGTCGCGCCTTCACGAAGCATGAGTTTCATCGGCGGTTGAGCCAAACGGTGATCGCGGCGGCCGGAGTCACCAATACGCAATTGAATTGCGCCAACCAACACCCCGCACTCGCACAATCCTAGCGCCTAGCAAAAGGTAAATAGTACTGACTTGGAAATTAGCCGCCCGGCTCTGTCTTATGTTGTAAGCCCGGATAGCTCTCCCGCCTCATTTAAGAATCTTGATCGATGGTACCAGCGTGACGAAAGGGGATCATATTGGTAAAGTTCACGTTGTACCGAGTGCGCCTACGATCTGACTAGGTGTGGTTGGAATCGATCACAAAATGTCATGTCTCAGAAAGTTTATCAGAGCTCACCCAAAGCTTTGGCGCTCTTGTTGGTCGCTACCCTCTTTCTCGCCCTGTATGTAACAGGTCTCACCTACAACCCACCGGGGTTTTTTGTTGATGAAGCAGGGATTTCTTACAACGCTTACCTGATTGCAAAGTCTGGAGAAAACGAGACGGGCGTGCACTGGCCGCTCATGTGTCAACTGTATTACGGCCCCTACGTCCAATACGCAAGCCCAACCCATATCTATCTTCTGGCAGGGGTTTTCTCACTAATTAAGCCTAGTACGCGGCTTGCAAGACTGGTGAGTTCTGTTTCAGTCTTTTGTGCCGCGGTGCTGCTGGGAATTTTAGCCCGGCGAATTTCAGGTAAGAGGACGGTCGGTCTGATTGTAGCGCTCATTGCTGTAATCACTCCGTGGTTGTTTGAAATCAGCAGGCTCGTCATCGAAACATTCTTGTTTCCCTTCTTCCTCGTCTTGTTTCTGCTAGCGGTCCACACTACGCACACGCGAACACTGTGGCGCCCTGTTGATTCCGTGAAGATCGCTGCGTCCCTAACCCTGATGACCTACACCTACTCAAGTGGAAGGATCCTCGCCCCACTTCTCGCCATTGGTTTGCTGCTTTTCGCCACCAATCGACGACGTTTGGCCGGAGCTCTGTTAGCAATTGCTCTCTATGCTGTGTCAGTAATACCTCTTGTAATTTTCGAACGCGACCATCCGGGGGCACTAACTAAACGTTTTTATGAGGTTTCCTACATTCGGCCCTCTACTCCTCTCTCAGAAGTTCCAGCCAAATTCTTGTCGCGTTATTTGCAGGAGCTTAATGTGTGGCGCTGGTTGGTTGAGGGTGATCCAAATCCCCGCCATCATGTACCAGGTTCACTTGGGAGCTTCCTGATCGGCGCTCTGGTGTTGTCGCTGATCGGAATGGTCGTGGTGCTAATCAAACATCGCCGCGATCGGTGGTGGCTCTTCCTGGTGTTCGGTCTAGCTACATCAATTATTCCGGGAGCCATTTCAATCGACCGGTTTCATACGTTACGACTAATTGCGCTGCCAATCTTCCTTCTTGTGATCACTATTCCGGCCATTACATGGCTGCTCGATGGGTGGCGCACGCAGGAACAAAATGAGGGTTCAGCGCTTGAGGGGTCCCGGGATGCTAATCACCGCAAGCGGCAGATCGCGCTGATTTCAGTGCTGATCATGGCAGCTTTGCAGGCAGCGTACTTCCAATGGGTTTTTCATCGCGAAGGGCCAAAACGTCGAGACTATTTTGAC
>JBPCMM010000124.1:0-4910 GCA_051002255.1 Pyrinomonadaceae bacterium
TCGCTAACTCACTGGGCGATGTGGCGACGTGTGGAATTGGATTCCTGGTCGCGCAGAGACTCGGACTCCGCCGATCCTTGGTAGCGTTTGCGGTGACAGAGCTGGTGTTGCTCATCTGGATTAGAGACAGCCTGCTCCTGCAAATTCTGATGTTGATCTATCCGATTGATTCGCTCAAGGCGTGGCAAATGGGGCATTAACTTTGATCTAGGGTTCGATAGGCTCGGTGCACTTTCTATCTTGAGGAGGATGAGAAATGTTAAAGGCGGTGTTGGCTGTCATCGTTGGCTACGTAGTGATGGCACTCTTAGTGTTTGCCACGTTCTCGCTGGCATACCTACTCATGGGGGCTGACGGCGCATTCAGACCGGGAACTTACGATGTCACCCCTCTTTGGTTGCTAGTGAGTTTTGTCTTCAGCATTATTGCCGCAGTCGTAGGTGGATGGGTTTGCGCAACCATCGCCAGGAGATCGAAGGCGCCTAAGGTATTTGCAGCCGTAGTGTTCATACTCGGTCTGATTGTGGCACTGTCAGTTTTGATGGCGTCTGATGATGCGCGGCCTCGGGTGCGAGAGGGGAATGTCGGCAACATCGCAGCGATGCAGAATGCCAAGCAACCGGTCTGGGTGGCCTTGATGAATGCTTTGATTGCACCCGCCGGCATTCTCCTCGGCTCCCGCCTGAAAGAGGGCTCCAAGAATTCGCAGAGCTAAGGGTTACCCAACATGCAATCGGTCAGTGCAAATTCAATGGCCTCGGCGACTAAGACGAGGATCGCCCCCTGTCTGTTGCCCGTGTGAAAAAATCAGATGCACACGCTTTCAGACTTAGCATGTTGAGAATGTTACTTATCGTTGGGTGCGACTATATCGACGCTGGTGTTTTCGCCAGGCTGAAGCGTGAGCCGTCGCGCGTTAGTGGTTCGGGATCTTAATGCATCTGTCGTCAATTGGTAGGCGGATTCACCTGGTCGCATGACAATCGCCAGGTAGTCTCCCGGTGCTCCGCTTACACTGAAGCCCCCATCGGCGTTAGTGATGCCATATATTCGGCCGCTGATCGGTTTCTGAAGATTCAGATCAGCCGGGACCAGCAGGATCCAGACTCCGCGCTCAGGGCTCTTACCGTCCGACGCCAGGATTCGTCCGGAAAGGTGCGCCGTATCGGCAGAAATCACAATGCGCACGTTGGATACATCTTCACCTTCTTTTACAAGGAGAGATTCGCGCAGCAGGTCAGTTTTCCCCAGTGTAACTGATTTCGTGAAGTACTTATTGTCTTGCGCGACCATAGCTCTCAGGTAGATAGCGCCTGGTGGGAGGCCGTCGAGTGCAAATGTACCATCGGGCTGAGCCCGTGCCGGTCTAGAGAGTTGCACCTGTCCACCCACTCCACCAGCTTCAGGATAAACAAACAGGGTGCGTGGCAATGGCTTGCCACCCTCTACCGCGACACTTCCGGATATGCGGCTGCCGCTCGATACTTCGATCATGATGTCCGACAGGTCGGCCCCGGCCACGGTAAGCTCTAAGTTTTTCGGAGCAAAGCTCTGACCTCCATCAGATTTGGCTTGAGGAGCAGTGGGGAATTCGCCATACATCGGGTAGTTGTCCCGCGCCGGAGTAACCGTAATCCGATAATTGCCATCCTGCACCTCTTCAAGCGTGAACCGGCCTTGCACGTCCGTATTAGTGACTGGTTCTTCCAAATTCGAGCCAAGAATCGACTCTTCATCTGTTCTTCTTAGACTGATCCGAGCACGGGCAATAGGGCGCTCTCCCTTAAGAGTGACAACTCCTGAAATGCTGTGTACAGCGCGTTCAGCAAGTGTGATGTTTATTTCCTTTTCTTCCGCCCCGGCCGAGACAATCAACACGGTCGCGCCGGCGAGATTTGTTGCAGCATCAAAATATGTGGTTGTGAGCAGAGCGCGATTTAACATGCGGCCCCCATCAGCATCATCCCGCGCCGACAACTCTATGCCCATCTTTTCTTCTGCCGCTCCGACCAGATATTCACCGGGCGAAAGACCAGAAACGCGATAAACACCCCTCTCGTCTGTGTGTGTCCGATCAGTAGAGGGGCCGCCAACATAAACAGACACCCATTTGCCTTCCTTCTTGCGGAGAATTGTGATCGATGTATTGATTGCGGGATCGCCATCCGCATAAGTCACTTTCCCCGAGATTGCTCCGCCACGCCTGACGCGAACGAGCGCCTCAGCTCTTGACGCACCGTCAACCGTGACAGAGGTGAGTTCTCTCTGTACCTCTTCAGAATCGTATGGTCCAGAACGGATAACACCAGGAGCGCTCACTTCGACGAAATACTTACCTGCTGGAACATCCCTAATCTGAAACTCGCCGCGTCCATCGGTCCATGCCATGAAGTGACGTCCTCGGCCCCGGCCTGCAGGATCATAGATCGACACCTGAACACGCCGCAGAGGTCGACGGTTGTCCTCGTAAACGACTCTTCCATGCACTGTCGACTGCTTTCGCGGGGCGCTTCGAGTGGTTTCCGTCTCAGGCTGCTGTGGTGCAGGGACTTGCCCGCTAACAGTGGATACAGAAGCAAGCGATATCAGGACAAACAAAAAGCGAAAGACACAAGTACAGATTGTTGAAGTTGCATATGAAAGGGTATGTGAGGTTGTCATGAGTCACCTCCTCCGTTTGCGCGCATCACGCATACTTCGATGCGATTCTTTTGACGCTATTTGAGTTTCGCAGGGTCGCCTTCATCTCAAGAGTTTTTTCGAGCATTGCTCCCGAGAGCGCCGATTCACCGAGGCTCCCGTTCATAAACATGAATCTCATCGATATGCTTGGCCCTTATATATTTAATAGAGTACGACAACCCAACAAATACCGCTAACAGTCACAGTTTCGTCCAGTAAAGCGCTTTCGTCGTTCCCGGCCCGCCAATCTCATCCTCAGCCGGGATCGAAGCGAGCCCGCTTGCTTCCCCCTGAGCGCCGTCGTATAATTCACGGCTTGCTCGAAGCACGGCGGTTTCGTCCGGTGGGTTCGCGCCCACTTTTTCTTTTGGGCGAGTGTTTTTTGGGGGATACACGGTGGGCGCCAGGTCGATTGAAAAGCGGGTTCACGAAATCGCTGAAAAGGTAGCAATCGACCACGGTCTGGAGTTAGTCCATGCAGAAGTCGCCGGCCCGGACAATAAGCCGATAGTCCGTATTTTCATTGACAAACCGGAAGGCGTCACTCATGAGCACTGCTCCGAAGTGAGTCATCACCTGGGTACGATCCTGGATGTGGAAGACTTCATTCATTCCAGCTACACGTTGGAAGTATCGTCCCCGGGTCTGGATAGGGGCCTTTACAAACGGGCGGACTACGAACGCTTTGCCGGCAGCCACGCCAAAATGAAGACGCATCGGCTGATCGGCGGACAGCGCAACTTTCAGGGCCGTTTGCTTGGAGTGGATGGCGAGGAAGTGATCTTCGATGACAAAACCAGTGGTCGTATCAGAGTGCCACTCGACTCGATTGTGAAGGCAAATATTGAAATCGACGTTGAGGCAGAGCTCAGAGCCAGGAAGGCCCGAGTTACCAATTAGCGAAGTCGAATGCGCGGTGCCTGTCACAGGTTTCAGCCTGTGTCACTTACAACTGAATAGGCTCAACGACACAGAAGCCGTTGGGTGTCGAGCCAACAGGATAGCGAGACCTAAATGAGTTCATCCATTGCACAAAACATCGAGGCACTTTGCCAGGAGCAAGGCATTGAGCGGGATCTGGTCATCGAGGCCATGAAAGAGGCTGTCCGCGCCGCGGCCAAGAAACAGTTCCGATCTGGTGAAGATATTCAGGTTGACTGGAATCCGGAGACCGGCATTGAATTGTCTGCTTCGAAAGTGGTCGTTGACGAAGTGGCCGATGCGGCCACGGAGCTTTCCATCGATGAGGCCCGCGAGCTCGCGGGTGATGAAGTGGAGTTGGGCGATGCCCTGCTGCTGCCGTTGCCAATGGAAGAATTGGGTCGCATCGCGGCGCAAACTGCTAAACAGATCTTGTTTCAAAAGGTGAGAGACGCCGTTCGCAGCAACGTCTACGAGCAGTACATCGACAAGATCGGAGATTTGGTTAACGGTTACGTGAAGCGGTTCGAGCGTGGCAACATCATTGTCGATCTGGGAAATCTGGAAGCCATCCTGCCCCGTTCACAGCAGTCTCGAGGCGAGCAATGGAACCAGGGCGAGCGCATCAGGGTTGTTATCAACAACGTTTCAAAAGAATCCAAGGGGCCTCAGGTAGAAGTGTCCCGCACTTCTCCCGAGCTGTTACTGCGCTTGTTCGAAATGGAAGTTCCGGAAATCTATGACGGCACGGTCGTAATTAAATCGGCTGTCCGCGAACCCGGCGAGCGCGCCAAGATTGCCGTGATGTCCAACGAACGCGATGTGGATCCGGTGGGTGCTTGTGTCGGTATGAAGGGTTCCCGCGTGCAGGCCATCATCCGCGAACTCCGCGGAGAGAAGATTGATATTATCGAATGGTCGGATGAGCCTTCTGTATTTGCCGCGAATGCGCTTTCACCCGCCAAGGTAAACCAGGTTCGCATCACCGATATCGAGAATCGCCAAATGGAAGTGATCGTGAATGAAGATCAACTTTCACTCGCAATTGGTAAGCGAGGGCAGAATGTTCGGCTCGCCACGAAGCTGGTGGGTTGGAACATCGACATCCGCAGCGAAGAAGAGATCAAACGCGAAGTAACCGAGCAAATGGGCGCTCTGATCGCTTCCGGCGAGTCTGTGCCACTGTCGGCCATCGAAGGTGTTACTGGACAGCAGGCCGATGCACTGGCGGAACATAACATTAACGATATCGATGCGCTGGCTCAAACCTCAGTGGACGATCTCGTCGAGTTTTTGGATCTGAGTTT
>JBPCMM010000125.1:0-13309 GCA_051002255.1 Pyrinomonadaceae bacterium
TAGACCACGACTCGAAGGTCGAGACTCAGCCCTCGTTCGACGTCTCTAACTCCTGACGTCGAAAGGCTTCTCTTGGTAGGGCTCTCGATCCTGCCGGTCTGGAGAAAGACCTTGATAGCCCTTTCGAGCTCGTCTTTGCGCAGCTTGCTCGCGGATGGGATCCCGATCCTCTCCGCAAAGTCCTTAAGCTCGGTCGCGTACCAATAGCCATTGTCGAACTGAGTAGAGGTCATGGACGTGGACAGCTTCGTCTTCAGTTTCAAGAGGTGGCCTCCACGAGTTGTTAGGCGCGGCTATCCCTGAGACCACTCCCTCTGCCCGTGTTCTGGCTGAGGGGCGCAGAGTCTAGCAGGAGGCTCAGTCGCTTGACCACCACCACGATCTGCGGTGATCTTGGGTGGCATGAAGAAATCCATCAAGACATCGCTAATCTTTATCGCGCTGGCGTTGGTCGTCTGCCTCGCCTGCCTCGTCTGGCTCGTATCGCGACCGGACGAGCCGGTCGACGCGAGCGTGTCGGACACGTCCCGAGGCCCGTCGTTCGAGGTGAACGTCGAGAAGCCTCGCATGGACCGGTTCCTCGGGGGGATCCTCCCGACCAAGCTCGAGGCGAAGCTATTTGGGGGCGGCGAGCTGCAGTTCGACCACACGAGCCGTGGCGCCAAGATCGGCAGCGTCGGACACAACCGCCTCGAGCTCAGAGCCGACGGCTGGGACCTCTTGATCGAGACCGGCGGCGAAGGGGGGATCGCTCCAGGGACGCGCCTCGTGTTCCCAATCGAGATCGCGGAGAAACAGTATACGCTGCGCTGCCGACCTGCAGATCGTGCCACCGGCTATCTCAGCACCACCCCACGGGCAGGCTCCGGCGAGCTTTACGGACGGTTCCTCGTCGAGCTCGCCCGCTGCGAGAATGCCGAGACGGGAAAGATCCTCGATACGGAAGCCGGGGCTCGTCCCGGCGAGGCGTGGCCGTCAGCACCGCTCACCCTCCGCGGGAGCTTCGCGGGCCTGCCACAACGGTCGTCGCTAGAGCCCAAGGGGGACCGCCCAACGACACGTTTGAGCTGCGCGTTGCTTTGAACGCGTCGGCTCGAAACGTTTGTTATACAACTCTTGCTCAGTCACAGTGGAAGTAGAAGCGATTACCATCGATGTCCTCCATCGTGAATTGACGCAAACCCCAAGGCTTCTTCTCGAGTGGCTCTGTGATCCGTGCGCCCAAGGAGCGCATCTCGTCGTATGTCGCGTCGATGTCTGCGGCGAACACCCAGTGAACGGCAGGCTCGAAGGGCTGTCTTCTTCGGCGGAAGAAGATAGGAACATCGTCACGCGACACAGCGCCGATCTCTTTTCCGGGGTACAGCCAAAGGATCTCGAAACCGAGAGCATCCCGGTAATGCTGCTGAGCCCGTTCCACGTCCGCTACTGGTAGCTCCGGGGTGGGATGGCCGAAGGTCGTCCGCAATTCCTTCTGGTTCAAGACACTCTCCTGCACGTCTTGCGCTGTATAACGCTCGGTTTCAGCGGCGCGCTGTCGCCGTCATTTTAAAAGAGGGGCGTGATTGCGCGTCCGCGGCATGCCGTTAGATCGCGGTCACGGCCACCCTCTTTCCCCTTCTGGCTACTTTCAGCGCAAATGGCCTGCTCTCTCCCGCTGTGATCGCACAGACGCGAAAAGATTGTTAGCGAGCGCTTGGCTTAAACAACCTGTTAACCGCGCCTTTATTTAGCCTTAGCGCCCTCGGCTAATTTCTTCAACTCCAACCTCGGATCACCGGCGAACGGCCCCGACACGAGATAACCAACGCGCGAGGGACTATATCCTGCCACATAGAATATGTTCTGTCTGGGTAAATATAGAAAACGTATTGTTGTTTATAGCCAGGATAATAATGCGCTAGACGTCCGGGCGCAGAACCCATTTTTCTGTGCCCAATTGATTTCTCCGTGTAGAGGAGAAATCCTCCATGTTCATGACGCACTTCTCAGCTGAGGCGCGGCAGCGATCTAACGACAGTGGATTAAATACATTCTGTGCTTCTTCAAGTTTGCTTATGTCAATGCCAAAGGGTGGGAAACCGGGCCATGCTTCAACACTCGAATCCAGGCCCTGTCCTTGCCCTGAAAAGGCACAGTTAGAAAGCCTAATAGGGCTACCGAGTCAGGGTCCTCGGCTAATTTCTTCAACACCGATCTCGGATCACCGGCGTACGGCCCCGCCACCAAATCAGCGTGGCCCATCCCGCAGTCTCCCCACAGATAAAATACTTTCTGTTTAGGTAAATAGAAAACATATGTGCCCGTACTACGGTAGTGTCTTTCAAACAAAGCCTGAGGGTAATGGTGCATCATGATACCCGGGCGTAGAATATTTTCCTTCATGCTACCCTTCAATTCAGAGAAAAAATCACCTAACCAAACGAAGCATCCCTCAGATGATGGGTTACAGCGAGTTACCCCCAGTGGGTTCGATACATTCCGCGCTATTTCAAGCTTCTGATGCTCAATGATAAAGCGTGGCCGTCCTTCATCTATGGTCTTCTCAGCACTTCCCAAAGAAGGCCAGGTTTTATCACTCGAATCCTTGTCCTGCCCTTTAACCTGAATGGGTAACAATATGAAGCCTGATAAGGCGAGCACCGTTATGACCTGTTGTCTCATTTCTGTCTGTCCTCCATCAATCGCCTGCTTGCTTTTGTGTCCGACCACTCAACGAGCGATCTAACGAACAGGCTTCAGCCGCGGCGGCGGCCCATGACCGCCCCAGCCGCCGTCGGCTGCAAGCCGATGTTGGGCGGCCAATTATTTCAATCCCAGCACTTTGCCACTGGCCAGGAGGCGAATCGCCTCCTTCAAACGCCTCAGTTTCGTTTCCTCGCGCTTGGCGGACTCAATCCAAGCGAGATACCGTCGGCGTTGTGAAGGTGCCAGCGCTTCGAAGTAGCGCCGCGCTGCCGAATTTTCCCTCAAGGCTGCCTGTATGTACGGCGGAAGTCTTGAGGGTATTGGAAGCCCGTGGTGGTCGAGGACCATAGCCGCGATCGGTCGGGGGCCGTTTGATTCCCGCCGGTCTCAATCGTCCGCCGGCTTTGAGTTCCGCGTAACGTTTCCGGTTTACATCTGACCATCGGCTGTCCGCTCTCCGCGGCGTAAACTTGCGTGCGTACCGCGGGTCATCCAGGCGCTTGAGGAGACTATCCACCCAACCAAAGCACAGCGCCTCATCGAGCGCATCCTTGTAATCGATTGAAGCGACGCCGGTGTGCCGCTTGTAGAAGACGAGCCAGACCTCGGATTCCGATGCATGGTGTTCATCGAGCCAATCGCGCCATTGGTCGACACTTCGCACACGCAGTGTTTTCATGGTTTCGCGAGCGCCGCACCGCAGGACCAAGCCAACCCACAGAGGCGCACTCCCGCTGCAACGGCGAAGTTGTGTGAGCATCGAACCAAGGTGGTGCTTGCACGTGTCGTCGGCCAACGATGCCGAAGGATGTCTGTCATACAAGCCTCACGCTGAGCGACACGGCTTCGTCCGCCCAACGTTAGAGTTCAGGTGGTCGCGCGAGCAGCCTTCAGCCTCGGATTCTATCCCTGAAGTTGAAAAGCATTCAATCGCGGCTCACCTGCAACGATTTGTTAGACAGCATCGCAGTAACGTGTGGCTCGGGTGATCCTTTAGGCTGTGGGTGCGGAGTGGGTAGGCGGGTCAGTAGATCTGGCCAGCCACGCGACGCTCCCAAAGAGAATCCCACCGACGAGAAAGGTCGGCCACCACACCAGAGCAGAGTCCTGGCAGAGGGCTCAGTCCCTTGACCACCACCACGATCTGCGGTGATCTTGGGTAGCATGAAGACATCCATGAAGACATCGCTGATCGTTATCGCGCTGGCGTTGCTCGGCTGCCTCGTCTGGCTCGTCTGGCTCGGATCGCGATCGGACGAGCCGGACGAGGTGATTGGGGAGAGCGTCTCGGACACGTCCGGAGGCCCTTCGTTCGAGGTGCGCGTCGTCATGCCTCGCCTCGGCCTGCCCTTCGGCGGGATCCTTCCGGATTCGCTCGTGAAGAAGTTCGACGGTACCCCCCGCGAGCTGCGGTTCGACCACACGAGTCGTGGCGCCCAGGTCGGGAGCGTCGCACCCGACCGCGTCGAGCTCAGTGCCGACGGCTGGGCCCTCTTCATCCAGACCGACGGCGAAGGGCGCATCACTCCTGGAACGCACCTCGTGTTTCCGCTGGGTCTCGGGGGCAGGCGGGTGAGACTGGACTGCCGACCCGCAGATCGTGCCAACGGCTATCTCCGCACCACCACGCGGGTAGGCTCCGACGAGCTCGGCGGCAGCTTCCTCATCCAACTCGCCACCTGCAAGAATGCCGAGTCGGGGAAGGCCATCGAGTGGCCGCCGGCAGCGCTCACCGTCCGCGGGAGCTTCGTGGGGCCTGCCACACGGCCCATTCCGTAACCCGCGGAGCGGGTGCAAGCATAAAGCCTGGGGTGGAGCGAAGCGGAACCCCAGGATACCGACAGATAAGAAACCCGAGCGCGCGAAGCGTGCGATAGCGTTAAGGTTTGCGATCTACTCATAATGAAGGGCTGTCGCCCCGCATCGCGGGCTCTTCCTCTTTACTCCGACGGTCCTGGGGTTCCGCTCCGCTTCACCCCAGGCTTTATGCTCTCGCCGCGCTTCGCGGGCTCAATCCGAACCCTTTACCAACTTGATCAGAGCTTCCTTTAGTTTGTCGCGGCGCCACGACAAGCTAAAGCTTATCGGACATCAAACTGACCCGTTACCTCCCAAGGTCACGACTTGACCGACACGAAGCTCGCCCGCCCTGACCACCGTGCCGTATACGCCGGCGTAATTCTCGTTCATACGAACAACAGTCTTCATCACTTCAGAATCTTTCTCGGCTGTGTTTGGGTCAAGATTAACCATCACACATCGCTCATCCCTCATAGTAACCCTGAGGGCTGCCCCGCTGTTCCCTTCACCAAACATCAATGTCCGGCCCACCCATCGGTCTTCCTCAAACGGCCCAGCGCTATCTGTTTCGATCACAACGTTTGGTCGAAATCTGCGAAGGTCGCAACGGTCCACATCGCGGCCTGATTCACGTGCGACCGATTGCACGGTGCCGACGCTGATTACCGAAATGCAGGCTTCGTCGAAGATGCCGTGCTTGAGATTCATCAATTCGACATCACTGCCACACCGGTTCGAAATTTCCTCCCGTAGTTCGTCGCTTCGGAGTTCGTACTCTTTCCCGTCCGGCGTACGAACGTGCGTTGGGAGTAGCTCGGCAGTGTTGCTCTCGGCAGTGTTGCTCTCGGCAGTGTTGCTATTGCGCCCGAATGGTTTATAGAGGAGCAACTCGGGTAGCTTGCTCGCGATCAGCCATGGGAACCCACTTTTGTCAGTGAGTCGCCGAAAAGCTAACCTACGATCACCCTCAATGCCATGCCAACCTAGCCTTGCAACATCTAGTAATTCACCGGCCATTGACTTAACTGGGTAACGAAAGATGGCACTAATTCGTCCTAGTTCCATATGACTCCACAGCAACTCTATATTGGACAATGTAGACGCCCAATTCCTCGATGAATAGACACTGATGGTACTGCTGCAGGTTGGCGGGTTGGGAAATACCAGTCAATTACAGAACCGAGTAGCGGTAGCGACCGGTTCAGTGACGCCAGAGTCAACCAACGATAGAATCTGGTTTTCTTTCGACATGAATGGTATCCCACAAACCCGGTCGCTACCGCTCCTCGGTTCTGTAATTGAGTGGAAACGCCACTCGAATCTCAAACTGTATCAGTACCTCGAAACACTGATCGCGACTTTGCCTCCGGCGCTCGGCTGGGGTGTGAGACTTTATGCCATCGCCTGCTCCGCAGCCTGGGAAACGCCGGGAAAACCTGCCGACTCAGCAGGCTGATTGGCGAACCGACGAGCACTCTTCAAGGGCAGGGCGCTGTCGACGGAGCGTATTTAGTTGTGAAGACCTCGGCCTTCGTCGAGGGGCATCTCCAGGTCGCTGTGTAGACGTGCTGCTTGTTGCCATTCTCGTCCACCACCCCGTTACATTTCAATTCACCCTTTATCAGCTCCCACTTGCAGGCGCAGTCGCCTACCCCCTTCGAGCCGCGGGCAGCTGAATTCGGTGAAAAATCGGGATCGAACAAATTGAAGTTGAACGGGAATGGATCAATCGGTGCATTGGCGGCCCTGGTAAAAACGTCGATCACGGGAAACGAACTAGTGGCGACATCTGTCTGGTTTGGTTTCCCGTCGCAATCAAGATCCGTTCTTGGATCACAGGGTGATCCGGTCCTGGCAGCCTCGCGAAATTTATCGCAGCAAACCTTTTTCGGTATCTCCTGTTTGAAGGCAGCTGTGTACGCAGCGCCAAACATCTTGTCTACGTTGGAGCCAAAGTTGTCTGATACATGTTTCAGAACTGTGTACCCGCACATTGAAACCGTCGCCGTAGCCGTTTGCTGGTCGATTGTGATCAGCGTGTCTTGCAGGTTACATCCCGACGACGAGGAAGTGTCAAACCAGGGAGCCGGCTTTTCGCATTTCTCATCAGGCGGCGACTCGTCACAATAGTCCGTGATTTCTTTGGCCATCGGACACGAGGCGGCCGGCTTGCCCTTCGCCTTAAGGGCTGCGCAGATTTCTTTCTTGTTCACTTCTGGCAGGTTTGAGAAGTGCTCACCACACGCATCCGCGGCCAGGATACCGGTACAGTTCCCTTCTCGGAACACAAAGTACCCCGGCGTAGTCCCACCGCAGTAGCAGCCACACGCGACTTTTCGATTGCCCTCGGGAAACTGCTGACCGGAAGATGACCATCCTCCTAAGTTCGACAGTCCCACGAGAACAACTACCAAAACAAAGGATATGGTAATCGCTTTTGATTTCATTGGTTCCTCCAGAAAGTCGATATCAAGAACGCCGCTTAGCGGCGAGGGATTCCGAACCCGCCAAGTTACTATCAAGGCTCCGAACGAAACCTGGGGTGAAGTGACGAGGACTTTTTTCTCAGGCCACACTTCCTGAAAGTAGCAAAACTCCAGCGCACAACCAAATGTTCGACATGCTTCAGCTTGTCGTCGAGATTGGCAACACTCAATGTACGACGTAACGGCTTATATCATGCTTGAGTGTAGGTAGTCTTGACGACAAGCTGAAGCATGTCGGACATTTGGTTGTAAGTTTCAGCTAGCTTGAGTATACAATGGCATAGCCTTAATTTAGTTAGATCCTCAGAGGTTTTTCACGTGGGACGCCTCAACTACCACCCACTCACAATACGCAAACGCCCTCACCTCCAGCCTTTGGGGGGAACGTTATTCGTTACCTTTCGACTTGCGACTCAATTCCAAAATCAACAGTTCGCTACTACAAGGCTAAGCGCGACTGGCTGAGGGATCAGCTAAGACGAGTCGAACGGATCTTCGCGGAGGCCCAGTTGGCCGAACACGCAAGTTGGCTTACCCAGCTTGAGCAACTGAATCGTGAATGGTTCTTAAAGTGTGAGGATATTCTGCACCGGGAAGCTGTTGGTCCGACATGGATGCGTGATGGCAGGGTCGCCGATAAGGTGGCAGAGAATCTTCAGCGGCTCGATGGTGATGCCTATCGACTAGACGCCTTCTCCGTCATGTCAAACTACGTGCATACTGTCTTTCGGCCGCTGGTCAGCAGCGAACTAATGGAGGAGATTCTCTGGTATTGGGACGATAGTTTAGCTCGAATACCACCGTTGTCTAAGATAATGCACACACTAAAGGGTCGCAGTGCGAGAGAATGTAACCTGATTCTGGGTCGATCAGGCTCTTTTTGGGAACACGAGAGTTTCGACCATGTGATCCGCAATGGGAAATTCGATAAGACAATTCGCTACGTTTTGAACAATCCAGTAAAATTCGGTGTGGTCCGGAATTGGGAAGATTATCGATGGAACTATTGCCGTAAGGAATTGATCGAGAGATTACCGGCTCACTTGGCGTTGAAGCGCGACAACTAAATGTCCGACATGCTTCAGCTTGTCGCCAAGAGTGGCAACACTCAAGGTACGACGTAACGCGCAGCATCATGCTTGAGCGTAGGTAATCTTTACGACAAGCTGAAGCACGTCGGACATTACCGCTAAGCTTCCGACGGATCGAGTAAAGTTTTGTGTAAGCCAACGCTCTGAATAATTTGTTAGTTGAGAGTTTCGAGTGTTGCTAACGCTTTACCGCCTGCGCGAATGAGTACAGTGCATTACGCGTGCGGATGTAGAGATTGCTGCCCGCAATCGCAGGGGTAGCCCAAACCTCTTCATCCAAGTCGTTCACTGACATGATCTCCCACTGTCCTCCCGCTTTGAGCACCGTCACTTTGCCGCTGGCACTTACCAGAAAAACCTTGCCATCAGCTGCCACCGGAGATGCGTAGTAATCCTCGAGCGCGTCGGGCGTGCGCCCCATTTTCAAAACCTCTCCACTCGTGGGATTAAGACTCGTGACGATCCCACCTTCCTTCATCAAATACATCACGTCCCGATAGATAAGAGGCGCTGGGATATTCGGGTAAGACTTCTTTAGTTGCCAAACTACGTTCGTTGAGGTGAGGTCGCCCTTACCGCCAAAGCGCACGGCAGTAACACCGTGACCCGCGATCGTGGAGTTGCTGACGAAGGCATATTCAGCCCGATCCACATAGTCGTCGCGGTTGGCATCGAGCCAGCCGAAGTGTTCGTACATTTCGGCTTGTGCCTTTATCTCCTCACGATGAAGGCGTTGGTCCTTGTCTTTGTCGTATTTCTTCAAGCTCTCATCATAGGGCGGTAAAAATGGGGCATCGCCGCCTTCACCGTTGACGTAGACCATGTCTCTTCCCAGCACTGGCACGCCTTTCGGATACGAACCGATTTTCGTAACCCACCACAATCGTTCACCTTTATCCAGAGAGTAAGCGTCGAGTATGTGTGAACCGAGCACGATGACTTGTGCTGGTCCATCTTTGGGTGTGTAGATGACTGGCGTGGAATACCCTTCAAAATTGGATCGGTTCGTCTTCCAAAGCGCCTTTCCGTTGCGCGTATCAACAGCCATGATGAAGGAGTTTTCGCGATGATCACACACCATCACCAGTGTGTTACCTGCGACAACCGGTGACCCACTCATGCCGTAAAAGCTATTGAATGGGCCCAGGGGCACGCGCCAGAGTTCAGACCCGTTCGGGTCGTAGGCGATTAATCCCAGTTCAGCGAAAAACACGTACACCTTCTTTCCGTCGCTAACCGGAGTCGGCGAGGCCGCATCATTAGCCTTGTAGATAGGCATGTGGCGCGCGCGTACCACATCGCGTCGCCACAAGATCTTTCCTGTTTTACGATCAAGACCGAGGGTGATCAATTTGTCGCCTTCGCTGGCGGTCAGAAAAACACGATTGGCTGTAACCACTGGTGAGGATCGCGCGAAAGGCACGGCTGCTTTCCAGACGAGATTCTTGTTGGCCCCGAACTCGGCTGGAAGAGTGACGCCTTCAGCCACGCCGGTACCGTTCGGTCCGCGGAAACGCAGCCATTCGTTGCTACTCGTCGCCTCCATCGCTGGCGAAGCATTCTTCTGCTGGGCGTAGGATGTGGAGTCACCAAGTAGAAATAGGGCGGTCGCTATTGTGAAAAGTGAGAGTAACCGAGTGAAAGATGGGAGTGATTTTTTCATTTTAATCGTCCTGTCCGAGTCAGTATCCCGCGCGAAGCGGGTGGCTCTGGAATGGTGCGTTGAAAGAGGAACGAAACGTGCGCGACTTTATAGTTTGGCCGGATCCTACGTTTCTGCTTTTACGAGATTTCGCCTTACCGACAAGTCAACTGATCTTGCTGAGAGCATATGAGCCATGGTCCTGGCGCTTGTCAAGGTTTTTGCGTGTGTGTAAGACAGAGAGTGTTCTGTAGGGGAGGTCGCACTCCGAGGGGGCGCTCGTATTACGTTAGTGGGTCAGGTTCAACTCTCTGCGCAACCTCAGCGTTCTCTGCGTCTCTGCGGTGATACTTCCAGCCCGAAACACAGCTGCCAAAAGACGAAACAACCGGCCCGTCGCGCGCGTATGACCTGACTAATATGTCTATGACGCAGGCCAGCGACCTCCCTTCTCAGCAGACCGATAAGATCAACGGAGAAGCCGACGATTCGAGTCCTCGAAAGCCCCTCCGGGTGTGGCCCGGCGTGGTCATGGTGATCGTGCAGTGGCTCGCATGGTTCGTCGTCCCTTTCTTTCTACCCGACGCTCTTCTCTACGCAATGTTGGGTGGAGTCTTGTGTGCGCTGGCTATCGTTTTGTGGTGGTTGTTCCTCAGCTGCGCGCCCTGGTACGAGCGGTTAGGTGCCCTTATCCTGATTGTCCTCGCAGTGATCGGGACAAAGCGTATTGTCCACGTGTCGATTGCAACCGGCAGTATGGGATATTTGCTTTTCGTCTTGGCGATCCCTGTTATGAGTCTCGCCCTGGTCGCAGCGGTAGTAGTCAGTCGTCGCCTCTCCGCAGGGCGGCGGCGCGCGGTGATCGCTGCGGCGATCCTGTTCGCGTGCGGACTGTTTACGCTCATCCGAACGGGTGGTGCTTCTGGAGACTTCAAAAACGATTTCCAGTGGCGCTGGTCCAAAACTCCTGAAGAGCGACTCCTGGCCCAAGCCGGCGATGAGATCGAAGCGCTGCCCGCAGCTCCCGTCACTCCGGCTGCAGCCGGGACCGAAGCGGACTGGCCCGGCTTTCGAGGACCCCAGCGCGACGGCGCCGTTCGCGGTGTGCAGATTAAGACTGACTGGTCGGCGTCGCCGCCAGTCGAACTGTGGCACCGGCCCATCGGCCCAGGCTGGTCATCGTTTGCAGTCCGCGCCGGGCGCCTCTATACACAGGAGCAGCGCGGTAAAGATGAGATCGTAGCCTGCTATGACGTCAGCACAGGAAAGCCGGTGTGGAAACACAGCGACGCGGTCCGGTTCTACGAGTCGGTTGGCGGCCCCGGTCCGCGAGGAACGCCCACCCTCAGCAATGGTCGCGTTTATGCACTCGGTGCGACTGGAGTCATGAACGTGCTTGACGAAGGTTCTGGCGCAGTCGTGTGGTCGCGTAACGCAGTGTCTGACACGGGCGCGAAGATCCCCGGCTGGGGTATCTCGGGCTCGCCGTTTGTAGTCGGCGATCTGGTCATTGTCGCCGCGTCCGGCAACCTCGTCGCCTACGACCTCGCCACCGGCAACCCGCGCTGGTTCGGCCCGCGCGACGGCATTAGCTACAGCTCACCACAGCTTGTAACCATCGATGGTGTCCCGCAGATCCTGCTGATGACCTCAAATGGCGCGACCAGTGTCGCACCCGCGGACGGCAAGCTACTTTGGAATCACTCCTGGCCATCTGACACGCGCATTATGCAGCCAGCTGTGGCTGCGGAGGGCGAGCTCATGATCAGTGTCGGCGACGGGATGGGTGGAAGCGGCATGCGCCGGATCGCGGTCAAGCAGGAACCCAGCGGATGGACCACCGAAGAGCGCTGGACATCGGAGGACCTCATTTCCAACTTCAACGACTTCGTCATTCATAATGGCCATGCCTTTGGCTTCGACTACGGCACCATGGCGTGTATCGACCTCAAGGACGGGAAACGCAAGTGGAAGGGCGCAAGGTACGGCTACGGCCAGCTCGTGCTTTTGCCCGACCAGGATGTGCTGCTGGTGCTGTCGGAGAAGGGTGAGCTGGCGCTGGTAAAGGCGTCGCCCGACCAGTTCACTGAGCTCGCGCGTTTCCCGGCGATCGAGGGCAAGACCTGGAACCACCCGGTGCTGGCCGGCGACGTCCTGCTGGTTCGCAATGACCACGAGATGGCTGCATTCCGTCTGTCCCTCGCGAATCGCTAACAGGATTCCAAACAATCAGTACCGTAACGTGTCCGATATGCTTTAGCTTGTCGTTGAGTTTCGGAATGCTCAATGTGCCACATTAAAGATCATTCTTAATCGAAGTGTTGGCAAAATCAACGACAAGCTAAAGCATGTCGGACACTAAGTCGGACATTTGATTTCGCGTTTCCCATATATACAATGTAGCAGCTTAATCACTCATCTCCTCGCAAAGGGTTTTTACGTGGGACGACTCGACTACCACGAACTCACAATACGCAAACGCCCTCACTTCCAACCTTTGGACGCAACGCTATTCATTACCTTTCGCCTTGCTGACTCAATTCCAAAATCCGAAGTTCGCTTTTACATCGCTAAGCACGCCTGGCTAAAAGATCAACTCAAACAGGCCGAACGGATCACTGCGAATGCCCAGTCAGCCGAATACACCTGTTTGCTTGCCAAGCTTGAACAACTGAATCGTGAATGGTTCCTAAAGTGTGAGGATCTTCTGCACCGGGAAGCTGTTGGTCCAACATGGATGCGTGATCCCAGAGTCGCCGATAAGGTGGCGGAGAACCTTCATCGGCTCGATGGTGATGCCTATCGCTTAGACGCCTTTTCCGTTATGTCCAACCACGTGCATACCATCTTTCGGCCGCTGGTCAGCAGCGAACTACTGGAGGAGATTCTCCGGTGTCCGGACGAAGGTCTAGCTCAAATACCAGGATTGTCTAAGATAATGCACTCAATAAAGGGTCGCAGCGCGAGAGAATGCAACCTCATCCTATGTCGAATCGGCTCCTTCTGGGAGCATGAGAGTTTCGACCACGTGATCCGCAAAGGGAAATTCGACAAGGCAATTCGGTACGTTCTGAATAATCCAGTCAAAATTGGACTGGTGCGAAATTGGGAGGATTATCGTTGGAACTACTGCCGCAAGGAACTGATCGAGCGATTTCGATCTCCGACAAGCTAACCAATGTCCGAGATAGATGTCCGACATGCTAACCCATGTCCGACATGCTTCAGCTTGTCGGTGACTTTTTCCCCACACTCAATCAACGACATACCTCCAGATTGAGTGTTCCCAATCTGAAGACTGCGTTGCAACAATCCGATATTGGTGGTTTTTCTGTCGGTGATTATGCGCAGGACAGACCGCAGCGTTGCCCCCGATTAGGCCAGCCCGTCATTTCGACTGTCGCGTTGAGCGTTTTTCAGCCCGGAGGGCTGAAAGATAGTATCCGGTGGTCGCAGCCCACCAGGGTATCAAAGCAAACCCTGGGCTGGAATTAGCGAACGCTTTCAGCGTTACGATTGCCCCGTTATTCCGACAACTGCTGAGGGTGATGCGGATCTAAATAACTATCTCGGGTCTGCGATGGAACCCATAAAGAGCACAG
>JBPCMM010000126.1:0-14445 GCA_051002255.1 Pyrinomonadaceae bacterium
TTGTTCTCGATGCGATGTTCGACAAGGAAATTAGACACGACCTGCTGGGCACCATTGCCCCTGGAACGAAGAGCATTGAATACTATTGGCTGGACCGCTGGTACAACATTTTTCGCTTCGCTGAGCCGACTGGGGAGTTGAGAAGCTACTATTGTAATGTTAACGTCCCGCCGACGTTCGATGGCCAGATTCTCAGCTACGTCGATCTAGACATAGACATATTGGTGGAGCCGGATCTTTCGTACCGAGTAGTTGATTTGGAGGACTTTGAGCAAAACGCGGAGCGCTTCAGGTATTCTGAAGACGTTCAAACAAAAGCCAGGCACGGTCTTGTAAGACTGGTAGAACTAATCGAAGCGCGAGCGTTTCCCTTCACCGACGCCGGGCTGGCGGGAAACGGGGATTCCGGCGCAATTTGAGTATGACTTCAAAGCAACAGCCAAAACAGTCCAAGTCCAAACTTGAAACGCTGAAAGAACGAGCACAGCAGGCCGAGATCGGAGGCGGTGCAGAGCGGGTCGAGAAACAGCATGCTGCAGGCAAGATGACTGCTCGTGAACGAGTTGATTTTCTTTTGGACGAAGACACGTTCGAGGAATTTGACAAGCTCGTTGCGCACCGCTCGCGCGACTTCGGTCTCGACCAGCAACTCTACCCGGGTGATGGTGTTATCACTGGCCACGGTTTGATTGATGGTCGTCGTGTGTTTGTCTTTGCTCAGGACTTCACTATTTTTGGCGGCTCACTTTCCGAAACTCACGCGGAAAAGATTTGCAAAGTAATGGACCTGGCAATGAAGGTTGGAGCTCCGATTATTGGCCTCAATGATTCAGGAGGGGCGCGCATTCAGGAAGGAGTGATGAGTCTCGGGGGATATGCCGACATCTTTTTGCGTAACACGCTGGCAAGCGGAGTTGTTCCGCAGATAAGTTGCATCATGGGGCCTTGCGCCGGCGGAGCTGTATACAGTCCGGCGATCACCGACTTCAACATAATGGTCAAAGATACGTCCTACATGTTCATTACCGGACCAGACGTAATCAAAACGGTCACTCATGAAGACGTAACCAAGGAAGAGCTGGGGGGCGCGATGACTCACAATCGTGTTTCCGGCGTCGCGCATTTTGCCGCAGATTCCGACGAGCATGCGCTACGGATGGTCCGCGAACTGCTTTCGTTCATTCCTTCCAACAATCTTGAGGATGCACCGGCGGTAAACCCCACTGACTCTCCGGAGCGAACCGAAACGAAACTCAATACGATCGTTCCGGAAGCCTCAAACCAGCCATATGACATTCGCGAGGTCATTAATTTGATCGTTGATGACGGCTACTTTTTTGAAGTGCAGCAGTACTACGCTCCCAACATCTGCGTAGGGTTTGCTCGCTTGGATGGCCGCTCCGTTGGGATTGTTGCGAATCAACCCGCGTATTTGGCCGGCGTGCTCGATATCGATGCCTCCGTCAAAGCAGCGCGGTTTGTACGCTTCTGCGATTGTTTCAATATTCCCCTGGTGACCTTCGAAGACGTACCCGGATTTTTGCCGGGAGTCTCACAGGAGCATGGCGGGATCATCAGACATGGCGCAAAGCTGCTCTATGCGTTTGCGGAAGCCACCGTTCCGAAAGTGACTGTGATAACTCGTAAGGCATACGGTGGGGCCTATTGCGTGATGGCCTCAAAACACATTCGCACAGACTTGAATTTTGCCTGGCCTACGGCAGAGATTGCCGTAATGGGCCCCGAAGGCGCCGTAGGGGTGCTTTATCGGCGGGAATTGAATGAGGCTAAAGACAAGGAAGGTGCGCGACGGGCACGCATTCTTGAGCTTGAAGAGAAGTTTGCCAATCCCTACGTAGCCGCCGAGCGAGGCTTCGTTGACGAAGTTATCGAACCAGCCCAAACACGACCCAAGCTGATCCGGGCACTATCACTCCTGGAAAACAAGCGTGATAGCAATCCACCCAGAAAGCACGGCAACATCCCGCTTTAGCAAACTTCGTGTTCTAACAGCTGCTGAAAGAGAAATCCTCCGCCCCGCTAGCAGCCGGCAGTCGCACGTTAGGTGAGCGATATTGATCAATAACGCTACTGCTCGAACTCCGTTCGACGGCGCTCTAGCTGATCGAGAATTTCGAGTGAGTCCTTTAACTCCGCCAACGGACGTAACTGCTCGCGAATGTAGTTCCAATTGAGTTTACCCGTTTGCCGCACGATGATGCGTTCGACGTCTACCCAATCCTGTCCGCGGCCGGCGAACGCCTTCAGCACTACCAGGTCCTCGGCTGAACATGTACGCAAGGCAATCTTTGGTGGATAGTCGAAGAAAGAGGAACGCTGAACCATTAATTCTTCAAACGGCAAGCCTGCGAGCGCCACATCCAGACCGACGCCCTTGCTGGAGCGAAGCAGGAGCACCCGTCGCTCTCGGGCAAACACGGCGGCATCCGGAATTCGCCCCTCAAAATGTTGAAGTAGAATTTGAACGAATGGCTCCTCGTTTCCAAAGCCGGCAAGGAGGGTCAGATCGGCGTCTTTGGTCTCGCGCGGCTCACCCCAACGCTGGAGTGCGAGTCCGCCTATGAAGCAAAACTGCCAGCCCTGCAACTGACAGACAGCTTGCAGTTCAGCGGCCGCCTGGATGACGTCATTCACGGCCCGCAGCCTTCTTGAACCAGTGCTGTTGTTCGACCAAACCCGACCACGGCTTTGGCGCGTAGGGAGGATGCGTGTGGTCCGCCGAGCCACAGAGCAGACGGATCGTTTTGTAAGTGTCGAGTTCTCGAATCTCTTTACGCCTGATCCGCTCCAGGTCGACTGCGGCGAGCTGCCAGATCTCAACCCACCGTTTACCGAGAGCAATCTGCTCCGGTGTCCAATCAGCGAGGGCCGAAGGTTGATTGTTCATGGCAGGATTTTACCATGCGGATGCCCATGAAGCGCGTCGAATGCTGAATTCTCAAAGCATAGCGGGTCGAATGGTGGATGAGCTATATGAGGTCGAGACCAGGGTCCCAATCGCGCCGTCCAAAAGAAATCTCAGACGGTTTCCCGCGGATTGTCCCGTCGGAATGCAGTTCGTCATAGAGTTCTCTTTAAGCTCGTCGGAATCGCAGATGGCGCCGCATTTCAGTTTGCCGCCGGCGCAGTGCTGTGCGAGTTGAGAAAAATTGGCCGGAGAAGCTAAAGATTAAAGAAGACCTGGACTAGTTTGAATGCCACACTGGAATCAGAAACGTCATACGTTTTTTGTGTCGATAGCGGCGGGTACCAAGAGTCGCTTGAGGTTTGCAAAGTGTACGCCGTCGTGCCGGACGAACTAGCCGCCGCACGGCAGTATATTCGCGTCATCGATGAAACTGGCGAAGACTACCTCTTATCCCGCAAAGTTTTTCGTTCATATCGAAGTGCCGCCAGAAGCTGCTCGGCTCTTGCCCGCTGGACCGACGCCTCGCAATTCCCGCCCGCGATAAAGCGAATCCACAGATTTCGCAGATTACTTCGATCTGGTGGATGCTTGGTGTTGCGAAGGTCTAAGTGGTGGTGAGTTCGGTCGCCTCACTGTTTCGGTGCGTAATAACCCTGGCGGTAGATCAGCTGCAGCTTCTGTTTGCGCAGTTCCGGATTCACAATCTCCATTCTGATCCGCCTGTGAGACCCGTCACGCAATTTGTTCTGTGGTGAGTAGGCAATAACGTATTGCGACCGTAGCTCCTCCTGGATCTGCGCGAACGCCCGCCCCAACTCAACTTCATCACGCGGGAAAAAAGCGCGGCCGCCTGTGCGATCGGAGATCTTCCGCAGGGAATCCTGCTCGACATTGTATAGCTCCGGATCTCCGATACCGATGCTGTAAACCGCTACGTTGTTCTTTACCGCTGCGTCAATCGCGTCCTGGCGCTTGATCGTGCTGCTTGTATCATCGCCGTCACTTAGAAGAATGACCGCTCGCCGCGAGTTCTCCGGAGCCTGGCTCAACACTTCGCTGGCGCTCTCCCATACCGAGTCCCAGATGCTGGTCCAGCAGAGAGGATCCTCCTGCACCGGCCTCTCTTCGTCGCAATTCGGATTGTTTGCTGGCAGCTCAACCCTTAAGTGATCGATCGCGCGATTTAGCTGCAAAACATTCTCGGTCAGTTGCTGCTCCACCCTGGGAACGCCGGTAAAAGAGACTATTGCAACCCTGTCCTTATCCGGCCTGACGACAGCGCGTATGAATGCCTTAGCAGCCTTCTTTTCGTCAGGAAGCGTGCGCTCCTGCGACTTGCTGGTATCAACGAGAATCACCAAAGTCAATGGACGATCCGTCTCACGCTCAAATAGGCTGATTGTTTGTGAAGCGTCATTTTCATAAATCCGTAAATCATTCGCTCGCAGAGTGGTAATGAAATGTCGATCCCGATCGACGGCGGTAAAGACTGTATTCACGAGGTTGGTCTCTACGCGTACAACTTCCGGTTCGGGCTCTTCGGAAGACGGTTTGGAAGTGTTGCTACGGGATGGAGACGGGGTTGCGTTTACGGTGCGCGGCCGCCGTTGATTGCGCTCTGAACCACGCTGAAAACCAGGTTGGGCGCTGGTGTCTGATAAACTGAAGGCCGGCAGAGCCAACAGCGTTAGTGCGATCAATCTTGATCTAACCATCATAATTTCAGTCGCCCCGCATTGAGAGTTGGTAGTTTTGTGTGAAACAGATGCGCAAACAAAGCGCCAAAAGGTGCCGACTTGTTGACCTGACATTCAAATGGGCAGCCCCGACTAAAGGACTGCCCAAAAAGATTGCCAAAGGCAAATTGGTTAGTAACGTCGGTTGCGATTGCGGATCTTGTAGGTGTAGAGAGCTGAACCGCCCCCACCTGCCAAGGCGCCAATGGCCGCACCCTTCTTACCACCAATGAGCCCGCCAACGGCCGCACCAGACCCCGCTCCAATCGCTACAGTCAGCTTGTCGCGGTGCTTCTGCCAGAAGCTCCGGCCACGCGGCTGCTGTTGATTAGAGTAGTAGACAGGTCGCGAGTTGGAACTGCGTGCGTACCTGCGACCGGTGTTGCGGTAAACAACCCGGGTGGGTTGAGTAACAACCGCGGCCGGAGCTAAAGAGCGAGTGCCGGAGGCGCCATCTCCCGCCGCACGT
The DNA here is from genome assembly GCA_051002255.1 of Pyrinomonadaceae bacterium. Taxonomy (GTDB): domain Bacteria; phylum Acidobacteriota; class Blastocatellia; order Pyrinomonadales; family Pyrinomonadaceae; genus PSRF01. The sequence continues at coordinate 5,135 of JBPCMM010000126.1, forward strand.
AACCCATCGGCAAACCCAACCTTATACGCGCTCTGCTCATCTGATTTGTTGAATTCAGCAGGAATGAACTGGTCATTGCCAGGCTGGGACGCCACTGCGTCGTATTTGGGTGTGTCCTGCGCCACTCCTGCCACAGCCGTGGGCTGGTTCTTCGAGTACATTACGAGGGCGCCAACTGAGCCGCCCACGAGGGCTGCTATTAAAGCAACCGGTAGTAATTTATTAGTCATAATCATCGCTCAAATCTCCTTCGCGCCTTAAGTGTCAATGCCGCTTATTCTAACTGCACGAACTAAGGGGCAAGATGCGTTCCTCAGCGGGCTTCCTAAGACACTTATTGCCAGATCTGCCAAAAACATCCGTGATTGCTTGGCAATATTGCGAGATATAACGAATTTGCAATCAAAGATAATTGTGGTGGAGTGGAGTGCATTATCTTCTGTACCCGATATCGAATTGTCGTGTATGCGAAATGATCAGTCCTACCATTGGAATGTAATTACCGAGACGGGTTAGCAAACATGGCGTCCCTGGCACCCCAACAAAAACGGCCGGAGAACCTCTCTGGCCGTCTTCTAATCAATGTGCGGTTGGTTAGTTAGGCAGCCCGTTGCATGGGCGTTGGTTTGCTCTCTCGCAATAATTCCAGTGCCTTCTTCATCTGGACGTCCTCAACCACGGGCTTGGCCACATTAGGCGCCACCGTAACTTCCGGCTTCTCATTCGGCTGGGTTGGCCTGCCAACCGGGTCGTCGTCGTTGCCCGTAAGGTCTTCGGGATCGATAGCCTCAGCGACTTCAGGCCGTTTCACTTCAACGGAAGGTGTCACACCGGAGTGGGCACGATCTTCACCCAGGAAAGGCTTTCCGCTGGCAGTTGCCCACTTAACCGTGGTTAGCAGCAACCCATCGCCTCCGCGCAAGGTAAATAATTGTTGTTCGGCGCCAGCCCCGAAACTCTTCTCCCCCACAAGCTGGCTGCGATTGCGCTCAAGCAAGGCAGAGGCAACTACCTCAGCAGCTCCAGAAGTTCCAGCGTCAATCAGGGCGATAATAGGGCCCGAGAAAATCGTCGCTTTAGGATCGGCGGTGAAGGTTTTCAATGTCTTGCCTTCCCGGCCAGTGGTCTGGGCTATCGTGCCTTCCTTAATAAACAGATTCGCGACGGCTACCGCCTCACCTAGCGAGCCCCCCGCCGTACCTCGCAAATCGAGAACCACTTTTTGCGCGCCTTGTTTGATCAGTTCCTGGAGACGGGAGCGCGCTTCAGCGGCTTCACCGTCGGCTAAATTATTAATACGCAATAAACCAATCTTACCCGCCTCCATTCTTGATTCGGCAGCCGCCGCACGGGAAGAACCGCGTTTCACGGCCAGCGTAAGCGGCCGACTATTTGCGCGCAGGATCCGTAACTTCACTTCGCTCCCTGCAGGACCGTTGAGTAGTTGTTTGGCATCGTAAAGCGAAATGTCACGAGTGGCCTTGCCGTCGATGTACTCGATAATGTCTCCCGCGCGAACCCCTGCCTGATCGGCAGGAGAACCCTTCATGGGCGCAATGACATAGAGATAAGAGGCGACTTGCGACATTTCGGCGCCAATTCCGACCTGATTGTCCTTTCCGGTTCCGCTATACTCACGAACCTGGTCCGGAGTGAGGTAGGTCGAATAGGGATCCAGGCCGTAGGCTAAGCCGCGGAGTGCGCCCGCGCGAACTTTCTCCATGTTCGGCTCATCTACATAATCGTTCTGGATGTGCTGAAGAACGCTCTCAAAGATGCGTAACTGTGCATTGGGATCGTTGGCCGGCTGCTGTGCCCGAGTAGAAATCCAGCCACCTACAACAGTATAGAGAGCGAGTGTGGCTGATAACAGAATTAAAGCAAACTTGGCGCGAAATGACATTGATTACCTCTCGTATTACATCAGTTGCGAGCACGCTCAACGAGCCAGAAGCATCATACAGTCGGCGATTAAAGGGCGCAAGTCAGTGGCCTTGCGGGCTTTACGATGTTACGTGATGCTTGAGACTTATGTGCAATGGATTCTGATCGAAGTCTTAATGAATCAACCAGACAAAATAGAGAATCTAACCGGGCCGATCGTGGCTCTCGACCTCGGTCGAAAACGCGTCGGGGTCGCCGCCTCCGACTCAATGCTCATTTCAATAACTAAACTAACCCCGCTTACACGTTCTAACTGGAAGCAGTTGCTCCGTGATGTCACTGAATTAGTCCTCCGCTTAGACGCCAGAACGCTTGTTATTGGTTTGCCGTTAAGCCTGGACGGATCCAGAGGTTCGGCTGCCCTGGAGGCCGAATACACCGCGGGGAAGTTTGCACAGACGCTCAAAATGCCGGTTTATCTGCAGGATGAACGCCTAACCTCAGTGGAGGCAGAGGAGCAGCTTCGGGCTGCCGGTAATACTACCCTGGAGATGAGAGATCTGATCGATTGTCAGGCGGCTGCTATTATCCTCAGGGACTTTATCGCTGGAGGACAACAAAGGGTTTTGGTTCATATCCCCTAAACATAAGGAGGCGCGGTGGCTGTCACGCCGCTTAGTAATCATCGGGAAACGCTTCTTAATAATCATCACTTTGATTCTGGTCTTCGGAGCAGTTGGTGCTGTTGTATGGGGCGAGAGAGACCTACGCACGCCGGTTCACCACGGCAGAAGCGGTCAATATATTGAGATACCCAAAGGTACGCCCCCTGCCGCGGTGATCAAGAAACTCACAGCCGCCGGAATAATCAAGCATGAACAACCCGTACTGATGTACCTGAAACTCACCGGAGCGGGTCAACGCTTCAAGGCGGGTGAGTATGACTTCCCCTCCCCTATTTCTCCTCATGCGGTGTTGGCCAAACTTCAAACCGGCGAGCAGCGGCTGGTTCGTCTGACCGTGGTTGAAGGGTGGACCAGGTGGGATATCGCCAACGCAATGGCCCGGGTTCCGGAGTTAAACCTCACTGACCCTGATTCAACGTTAGCTCTCATGGACAACGTAACGCTCATCCACGATCTGGATCCAAGCGCGAAGAACCTTGAGGGATACTTGTTTCCGGCCACTTACGAGTTTCCGCCGGATACGCAACCGGCTGAACTTATTGCGATCATGGTCAAGCGCTTCCGAGCAGTGTGGAAATCAGACTGGACAGCGAAAACGCTTAGCCTGGGTATGTCGCCGCGAAAGATCGTTACCATAGCTTCCCTTGTCGAGACCGAGGCCAAGCTCGAGACCGAACGTCCGATCATTGCGTCGGTTATTTACAACCGTCTAAAACTCAACATGGCGCTGGGAGTTGATTCAACTGTAATCTACGCCTCCAAGCTTGAGGGAAAGTGGCGGAATGACGGTAAGGTTTACAAAAGCGATATCGATCGCAGGTCACCATATAACACACGCTTGTACGTGGGACTGCCTCCGGGCCCAATCGCGTCCTCGGGTGAAAGCGCACTAACGGCAGCAATCAATCCCGCCCAGACAGATTACCTGTATTACGTGCGCGAGCCATCGCGAAACGACGGCGCTCATAATTTCTTCAATAACGAGAATGATTTCTTCACGGGTGTGCAGGCTCTTCGACGCTGGGAACAGGAAAGGGATTTACAGAATGACCGGAAAAAAGCGACAGAGAAATGATTAAGACACAGATAAGCACAGATCAGTAGGAACCGATAGAAAAGCAAACAGAAAGGTGCTCATATGGCAGTAACAGCATCCTTATCTTCAGTTCTTATCCATGGATCGCCGTGTGCATCTGTGGCATATTTCTTTATCGCTTTCTTTATCGCCAATAGTTGATGGAAGAAGTTTCTGACTCCCAGCAGCGACTGCTTGAATTTGCGCGGACCTTAATCTATTCTCGATTGAGTGATCTCCCTTTGCGATTCTACTTGGTTCGAACGAGGTGCGAATTATGTTCCGGCTGACATGTGTGTTGTTGCTAATAACTCTTTCCTCGTCTGCGGCGCTCGCACAGGGTAAAGGAATCGACAAGTCCAACGAACGAGTGCGTGACAGCGGTAGTAAGGCACCGGCAAATAATGGCAGCAAGACTGACGTTGGAGCCGGCCGCGGAATGGACTTTGGAAAGGGCCGCACTCCGGAGGTGCCTTCGCTTCCGAACCCCTACCGCATAACTGCCCGCCGCGATGTGATCCTGAAGGCAATCGAAGATGTAATGCGCGACGAAAAACTAATAATCGATGAGACCACGTCCAAGCCATCGGAAGGAATTATCGTGAGTCAGCCGTACACTTTTATTAAAGGGGCGGTAGTTTCACAGTCCGAATTGAATCGATATGCTGTAGTGTCGGTTTCTGATTCCCGAGGTTGGACTCGAGGTCGTTACACGCTAAACGTCGAAGTCCAACCGATCGACGGTACTAGCGCAAACGTTGCAGTCAACGCGAAGATTGAAGGGAGAACCGATGGTGCTACAGGTGCTGAATGGGTTACGTTACCGAGCCTCGGGGTAGCCGAGGAAGAGTTTCTATCTGCCCTGGTTACTGCCGTCACCGGAGCACCTCCGCCTGGGCGCACACTTCCCAACCCTTAAGGCCTAAGTTAAAGTGATGCCTTAACTATTACTCTAAGAAATGCTGAGAGACTCAACTCACACCGAACTATTCATCGAAGAAAAAAGATCGATAGGCCGCAAGCTAGTGGCGGTCGTTTGCGCTCTTACAGTAACCGCCATCGTCTTTGCCGGTTACACATACCTGCGAAAGCGCAGCGCCCAGCAACGGCTTGCCGCACTTGCTACCCAGGCGCCCCCGACGTCGGATATTCCAAAGGGGCCCGCCAAAGGCCACATTTTGGTAGACGAGGCGCTGCTGAAAGGCGGACAAACGATCATCGGCGGTACGGTGAAGAACATTTCTCCGGAGAAGTTGAGCGGACTTACGGTGGCTTTGGAACTTCGGCGCCGCAAGGATGGATCGCTGGAGCAAACTTCAGCTGCCGTCGAGCCTCGCGATTTGGAACCGGACCAGGAAGGCCGGTACTCATTAAAGCTGCCAGCGCAGCAATATATCTCAGTACGCCTGGTGGGCTTGAAAGGCGGGGCAGACCCAACGCTGCTGGCCTACACCACCGCATCAGGGCAGAAGCGACCGCCTGAGAGACTTGAGCCCAAGGTCGTGATCGTACCGAGATCGGGGTCACGGGGCGGTGAGTTTCTGAACTCGCCCGACAAGCCGGCGCGAGTTCCCTAGCTCCGCCGAGACTTAATCAATCGTCTCAGGTCCAATCGTCTTGAATCATTGAGGTCTCAAGTTCTCCGTGAGAGGTCGGCGCACCCACAATTAACGCGAAGCATGAACCTTCGCCAGATCTGGATGGTTGCTTCAGTGAGAAGGATCGTTATTGGGTTTGGTAACGGAGGTTAGCGGTTCCATCACCAGCAACCAGCGGCGGAAGCGCGGCAGAAGGTAGCCAGGGGCGCGATTGTGTTCTCGGACTTGATCCAAGGGGCCGCTCGCAAAGGTGCTTGCCCCCCTGCCTACCCTCTGCCCGCCTCCGCCGCTGAGCAGACTGATGTCGCTATGAAGCCGCCGTACAACCATTAGAGGTTTAAGCCCGTCCCAGTATTGACTGGTCGAAAATCGTGAAATTGTGATACGCGTAACTAACACAGTGAAATCCAGCTTTCTTAACGCTAACTGGAGAGCGGGGCGGTTGATGTTCATCGCCTCTGTTCTGCTTGCAGCTTGCTCACCTGCTGCGGGCCAGGCCACGAGGCCTGTTGACCCTCTCAGTTCAATCAGCGCAGACAAGAGCTCCCCGGGTTCTTCCGATGACCAACGTGGAAACTCGATGGCGGAAGAGTTGCGGATCAAACGAGAGATCAGGTCCGCTGAAAAGGATCATAAACAGAACCTTCAGAGAGCCAGGGAGGTTTCGGACCTTGGTCAGGAGCTCGCTGCCTCTTTCAAGAAAAATAGCTCTCTTGATCGCGAAGATATCAAGAAGCTGGAAAAGCTTGAGAAACTCGCCAAGCGCATCCGAAGTGAAGCGGGGGGTTCTGAGGATGAGGTCACGATGGAAAAGAGGCCCGCCGATCTTGTGGAAGCCATGAATTGCGTAGTCAAAGTATCAGCCTCGCTTAATGAAAAGGTTCATGAAACTCCCCGGCAAGTAGTATCAGCCACGATCATCGACAAGGCTAATGTATTACTTGAACTCATCCGCATTGTTCGCAGCTTCTCCCGCAAGGTATAGCCCATTGCCTTCCCGTCGCCAACGAATTCTCTTCTTTGCGCTTCTTCATACTTTTCTGTTCATTTGTGGGCTTGTGGCGGGCTCGATCGAAGGCCTCGCTCAGCAGGCTGACGATGTAGTTCGGGTTAACACCGACCTGGTCGTGCTTAACGTTACCGTTACAGACAAAGCGGGCGAGTATGTACCCGCACTTCGATTGTCCGACTTCAAAGTGTATGAGGATGGCAAAGAAGTTCCCGCAAGAGTGATCGCCAATTTCGGAGTCCACGAGTCGCCCTTTGCTTCAGTTGTCCTGCTGGATACCTCTGGGAGCATGGAAAGCCGTTTGTCGCTGGGCCGTTCCGCAGCAATCAGGTTTCTCGATGGGCTTCGTCCTGAGGATGTCGCGGCAGTTTACAAGTTCGACTACAAGATTGAGCAGGTGCAAGACTTCTCTTCCGGGCGGGATCTCGCTCCAATGGCATTCGCTCTTAAAGCAAGAGGGATGACTACGCTGTACGATGCCATTCTCGAAGCCGTGAATGCCTTGAGAGCGCGTCAAGAGTCGCGCAAGGCAATCGTGGTGTTGTCGGACGGAATGGATACTTACAGTAAAACTTCATCCTCCAAGGCCCTGGAAGCCGCCATGGCGATTGGCGCCAGCATCTACGCTGTCGATATGTCCGCTAACAATGGCGGTGGCCCGCACAACGTGCAAAGCGCCATGATCCTAAAAAGCTTTGCCGAGAAAAGCGGGGGGCGATTTGTGGCCACGCCAGGTGGACCAGCCTTGCGGGATGCGTTCGCCAGCATCGCCCGGGAATTGGGTCATCAGTACACGATAGCTTACCGACCTTTGAATCAAGCGCGGGACGGGCGATGGCGTGCCTTGGAGGTGAGAGTCTCCCGAGAAGACCTGGTAGTTCGCACGCGCAAAGGTTATCGCTCCCCTAAGGGCTGATTTCCTCAACCCGGATTTGGCCGCGGATTTTCGCGGGTGAACGCGGATCCGAAAAAGATAAAGCCTCTGGGATAGACATTAACTGACGAGAGTATGCGGCTTATTCTTTGCATCGGGTGTCCACGACTATAAGCTTGTTTTGTTAAGCGACTTGTCTTTGTGGCGTTCGAATGCGAGTTCGATCAATCGATCCAGCACCTTTGGAAAAGGCATTCCTGACGCTTCCCACATCTTGGGATATCCGGAAACTTCGGTCAGACCTGGCATGGTATTCAATTCATTTACCAGCAGTCTCTGGCCGTCTCGCGTCAGAAAGAAGTCCACTCGCGCAAGACCGGCGGCATCTACAGCTTTAAAAACCTGGATAGCCATTCGTTGGATCCTGCTGATCATGGATTTTGATAGCGGCGCGGGAACTACGAATTTAACGTGCCCGGTGTCAGCATACTTCTCGGTGTAATCAAGAAAACGGGCTGCTTCGTCGTAAACAACATACTCGCCCGGAAGACTTGCTTGAGGCTCATCGTTACCTATCACAGCGCATTCAATTTCCCGCGCGTTCAGTGCTGCTTCAACAATGATCTTCCGATCATATCGGGCAGCCAGGTCTACGGAGTCGATCAGCCCAGTCTTATCCGTAGCTTTCGAAACACCTACCGAAGAACCCAGGTTAGCTGGCTTCACGAAGCACGGGAATCCAATTTCGCGGGCGACTCTGCGAGTTACACTTTCAGGATTACTCTGCCACTGGGAGCGAAGAAACCAAATGTACTCACCAATGGGAAGGTCTGCCTGACGGAACAGCAACTTCATCGCGACCTTGTCCATGCCACACGCCGAGGCAAGCACGCCGCAACCAACGTAGGGAACGTTGGCCATCTCCAAAAGGCCCTGCACCGTTCCATCTTCGCCGAATGGCCCGTGAAGCACGGGAAACACGACATCCAATTGTTCGGAAGCTGGGGGCCGGCGTGCAGCTGCGAGAGAGACTAGGCCCTGATGCGAGGGGTCGCCAAGGATTGCTACGTCACCACTGCCTTTTGAGGCAAAATCGGCGGGAAGGAATGAATGCGAACTTGGAGGTAACAATTTCGCGGCATCAGCCGGTGGGAGCCACTTCCCTTCTTTGCTGATGGCGATGGGCAGAACGTCGTATTTTTTTCGATCGATTGATTCTATGACTGCGCGAGCGGAACGAACCGAAACTTCATGTTCCCCTGATCTTCCACCGAAGATGACTCCCACGCGGAGTTTTTTCGACAAAGTGCCTGCTCCGTACCTTAGAGAATAGTTTTTCCGAGCGCTGAAAGAATCATCTCTACACCAAGCTCGGCGGTTCTGTTGTTAACATCAAGCGCAGTATTGATCTCCACGACCTCAAGTGAACGCATCCCACCTGCCTCCGCAATTTTCTCCATAGCGAGGTGCGACTCCCGGTAGGTGAGTCCTCCACGCACGAGGGTACCCGAACCTGGAGCGTCTCCTGGATCGAGTGCGTCCACATCGAACGTCACTGCGTATCCGGCGGACGCCCGGGAGGCGATTGCGATTGCCTCGTCCATACACGCGCTCATTCCACGCTCATCGATTTCCCGCATCGTAAAGAAGCGCATACCAAGCTCCCGAATGAGTTCGCGCTCCCCACGATCGATGTCGCGCACTCCAACGTGCGCACACAATTTCGGATCGAGTTTGGGAGTAAACCCTGAAATAGTTGTGAGTGCAGGTGCGCCGTAACCCAACAGGGCGGACAACGGCATTCCATGGATGTTTCCCGAGGGAGTGGTTTCAGGAGTATTCATGTCAGCGTGCGCATCAAACCAGATCAACCCGATCGTTTCAGATCGCTCGCGACAGAATGAAGCCACGCCCGCGATCGAACCTATTGCTATCGAATGATCGCCGCCAAGGATGATTGGAAGTTCACCAGCAGTCAGAGCCTTATGAACTTCGGCGGCCAACTGCTCGCAAGCAGCGCTAATCTCGCTCAGGTATTTTAATTTTTCATCGGGTTTTGGACGCGACTTCGGTCGCTCAACCCGCAGGTCGCCGGAATCCTGAACTTCGTAGCCAAGCTCTGCGATCCTTTCGTGAAGTCGCGCCACCCGCAAAGCAGCCGGACCCATGTCCACACCGGCCATGC
>JBPCMM010000127.1:0-8346 GCA_051002255.1 Pyrinomonadaceae bacterium
GCATTGTTCTTCGCCAGAACCACCACGTAATTCCAGCCGGCAATCAATGCGCTGAGTGACGCACCACTCTGAAGATCGGGATCGATAATTAATACGCGGCGGGAAGACATCGCTGATCAGTTTAGCACGAAGTAAGACGGGCCTCCTGCTCGTAGTGCGTGGCTCAGTTTCGTTTTGATCTTACTTGGCGGGGACCATTCAATCAGTCCGCTTGAGCGGACGAATGATAGTAGCCGAGCAGGTTGAGTAGCCAGACCACACATTGCCCACCACCGCTTGCCAGAGGTGCGAAAGGGCAGGGCAGACGGTACCGAAATTCCTTACTCTCGCCCAAAATACTCAGCAATGGCCCGGGCTAACTCTGGAATGGTGAATTCATCGGGCTGGATTACCGTGTGTAATCCGTGTTCAGCGGCCGTCTGGGCAGTTACGTCCCCGATGCAAGCCACGGCGACTCCTTCGAGGACCACACTCAAATCCTGCGTGTCAAAGAGTTGGGCGAGATTTCGGACGGTCGAGGAACTGGTGAAGGCAATGCAGTCCGCGCCTCCGGCAAGCATTGCAGAAATTCGGCCGCGGTCCAGATAATCCGGAAGTATGGTGCGATACGCCGCGACGACATCGACGCGAGCCCCCGCCTCTTCTAAAGCTTTCGGCAAAAAGTCCCGTGCTACTGCGGCCCGCGGAATCAGGAAATTTAAGCCGCTTAGCGCTTCCCGTCCCCCAACGAATTGGGTGAGAGCTTCAAAAACCCCTTCCGCTTTGAATTCGTGCGGGATGACATCGACGTGGAGTTGCGCCTCTCTCAATCTTTCCGCAGTGGCGTCACCGATGGCACACACTCTTACGTCATCGATCTCGCTACCCTCATGTCCGCTCGCTTTGAAACGTCTGAGGAAATGGTCAACTCCGTTAACGCTCGTGAATACCACCCAGTCATAGCCGTACAGATGGCTGATAGCCTCATCCAGACGCTCAAAACTCTCGGGGTCGTGAATTTCAATTGTGGGACAGGCAATCACCCGCGCGCCAAACTGTTCCAACTCAGCCATAAACTCATCGGCTTGCGCCCGCGCTCGTGTGATAACCACGGTACGACCGGCAAGCGGCTTACTATTGGCCCACTGATTCGTCTGAGATGTCTTGCTGGCGGCCATTACAAGGATCCTGGTCGTTCAAGACTACACTAGTGTCCTAATCTCTCAAGTTCTAACTCAGAAATCGTGTCCTGGCCGCAGAGAGGCCAAACGTCTATAGCTAACCTTGCCGGAACGAGTCGTTAGCTCCAGAGGAGCGCAATGTGCCTTTCATCGAAACAAAACATTTCGCTCCTCCGGAGCTTCAAAGTTGTTAGGGGAACCCTGGTGCTATAAACATTTGGTCCGTCCGGGACCGAAGCTAGGGCGCCCGAAAAACAGCCAGGATTGCAAATGCCATAGGCAAGGCAAATCCCCAATCTTTTATGAGCAATCGCAGCCGTTGCTTGTGCTCAGGAGCGTTATATAGTTCTCCCTTCTGAACGCCTTAATCCAAATTATGCCAACACAGGAACGGGGGCCTTACTGCTCGGCTAACAACCTATCCGCGCCACGCTTCAACAATTGGAGCGCCAATCGCGAGCCCAGCTCTTCCGCTTCTGCTGTTGAGCCCGATAGCTTGCCCCTCACGATCTCCTGACCGACCGGATCGGCCACCAGTCCCTCCAGCACAAGTTCGTTGCCAGAGACGACAGCATAGCCGGCAATAGGCAATTGGCAGCCGCCGCCCAAGGCGCGCAGGAAGGCCCTCTCAGAAGCGCAAGCATGCTCAGTTGCTGCGTGGTTAAGTGAGCTTACAAGCGCAGTGGTGGAATGGTCATTCGCGCGGGTCTCGACTGCCAGCGCTCCCTGGCCCACCGCAGGCAACATCTCGTCAGTCGCTATGAGCGCGCTGATGCGACTTTCCCATCCCAAACGGCGAAGCCCCGCTGCCGCTAGCAGAAGCGCGTCGTACTGTGCTTCATCGAGTTTACGTAGCCTCGTGTCGACATTACCTCTCAAGTCTTTGATGACAATATCGCGGCGCAAGTATTTCAGCTGAGCAAGTCGCCGCTGGCTCGATGTGCCTATCACGGCGCCCGGAGGCAAGTCGTTCACTGATCCCATGGTTCGTCCTTCCCTGAGCACGAGGGCGTCGCGCGCGTCCTCACGTTCGCAGATTGCCGCGATAGTGAGCCGGTCGGGGAGGTTTGTCGGTAAGTCTTTCAGTGAGTGGACTGCAAGATCTATTCGGCCTGAGAGTAATGCGTCTTCCAGTTCTTTGGTAAAGACACCCTGGCCGCCGATTACTGAGAGCGGTTCCGTCTTTACGTCACCCGTTGTCTTAATAATCTTAATCTCAGCGGTGACTTCCGGATGGAAACGCGAAATAAGTGCTCTGATCCATTTCGCTTGCCAAAGCGCTAGCTTCGAACCACGCGAGCCGATTACCAGGAGGTTTTCCATGTTCTACTACGGAACCGCGAGTAGCGACCGGATCCCAGTTTCAACTCGGCTTGCGGTTTTACCGGATGTTGAGTGTTGGATCCGGTCGCTACCGCTCGCGGTTCTGTATTGGGGCAGGAGCTGCTCTAAGTTAGTTATGATCGTAAAGTCCTTCCATTCTGAGTTCTGACACAGACTCCAAGCCCTCCCAAACGGTGGGCCAGCGCCCCTGCAAGGTCAATCTTCGAGATCGAATACATCACGCCCATCGTCGATGCTGTCGTAGTCGCCGGCGTCTAGAGAGCGTCGCATGCGGTCAATTAGGGGATGAGAGATCTTATTGACAGTAGAAAGCAAAAGAGCTTCGATCGCGCTTTCCTGTTCGGGCGTTAAAGGGCCCAGCCGATTGCGTTGTCGGATCATCTCAGAGCGAGCAATGTCCTGAAGCTTTTGGCGCAGCGCCCCAATCGAAGGTCCAATCTCCATCACTCGCAAGCCCTGCTGAAACTGCATCACTTCGGAGTCAACGATTAATTCCGCTCGCTCAGCTTCGCGCTCCCGCTCCTTGATATTTGAAGAGATCACTGATTCGAGATCGTCGATGTCGAAAATGAAGGCGTTGGGAAGGTCACCAATTGCGGGATCGAGATTTCTGGGCACGCTGATATCTATGAAGAACGCGGGACGATTACGTCTGCGATTGAGCGCCTCGCGGGCCATGTTTGCCGTAACTACATATTCGCCGGCGCCCGTCGAGCAGACAACTATGTCTGCATCAGGAAGGTAATCGGCGAGTCTTTCAAAGTTCACGGCCTCGCCGCCAAACTCCTTCGCCAGACGTACGGACGACTCTTCCGTTCGGTTAGCTATTAGCACCCTCGACACTCCGGCATTGATTAGGTGACGAGCTGAGAGTTCGGCCATCTCACCGGCGCCGACCAGGAGCACTGACTGCCCCTTGAGTGAGCCAAAGATCTTTTTGCCAAGTTCAACTGCCATGTAGCTGATGGAAACGGCATTCGCAGCAATCCCCGTCTCACTCCTTACACGCTTGGCCACGCGAAACGCCTGGTGTATTAGTCGATGGAGAACGCGCCCGGCCGTGCCCGCTTCAAGCGCAACTGAATAAGCTTGCCTCACTTGCCCCAGCACCTGCGGCTCGCCCACAACCATTGAATCGAGAGAAGAAGCGACGCGGAAAATGTGGCGCACGGCCTGATCGTCGATGTGGCTGTATGAATAATCTCGAAATTGATCGCGAGGCAAACTTCGCGACTCGCTAAGAAAGGTGCTTATCCGTTCGTGGCTTTGTGTAATTTGTTCGCTGGTAGTCGCGGTTAAGACTTCCACTCGGTTGCAAGTCGAGACGATCAATCCTTCGCGCACTACGTCGCCGTCGACAAGCGCACGTAGGCCCTCGGCGCAAGCTGCTTCTGAGAACGCCAGCAGCTCGCGAACCTCCACTGGGGCGGTCTTGTGATTAACTCCTACCAGGACTATTGACATGGGTACGACGGTAAACTCAGTTATTTAGTGTTGGAGTCCTCAGGGACTTGGCATCACGCCTGTTTAGCCGCAATTAGAGAGAAGCGAGTCCACGAATTCACGAAAAGACACCAAGGTCAGTTCGTGCCAGTTCGTGTGATTTCGTGGATCGTTGTTTCTGTCAAAACATTGCTCAAAAAACAAGAAATTGCCGACCTTTGACAGAGGGTTCAGCCGAACACGTGATAGCCTCCCATCCATCTTGCGCCGAAGAAGGTACATAAAACGAGCACAAAACCGGCCACTCCCAACCAGGCCGCATTGCGGCCCCGCCAATGAGCAGTTGATCGATAAACGATCAGCAAGAGATAGAGCAACCAAGTCAGTAGGGCGAAGATCTCTTTCGGGTCATTGTGCCATAAAACCCCGGACCGTGACGACGACCAAAGCATGCCGGTCGCAATTCCGATCGTCAACAGTGCCAGCCCAATTGCGGCGGCACTCGTGGCAATTTCGTTGAGGGTTGTGAGCGATGGCAGCCGATGAAAGATCGCGCCGAAGGTCTTAAGTTTCAGCTCTCTCTCCTGGAGGAGATACATTACACTAGCGACGAAGACAACGAAGAAAGCAGCGTAAGCAAACAGTAGAAGAGTAGTGTGAACCGGAAACAACCACGTACTTGAGAAGCCAGGCTCCTGAGTGCCGCCGGGCGAACCAATTAGAAGCGCCAGAAAGACTAGAAATGAAACCTCAGGCAGCGTAAAAGTACCGAGAGCGTGGGCGCCATACCGGTATCTCACCAGCGCGTAACCCCCTACCATAGTCCAGGCCAGAAACGAGAGAGTTTGGGGAAAATAGAAGAGCGGATAATGACCGTCAACGAACCAATCGGCGGCCAGGGCGGTCGTATGAAGGACGAACCCGATTGCCATAGCCCCATCGGACACCCGCTGCAGCGCCCGTCGTTTGTTGACGAAGGCGAGCACTGAATGGATTGCCGAAACTACGTAAGCTGCAAGGACTGCGAGTAAAAGTGATCTCATCCAGGTTGAAGGGTCGTGACCCAGTATTTTAGTTGATCAACTCGCGGGCAGCAAAGGCAGCGTTCCCGGGCGTCACAGCACAGACCCAATCCCAAAAGGACGGCCAAGCCCGGCTAACTTGCCACTCAGATATTCGACCTGTAAATTGCCGTAGGTCCTCTTTGGTTTTACACAGCCTCTACCGCTCACTTCAACTATTGAGTGACGTTTCGAAGACATTACCTTCCCGCGCCTAAAAGCGTTGTCAAAATCGGTCTCCAGACGCTATTCTTGTTGTGTCCTCGGGGGTATTAGCACACAACCTGGCCTCTCAGAAAAGCGCGACCGAAGTGTTTAACGAAACCCAGACTAGAGAATTGATTCTAACTATAATAGCGCGCATCTTTCTGCTCGCCTTGGTCTGTGTTTCATTTCCCATTGGCAGCAACGCCCAGGCTGGCCGCTCAGGGCAAGTTCAAGGTGAGAGCCAGAAGACTCAAAGGCCAGAACTCCCGCATCAGAAACCAGAACCACCTGCACCCGAGGATCAGAAAGAGGTGGAAACTCTCAAAATCGAGACGGACCTCGTGACCGTACCCGTCATCGCCACCGACCGAAACGGACTTTACATCCCCGATTTGTTAAAGAACGATTTTTCGATATCTGAAGATGGTGTCCCGCAGGAAATAGCCTTCTTTGCCACCATCAGTGTGCCCTTTCACGTAGTCTTGATGCTCGACACAAGTGCGAGTACGCAGGAGAAGCTCGGGTTGATCCGCCACGCGGCAGATGCTTTCGTCGAGCAGTTGCAAAGCAGGGATCGAGTGAAAGTGATCTCCTTTGATGACCAGATTCATGACCTTAACGACTTTACCAACGATCGGGGAGCCATTAAAGCCGCTATCTACCGCACTCGTTCCGGGCAAGGCACCAAGCTCTACGATGCATTTGCTCTGGCGCTTTCTTCCTTGCGCCGAATTCAAGGACGGAAGGCGATAGTGCTCTTCACCGACGGCGTCGATTATCATAGCGACTTGGCCAGTTTCGATGGGACGTTGCGAGGACTGGATGAAGAGGGCGTGTTGGTTTACCCCATTCGGTACAACACCCGCGAAGACACTGAACGCATAGCTCGGCAACAGTCGGATCAAGTTCCGCAACTAGCCACGATCGCTGTAATCAGAACACCTCCAGCCGGAACCACCGTCCCGACATTTCCCAGCGACGATCCCAGCCCGATTCCCACTTCCGGCACGCGCAACAAGACGGGACCTTTTGGCCTACCGCTGCCGGATGAGATCATGCGCAGGCGCCGTGAGGAGCGCGAACGTGACCGGGATCGCGATCGAGACAGCTTGCCTCCTGATCGACTGCCTCCCACAGCCGGTCGTCGACCAGGCGGCACGGATACGCCTGACTCCTGGCCCGATCGCAGACATGAACCGGACGCGAGACCGGGCAGTACTTCAAGGCGCGGCCAGGATTCAATCGGGATGGTGCTCGATCATCTATACCTCACGGCAGACAGTTACCTTAAAGCACTTGCCGACAAATCAGGGGGGCGTTTGTTGCGCGCCGATACCCTGAGATCGCTTCCCGATGCATTCGCAAACATCGCCGCCGAACTGCGAACGCAGTATTCAATCGGGTATTACCCTACTAATAAATCCCGCGACGAGGGATATCGGAAGATCAAGGTCAACAGCACTCGTAAGAACGTAGCCATCCGAGCTCGCCCTGGTTATCGAGCACCGAGCGGTGATTGAGCAAGAGCATCAAAGTTTGTTGTTAGAGCAATTTGGACCGACCAAGAACGATCCACCAAATCACACTAACCAACACGAAGTCTTGTTCGTGACATTTCGTGTGAGTTCGTGGATCGTATCCAACTCTACCTTAGTTGTCGTAAGGGCCCGCCCACCTCAAACTGGGACATCCATGTCGCGACTCTTCTCTTGTTTGCCTCACGCAGCCATGCTAGTTTTGGTCACCACGGAAAAACAGTTTAGAGAATCTGTGCTGGCGCTTTTTGCAAAGCGGCGGCTTCAGGACCATGCCTAATCGAGACGACGCCTGGGAATTGCTGTGCGAATACACGAAGGGAGACAGCCTGCGTAAGCATGCGCTGGCGGTGGAGGCGGCAATGCGCGCGGCGGCTAAACGTTACGGCGAGGCTGATGCTGATGTCGATGAGTGGGGACTAGTTGGACTGCTGCATGATTTTGATTACGAAATGTTTCCCACTCCGGAACAGCACCCATTTACCGGCGCTAATATACTCTGCGGGCGCGGTTATTCTGATCGGATGATCCGTGCGATCATGGGCCACGCAACCTATACCGGCGTGCCGCGCGACACTGACCTGGCTCGCGCGTTGTTCGCCACAGATGAACTCTGTGGATTTTTGGTGGCTTGCGCACTTGTGCGACCGAATAAGAGTCTCGACGATCTGGAAGTTTCTTCCGTGAAAAAGAAACTGAAGGACAAAGCCTTTGCACGTGCAGTCAATCGAGATGATATCCGGCTGGGTGTAGAGGAGTTGGGTGTATCAATCGAAGATCACATTCGCTTTGTTATAGATGCCCTGCGGCCGGTACAAAACCAGATCGGACTGAATTCGGCGAGCACGTCGTAAGAGCTTATTGCAGCTCTCACCCGACGTTACGAGGCACTACGGGCTGCGGCGGTTGCGTTGGCGTCGCTCGAGAGGTCAAGACTGAGGCCAGGATAAAAATTGCTAGGCTCAGGAAGGCAGCGAGAATTCCGGTTAGTAGGGCTTGAGTCTTGCGCCGGCGAGCAGTGTGTCGATACACGAAAATGGCGGCCAGCACGACAGCGGCTACGGGCAGAATGAAAGTCGAAGCAACTAAGAGGTCAGGGGCGGAAAGCCCTTTGAGTGACGAAAACTTTCCCAGGATGATAGCGACTGAAGCGCCCGAACCTACAATCGCCGAGACGAACGAGGCAATCAGTACCAGCTTCAGGCGCATACCATCTAATCCTTTGTCGTTTGGCTGTGAAAATTTGGCTTGTTTGAAGCAGTCCTCCCACGACTCCCTCGTGCATCGCCAAGAATAGCATACGCTACAAACGAGGTTGGGAAATCATTCTAGGATTTTCGCCCCAATATTCGTTAAAGGATTAATGGTCCGCCGAGATGCTTACGAGAACCGCCCTAATTTATCTTTCGCGTCACGAAGGACTCAAAGAGTTTGCGGCCCACTTTAAGCCCTTTCAGAAAATGACCACACGCTTCGTGGCGGGCGAGACTATTGAAGAAGCAGTCGCGGCCATTCGCGAGCTCAATGCCGCGGGGTGCAGCGCCTCCTTCGACCACCTTAACGAATCCGTGGCGAATGCCGAAGAAGCGGAGAAAG
>JBPCMM010000128.1:0-20820 GCA_051002255.1 Pyrinomonadaceae bacterium
GGATCCGCTGTTTGAATGGAGAATGCTGGAAGGTCCGGCGCCGAACCTACTCACGCCAGGCGCTTCGACCGCATTCCCACGGGCTTTCTTCAAATCATTGCCGCGATCACTAATTGCTCAAGGCATAGAGACCATCGCCCTGCAGCCGCAAGTCGCAGCTCGTTTTGGAGCTAACGGAGGTCTACTCGTTATTTACGTCCAACCATCGACTGCTGCTTTCAAGGCGGGACTCCGCTCGGGCGATCTCATCGAAGCAATCGACGGCAAGCGAATCTCGGCGAGTTCAGAACCGGTCAGTCTTTTGAGAAACCCTGTCGCAAGCTACTCATTTAGCGTCGTGCGCAACAAAGAGAAACTAGTCATCACCGTGTCCCCGCAGAAATAGATATTCATCCCTGGGGTGCAACTGTTGCCCGCTCTCCTCTCAACGCTGTAGTCTCCACGGAGCGAAACAGCCCAACCCCGTCCCTCGGTTTCGAGTCCCGTCGCCCGCTTCAAGTTCAAACTGCCAAACATGTTCTTTCCAATGCTTGCACGTTCTCCCTCGGTTCACTCGCCACAAATTGTGGGAAAATTGTGGGGGGAATTTCCCGCAATTCCCTTTCATTGTCAGCAAGAGACTCCATAGCCCGGCGAAGGCCGTCACTCGTGGCGGCGGAAGCGTGGAACCCAAGGAATAAGCTGCGACCGCTTCGGCTTTGCCGCCCGATGTGAGGAAGGTCTCCGACCTTCCGTATGCCTCAACTATCATCGGGGCTACGCCCCATTGGGGCGCAGCCCCGGAATGATCAAGGCATTCTCACGGTGGGGCAAAGCCGCCACCTCACATCAGGCGGCACAGCCGTGAACCTGACAGCAATCTTCATTCTCTGTCGTGAGGCTTCGTCCATTCCAGGATTTCATCGAGAAGAAAGATTATGCGATCTCCTGCTTGCGGTACGGAATTCCTTCCTGACTAACCATGTCGTAGACCGTCAGCGTCCTGAGCCTTAGCATCTCGGCGAGCTCCTTAACATTAAGGAACCTTGGACGCTTCTTGTCTTCCTTGCAGATTATCCCGACCTCGAGCCGGACGATCTTCGCGCTTGCCTTGCATACGCGCACGCAGTGATCGCGAACGACAAACTTGATTCAGTTCAGGTTATGGGCTGATGAATGTTTTAATAGACCGCTCGGGGCAGGACAACTCATTGTAAAGTGGCTGCGTGCCCAGATGTGTGCCAGCGGTAATAGCCAACAGACTTTCTTCCGATCGAATCACTGCGGCAGGCCGAGGCGCCGCAGTAGATCTGAGAAGCGTGGGTCGCTACGCAGGCTGTCGTAAGCCGGGTCAACACCCAGAAACTGCAACTGAAGGTCATGCGCGGCGTAGGCTTTTTCGAGCGATGCGAACGCTTGCTCCCGCTCACCCGAAGCGGCGTACAGCACCGCCAACTGGGCGGGCGAGACATACTGGCTGCTTGTCTGCAATCGCTTTAGGATCGCCCGCGCACGCTCGCGGTCGCCCCCTAGCGCGTAAGCCGCGCCCAGATAGATTTCCGTGCTCGAAGTATCTCGACCCAGCCGGATCGCCTCCTGGTCGGCGGCGATGGCTCCCGCGTACTGTCCCTTCGCCGCATAAACACGGCCGAGGGTGAAGTGCATGTTAGGAAAGTTCTGATCCCGTTCCAGGGCCTTCTTCAAGGCTTCAATCGCCTGATCATACTGGCGGGCATAGCGGAGCCTTTCACCGACAGCGGTGTTGGCGATGGGCGAGAGCGGGTCAAGCTCCCTGGTGCGTTTTATCTCGGCGATGGCTTGGTCGTGCCTTCCCATTACGCTGAGATAACGGGAGTACCCGCCGTGCGCTTTTTGGAGGTTCGGGTTCAGCTCGATGGCGCGTTTGTATTCCCGCTCCGCAGTCGCCCAATCCCAACCGTCAAGCTTAAGACCTGCCAGCGCGAAATGAGCGTTAGCGAGGCTCTCGTCCAGCTCCAGTGCCTTCCGCGCCGCCGCCTCCGCTTGTGGCATCCCATCTTTCGGGTCTAGTACGCTTTGTGCAACAAGGGCTCTGTAGCCTTCAGACAGTTGGGCATAGGCGGGTGCGTAAGCAGGATCAACGGCTGTCGCCTGATTAAGATACTCGATCGCTTTCTTCTCGTTCTCCGACCCGCCCTTATCACGGTAGAAACGCGCCTGGAGCAGCAGTTCATACGCCTGCGGGTTCGTCGTCTCGAGTTTGGCGAGTTGCTGCCGCGCGCTGGCCGTCAGGCGCAGGCGCAGCTTCTCGGCGATCTCTCGGGATATCTCCGACTGCACCTGAAGCACATCTGTCGCCTTGCGGTTGTACTGCTCGCCCCAAACCTGTGTCTTATCAATTGCTTTCACCAGTTCGGCGCTGATCAAGAGATTGTCGCCGCGCTTCACAACTCTGCCGGTCAGAATCGCTTCGACTCCCAGCGCATTCGCCACCTCCTGCGGGTCAACTTCTTTGCCCTTGTACGTGAAGCTCGAACTGCGCGCGATGACCTTTACGCCGGGTAGTTGTGAGAGGCTGTTGATGAGGCTCTCGGAGATTCCGTCCGAGAGGTATTCCGCGTCCGGGTTGCCGTCCGCGTTCGTGAATGGCAAAACCGCGATGGATCGAATCGTGCTCGCGCCGCCTCCGCCCGCGTATCGCGAGTAGACAAAGTAGGCGACCACCGCGGCCACCGCGACGAGCGCCGTCAGAGCCAGCAACGCGCCGACTCTGTGACGCTTGATACGGCTTACGATGTTGTAGTCGGCACTGGAGGTCGCGCGTGTACCTTCAACCGCCGTCTGCACTGCCGCTTCACCCGGCTCCGTTGAGACCTTTCGCCCGTCGGTAGGCTTTGCAGCACCTCCTGCGCCGCTCAACTCAGGCGGTGTTGAGCGCTCCAGCTTGACTGCAAATTCCAGTTCCTGCTTCAGGCTCTTCAAATCAAGCAGGAGGTCTTTGATCGTTTGATAACGCTCGTCCCGGTTTTTGCGGAGTGCCTTCGACACTACGCGCTCGAGTTCGGCGGGCACTTCTCGTGAGTAACGCGCCAGCGGCTGCGGCTCTTTCTCGCTGAGAATCGAAGCCAGCACTTCGCTTGATGTCGATCCTGAAAACGGCACGCATCCGGCCACCATCTCATACAGCACGACACCGATACTGAAAATATCTGTCCGCGCGTCTACCGGAATTCCACGCGCCTGCTCTGGTGACATGTAGATTGCCGTACCGAGCACCGTGCCTGGGTCTGTCTTAATTATCGCTTTCGTCGGTGCTTCCGCATTAACATCTGCTGATTCATGCGCGGTGAGTTTGGCAAGACCAAAGTCCAGGACTTTCACGATACCATCTCGGCGGATCATGATGTTCTCTGGCTTCATGTCGCGATGGATGATGCCCGCTTTGTGTGCAGTCGCCAGCGCGTTTGTGACTTGAATACAAATGTCTAGCACCTCACTCAACGTCATCCGCGCGTCCGAAAGATGATGACGCAGCGTTTCACCCTCGATGTACTCAGTGGCAATGAAGTGAGTGGAATCCGTCTGTCCGATCTCGTAGACGGTCAGGATGTTCGGGTGGTTCAAGGCAGACGCAGATTTGGCTTCCTGAACAAAACGCTGCAATCGCGACCGATCGGCACCGACGTTCTCGGGCAAAATCTTCAACGCGACGGTGCGGTCTAGTTGCGTGTCATGGGCGAGATAGACCTCGCCCATCCCGCCCGCACCGATTTGCGAGCGAATTTCATAGCGGCCAAGTTTTGTGCCTGGTGAAAGAGGCGAGCCCATAGAACGGTTTTGGATCTTCGCTATTTGCTGCTACCGACTGCTTGCGCCTGATTCTATCCGATGTGTGCTAAACGCTAGGCTAACAAACTCCCGTGGATTTCAATTTCTCGCTGGCTGCCCTTGGAACAACTTTTACGATCGCTTTTGCTGAAGTATAGCTCTTGGCATTGCTGAAAGGGCGCGACCCTGCCAGAATCGTAATTAGTCACTCAGGCCTCGGCGCCAGCTGGCATGGATTACCCCGACAACCAGCTCCCCCATCATTTAGAATAGGTGCGGAAACATCATTCCGCCTTTGTCGAGAAGAGTGCACTTGCATCGAAAGGGCGTGTGTATGAGCCAAGGATCCGGACGCACAATCATGGTAGTGGAGGACTATGATGACACTCGCCTGCTGCTAAGGCAGGCACTTGAGATCAAGGGCTACCGTGTGCTTGAAGCCATTAACGGACAGGAGGCGGTTGATATTGCCAACCGCGAGCATCCGGATTTGATTCTAATGGATCTAGATCTGCCAATTCTTGACGGCATCTCCGCAACGCAGCGCATACGCCAGCAGGCCCAGATGGATGGCGTTCCAATTGTAGCGGTCACCGCTTATCCAATGTCATACACACGTGTCAAAGCATTCGCCAAAGGATGCGACGACTATATGGCTAAGCCGATCGACTTGGCGGAGTTGGAAGTGCTTGTTACTCGATACTTACCTGGGAGCTGAGTGTCCCTCAGTCTTTCCATCGAGCAAGATGTGGTTCGAGTCATGTCGCCCGCGTTACTGTTTCTCCAGAATCGACTTCCATCTCACCCACCCTTCGTCGCGCGCTTTCTTGTTGGCCTTGTAGGCAGTCAGGGACTTTTGGTAATCCTCAGCCGCTTTTTGATCGGCGGCTTGGTCGCCCTTGGGTTGGGGAGCTGTGGGTTCGGGCGCGTCCCCGGCACGCATGAAGCCGTGGCCCGCGCCTTCGTACGTCACCGGTTCATACTTCTTCCCCAATTCCATCATCATCTCGATGGATTTCGGAAGGGTCGCGTTGATGCGCGCGTCGTTGCCGGCGTAAAAGCCGTAGACCGGCGCTTTAATTCTTGCCAGATCGTCTTTGCTCTCGGGGCCTGAACCGTAGAAGACAAAGGCGGCTTTCAATTTCGGATTGTTGGTGGCATAACGAAAAGTCTGGCTGCCGCCCCAACAGAATCCGCCCACAGCGACCTTGCCGTTAGCCGCCGGAAGTTTCGATACGTATTCAGCCACCGCATTCAGATCGGCTGTGATCTGGTCTGGCGGCAAATCGCGTATCGCCTGGCCCACCGCGCTGCGTTCAGGGAAAGCGCTCGTGCCGCCACCGCCCGGTCCCATACCCGAAAGCAGGTCAGGCGCGATAGCGATGTAACCGGCTTCGGCCAACTGGTCCGTACTGCTCTGCACCCAATCCGTCAGCCCATTGATTTCATGGATGACAACCACTGCTGTCGCCTTCTTTTTAACCTCGGGGTAGACGATGAAACTATTCACCTCGCGATTGCCATTCTTAACCTTCACCCACTCCTGATGCCTGGGCGACTTGGCCAAACGCGCCTTTGCCCAATCCTGCATCTCAAAATCTCCCGCCGGCCCCGTCGAAGAAATTGACGCCGGATGGTGATCCATGTGTTGCGCTGGCACGTAGCCCGGAAGTAGCAGGAGAACGCCAAATAAAGCGAGGAGAGTGCTGACTGAGTGCGACCTACTGTGTGCTGCCTTTCGCATCTTTGCCTCCGCTAAAGAGAGAATTGTAGTCGTTTAGAAAAGGGGAAGTGGATTCTAGCAAAGTGATAGCCCGTGCAGAAGCCCGACTATGAATTGGACTGGTCTAGTTGCGCCATAGTCGTCCCAGGGAGCAATGCGATCGCCGCTACGGCTTCGCCGCCCGATGTGAGGAAGCGGCTAAGCCCTTCCGCGGGGGAGAGCCCCACAACTCAAGTAGTCCGCTGACGGCGGGGCATAGCCACCGCCTCACATCAGGCGGCATAGCCGTAGCGACGACCCGCGAACCAGCTCTAGCGCGTGAATGCTGCTGCCAGCGCAGCGTCCTCGTCAGCATAGTTAAACGCTTCCGGATGGATCGTCGCAGGGGGATTAGCTCGCTCCCATTCTATCGTGCGTTGCAGAGCTTCATCGAACGTCAAGGTTTCGGTGTACCCCAATTCCTTGCGGATCCTGCTTGAGTCAACTGCATACTGCTGACGGAAGTTGAACACGTCGCGTCGCAAAGAGGCAGGCAGCTGGGAGCTTGGCAGTGCCACGACTTTACCTTTCCAGCCAATGACGCGGGCAATCTCTTTTACCCATTCGGCTTCTGTCAAACTCACTGGATAGCAAACATTGTAGGTGCGGCCAGCCGCGCGTTCGTCCATCACCGCGAGGGCAATAGCAAACGCAACGTCCTCGACGTAACCGCGAGCCCACTGCCAACCCGCAATAGCCTGGTCGAGCACAATGGCCGGACGAGCTTCATCCATGCGTTTGATATAAGAGAACAACCGATGCTTGTCATCGCCTGGCCCATGCGTAGCCGGCAAGCGCAGAATTGTGGCAGGAAATTCCCTATCGCCCAACACAGCTCGCTCGACTGCGGTCTTGTTGTAATCGAGGCCGGCAGGGGATAGCTGCTTGCGCAAGGGCGAATCCTCCGTGAGCGGAACGGGGTCAGGAGGCCCGGGTTCCGTGCGCCATAGCCGGCCGAAAGCTCGGTATACGTCACCGCTACTCACTACGACAACGCGTCGAGCGACATCCTTGAATGTCCTTACGCGCTCGGCATCCTCTTCTTTGAAGGCCACCATATCCAGCACGACTTCGGGTGAAGTGCGCCATAACTCATCCAAGTGATCCGGAAAGTTCGCGAAGTCACCATGGACGTGCCTTACATTCTCGGGCAGGTCAGTTTCAGTCTTGCCACGATGAAAGATTGTTACGTCGTGCCCACGCGCCGCAAGGTGTCGCACAACGTGCGGCCCTACAAAGCCTGTGCCTCCGAGGATGAGAATGCGCATGGGGAAATTTTAACCGTAAACCCCTGAATCGTTAATAATGCAAAGCAGTAACACATAAGCGGAGTTGACCCGGATTAAGCCGTTGCGCGTAGCCCAAACCAATTGATTTGTGGGAACGGTCGAGTTGCGACGTCTTCGAAAATGGGGCCTCTTGGGTGACATTTATTGGCAGCCGCTAGAGCAACTGTTGTGTTGTCCTTGCGGTATTCTTGGATTCCCATTCTATAAGTCGGGCCTTGGGGAAGCCCCTGCCCCTTGGACCTGTTCTCCCCCTACGATGAAAATTATCCTCTTACCCCCATGTCCTAACGGAAGTTGGAATGCGGTCCAAAGCGCGCCAGTTATTCGGCGTGCACCGCAGTTGAAAAACGCGGAGGGGAACATGACAGGCACCGGCACCAGGGAAGCGAAACAGTTCATCAGTCATCTGGACGAGAGAGAAGAAGTCGAGCGCGCGATGCTCAAATCACTGCTCATCGCGCTTAAGACGCGCGATGCCGATACTTATGATCACTCAAGGCGAACTGTCAAGATTAGCTTACTTCTGGGTCATGAGTGTAATCTTGATCAGAGGGAGATGCATTCACTTGAGTTCGGCGCGTTATTGCATGACATCGGCAAGATTGGCGTTCCAGACAATGTCCTGCGCAAACCGGGAAAGCTTAATGACTTCGAGTGGGAAATGATGCGGCGTCACCCGTACTTAGGGCAGGAGATTCTGAGCGGCCTCAGCTTCTTAGACGATGCGAGGACCATTGTGGCCCAGCATCATGAGAAGTGGGATGGTTCGGGATACCCACTGGGTCTACGCGGCGAAGAGATCGACTTAGGCGCGCGCATTCTCTTCGTCGCCGACGCTTTTGACGCTATGACGAGCGATCGCGTTTATCGCCAGGCGAAATCGTTCGACGAAGCCATCGCAGAATTGGATGCCTGCGCGGGGTCGCACTTCGATCCGCAAGTGGTGGCGGCCTTCCACCGTTTTCCGCGAGAGGAGTGGGAACGTCTAAGTCGAAAAAAAAATCTATCCGCGGTGCCGGATTACCAGCCAAGGCAACTAGGAAGTCATTCCCGTTAGATCGTCGCTGGTGCCTACCCTCGGGGATCGAATGTAATCGACGGTTTTTCTCCCCCGCCAATTAGATTCGAAGGGCTGGGCGAGCGAGAGTCAACAAAACGAATATATGTTGGGAGTGTCCTAATTTCATTTTCTTCATCCAGTCTTGTCCCACAATGTTAGGCACTGAAATCAAAACGATCCACGAAATACTACGAAATAACACGAAATACCACTAACAACATTTTCGTGTTCGTTCGTGTGGTTTCGTGGATCGTTTGTTTCTCTAAACCAACTCTCAAATTAGGAAAACCACCAATAGTCTTGCTTGAGCAAGAGAGGACGGTTCGGTTAGGAGAACCGATGCACCTTAACTCTGGTGATGCTTTGAAGGAACATTCTCGCGGCCCCATTTCAATGCCCGGCTCATCCAAACTAGTTCGTCCAGAAAATCCTTCGCCCTCCGTTTGTAAGCCGGGTCCTGGAGTTTGCCTTGCTCATCAAACTTTTTTTGAATCGAGGGAAAATTCAGATCGGTGAACGTCACAGCCAGCCCCAACTCGCGGACCATCGGCACCATTGCTTCAATTACCCGCGCTCCTCCCCACGGGCCGGCCGAGACTCCCACCAGCCCCACCGCCTTGTGTATATATTCCTTAAGAAGCAAATCCAGCACAGCTTTCAACACTCCCGGGTAGCCATGGTTGTACTCCGGCGAAACGATTACCAATCCATCCGCGTGAATGATTGCAGCTGTCCATTCCGGAAACTGGTCCTTTAGTCCCTCGCCATAATCATCGTGTGGCAACTCGAACTCACTAACATCAAACAAGCGTGTTTCTATGTCACCTCGCTTCTCCATCTCGCCTACTAACCATTTGGCGACGTGAACACTTTTTCGCTGTTTACGATTGGTGCCTAAAAGGACCGGCAGATTAAGTTTATCCATGTTCTCACCTCGGACGAGGACTAGATTGTAGCACCGCCCATCTACTCATTCCTCGTACTCGTTCGAGCCTTGAACCCAAATGAACGACTGAATGTCGATCATGTCTCTCGGGCGCAGATCGCGGAGGTCGCGTTGTACGATAGCCGCAAACTCGAGCAGGCTCGCATAAGTTTCCCAGGAAGGTCTGTAAATGTATTGAAAAAGGGAAACCATACTCCGTCGGCCTTCGATTGAGCAGCCTTGTAAATTGTAAGAACCTGAAATCGGTGTTCCGAACCGCCGAAAAAGGGGAAAAAGTTCGAATTTTATAGCATCGACTTAACGCCGCGCCTCACCAGGATGATATGCAACTTCGAAATTGGCCCGGATATCCTTAAGCCAGTACACCACTAAGCCAGAGGAAAAATCTCCAAGAAACTGACGCAGGTCGTCCCCGGCGGTGTATCATTGCGCCGCTCTTCCATCCCAGAAGTTGGATCAGATAAGCATTTTGTCTGAGACTAAAGGACCATCAAATGCAAAAACATTTTGTTCTCTCGCTGTGTGTAGTATCTGCTCTATTGATATTAAGCTGTGCCAAATCTGAACCGGAGGCCGGGACTAACAAAACCGCTGAAGTAAAACCCGCAACCACTTCCACTCCGTCTTTAACCGCGAGCAGCAGCACAAGAATCGGCGTGCCGGAATGCGACGACTTTATTGTCAAGTACGATGCCTGCGTTTCAAACAAGGTCCCGGAAACTGCTCGGGCGCAATACAAGACCTCTATAGAACAGTGGCGGAATTCCTGGAAACAACTCGCGGCCAACCCACAAACAAAACCGAGCCTGGTACAGGCCTGCAAGACCGCGGCCGAACAGGCGCGCACGTCAATGAAATCCTTCAATTGCGACTTCTGATCGTGAACGTCAGGACAGGGCATTGTGAGAATGATTCGCTGTGACGGTTATCTCATCTAGTCTTGCCTGGCGTTTGAGCGCAGACGCGCTTTGAGAACGTTGCGCGTTCGGGAGCTGCGGCATATCCAGACACGCGCCGCAGCTCCGTGACTCTGGACTGATCAGTCGAATGTGCTAACTTGTAGCCTAAGCTGTCATCTCTACCTTTGGCTTTTGAGTCTCACATGTTGAAACAGGCTGTTTCGCATTATCACGATCTGCTCAAAGAACATAAGCTTGCCGAGGAATCTCGGGTGATGCTCGATGAAGGACTTGAGCGCGCGAAGCTGATCTTCGGCGGCCGTCGACTCTCACCCTACCTGCGTCCACACTTCGTAACTGAAGAGGACTTTGAGCGCATTTGCAAAATCTGCGAGACGGTATGGTCTGCGATTGAGAAAGTGAAGGACGCCGCCATCGAGGACCCGACGATTGTACGTGACCTGGGACTAACGGCCATCGAACAGGAGTTGATTAGCATAGACCCTGGTTACAAGGCGGTCTCGCCAACCTCGCGTCTGGACTCCTTTCTTACGGACGCGGCCTACAGCTTCGTCGAACTGAACGGGGAGAGTCCCGCCGGCATTGCGTACGCCGATGCCGCTTACGATATTTTCTCGGCCCTGCCAGTGATGAAACGCTTTTCTGAGAGATACAACGTTCGCCCACTTTATGGCCGCCGCTTCATGCTAGCGGTGCTGCTGGAATCCCACACAGAATACCTTGGTCGCCAGCCGGATCGCCCGCCTCAGATTGCCATCGTTGATCTCAAGGATATGCCTACGCAGAAAGAGTTTGAGTTATTCAAAGAGTTCTTTGAGGGCGAGGGTTATCCTTCAATTATTTGTTCACCGGACCAGCTGCAATTCGACAACAACCGCCTGCACATGGGCGATTTTCAGGTCGACATCGTCTATAAGCGTTTGCTGGTGAATGAGTATCTACCAATCATGCGGGAGTGTCCGGCATTGCTTGACGCTTACCGCGCCGGTGCTATCTGTATGGTGAACAGTTTTCGCTCAAAGCTCATTCACAAGAAAGCACTCTTCGCTGTCTTGACCAGCGCGAGTCGGGCGCACTTGTTTACCGAAGAGGAACGGACAGCAATCAGCGCCCACGTGCCATGGACGCGTCTCGTGCGCGCCGAGAGGAGCGACTACCAGCAGAAAGAAATCGACCTGCTAGAGTTTGTCAGTGCAAACCGGCACAAGCTGGTACTAAAGCCGAATGACGACTATGGTGGCCATGGCATAACCATTGGCTGGAACACAGATGAGATCCGTTGGCAGGAAGCCATCCGCAGTGCACTGGTAAATGCTGACTTTGTGGTTCAGGAGCGGGTCCCGACGGCCCGCGAGATATTTCCCGCCTTGAAAGATGACGGCAGCGTTGAATTTGCCGAGCAGCTAGTCGATCTCGATCCACTGTTGTTCAATGGCAAAGTCGGATCCGCCTTCACGCGGTTGTCTTTTACCGAGTTGGCGAATGTCACATCAGGCGGCGGCATGGTTCCTACTTACATAATCAGCGAAAGGAAATAGCCGTCGCAAGTTATCACGTCAGGTAGAATTTCCACGCGATACGATCAGGATCTTTAGGCAGAGACGAGTCTGGGGGAAGAAGTTTCGCTGATGAGAATGCGAACCTCTGAAGCGAATACGTGATCGCGGTAACCAGTTCAGAAACTGACGAGATGCTCTCTGATTACGATCTGTTAGTTATTGATTGGATGCGTCTCATGTTTGGCGTTGACGCGCCGCACGAGGTCTGCGAAGCGGGGATCTGAACGCAGCCCATCTGACGCCGGATCGACGTTGAGAAGAATCAGCGAGCCAGAGCGCTCGTCGTACGCCTTTTCGAGCCAGGCGAACGCTTGATCCTTCTCATTCAAGCCCGTATAGACGAGCGATAATTCGAAAGGCGCAACATAGCTTCGCTTGGCAATTTCCTTCAACTCCGCAAGCACCTTTTTCGCTTCCTCTCTCTTGCCGGCTACTGCATAAGCATATCCGAGCAGCGCCGTCGAATCTCTTCTTCCTTCGGAAAGGCTGACCGAGCGCTCGAGCTCCGCGATCGCTTCCTTGTGCATACCTTTTTGCAGGTAAGTCCATCCCAGGTGCCTGACCGCAAGGTTAAATTCGGGGTCTAGCTCCAGCGTTTTCTTACACTGCTCTATCGCACGATCATATTGGCGGGCGAAGAAATACATCTCCCCAACATCCGTGTTGATGATCAGCGAGAGAGGATCGATCTCCTGGGCGCGCTTGATCTCGGCCAGGCTCTCGTCCGTCCGTCCCCTCGCCACAAGATAGTAGGCATACCAGTGGTGAGCCGTCGCATAGCTGGGATTGAGCTCGATGGCGCGCTTGAATTCTCTCTCGGCCCCTGGCCAGTCCCACTCATAGTGCATACGGACGAAAGCCAGCGAAGCGTGGGCTTCTGCAAGCGTCTCGTCAATCAGTAACGCTTTTTCGGCCGCCACCCTCGCCCGTGGCATTGCTTCACTCCTTGGCAGCACGGCATTTCCCATCGAGCCGAGTAAGGCATAAGAGTCGGCCAGTCCGGCGTAAGCCTGTGCATACCTGGGGTCCCTTTCAAGCGCCTGCTCAAAATATTCTATCGCCCGCTTGTATCCTTCCTCTGTCCGCTTGTTCCAGAAGTAGCGACCCTTGAGATATGCTTGATAAGCTTGGATGTCTTCGGTGTAATGTTTTGTTAGCCGCTGCTTCTCCTCGCCGATCAGCTTCAGCGTCAGCGCTCGTGCCACTTGGTCAGAGATCGAGTCTTGCACCGCGAAGATGTCTGTGAATTTCGCATCGAACTTCTCCGCCCACAACGGTCGACCGTCTCGTACGCTGACAAGCTGAACGGTTACACGAATTTGTTCGCCGAATCTTTGGATGTTGCCGTCCAGCACTGCATCCACCCTGAGTTCCCGTCCAGCAGCTAGCGCGTCTTGTCCTATGACAGTGTACTTATGAACAGCGTTCGTTGGTCGTACCATGATTTGCCTGACGCTGCTCAACCTGGTTATCAAGGCGTCTGTCATCCCCCACCCCAAATATTCCTCATCAGCCTCTGAGCCTACCACCTTGAAGGGAAGCACCGCCATTGATCTGACCGATGAGCTTGCTTCAGCTTCCTTCGACTTGCTAGACATCCAAGAGTAGGAAAGCGCTGTCGTCAGTCCCACTAGCAACGCGCCAACGATCAAAAAAACTGGCAGCCGTCTCCAGCTTGCCTCGCTTTGCTTCCCACCGCTCGCCAAAAGCGGCTTCTGCAGGAGGTCTTGGTTAAGGCGCGCCGGCTCGCTCGTATCCTCCTCTTCGTCGATCACAACCCGCGACCTGCTGTATGTTTCCACTATCAGATCAGCGTCTTCATCCTGCAACTCCCGCACATCAGCCACAAACCTGTAGCCCCGCCCGGGAATGGTCACAACATATTGATGCTCATTCGGGCTGTCACCCAGAGCTTTCCTCAGCGCGGAGATGTTGCGTGTGAGATTGTTCTCTTCGACGACCGTGTCGGGCCAGACCGCTCTCATCAGTTCGTCTTTCTCCAGGATACCTCCGCGATGTTGGAGGAGTACCAGGAGGATATCGAAGGCCTTTGGCGTGAGAGGCTGTGGCTCTCCGTCGCGCAGCAGCAGGCGTTTTACTGGGTCAATGCGGAAACGCTCGAATTCGTAGAAGTGCTTGTTTTTATGCTCGCCCATCACCATTTTCACAAATTTTCAGGAATTTTCCGCCGCTTTCAATGACTTGTAAATCACCCCAGACTAGTGTGGCTGCCGCAAGAGGAGAGAGTAAGTGATGTTATCAGTTGAGCTTGGTTGCCAAGCTCATTCTAGAGCAAGGCGGTGGCCCGGGCAAACAAGGGCAGATTCTTAAGCGCTAAGCAATGAGTGGAATTGAGCAATATAGGGAAGACAGGCTAGCGACCGGAAGCGAAGTTTCGCTTCCGTCCTCACCAACTCATTGGAGAAGGGCATGACGAAAAAGAAGAGAACCGAGGTCACCGTCGAAACCCATCAGCTCTTTGTCGTCAGAAAGATCGGGAGTTCGGTTGGGACTTGGTGCGCAGAGTGCGCTGCGGTGGTGAGAATGATCGCGCCGGATGAGGCGGGGATGATCGCCGATGTCAGCGCGCGAACGATCTACCGCTGGGTGGAGGCTGACCGGATTCACTTCGTGGAGACACCCGTGGGACGCCTGCTCGTCTGCCTGGATTCGCTAAAGAAGTATTCAGAGGGGATAACGGCGGATTCGAATAGCTGGTGCTAGTTAAGAGTTTGTATGTAGTAGAGGAAGAGCTTGAAAATAGCAATCAAGAGCACTAGAAGTTTGGGCGGTGCGGTGTTGTTGACCTTCGTTGGGTTGGCGGGCTGGTCCGCTTTGCCGGAGCGGTTCCGAACCTGGCTTGAACCGACGGCACATGCGGGAGCAATGATCTTCGTCGTCAACTCGGCAGCAGACCCTGGCGACGGCACATGTAATGCTTCCAACTGCACGTTGCGAGAGGCAATTAACGCCGCTAACAGCAACCTCGGGCTGGACACGATCAACTTCAACATCGCCGGTGCCGGAGTTAAGACCATCAACCTGACCTCGGCCCTGCCAACAATCACAGCTCCGGTGCAAATCTTTGGCGTTACTCAACCTGGCTACGCAAGCGCGCCACTCATCGAGCTGAATGGGGCAGGTGCCGGCACGGGGGCGCATGGGATCCAGATCACGGGCGGCGGGAGCTTCGTGGTGGCGCTGACCATTAACCGATTCGGCGGCGACGGCGTCCGGATATCGGGTGCCGGCGGCAACTTTGTCCTCGACAATTACATCGGGACCAATAATGCAGGCAGCGCCTCTCAGGGTAACGCAGGCGCAGGCGTGCGTGTCACAGGCTCGCCGAATAACACTGTCGGCGGAGGGTTCTGTGCCTCATTTCTGGGATGTTCGGAGTCGCAACTGAAGTACGGCGTCATCTCCGGCAACGGTGGGAATGGCGTCGTGATCGAGGGGGTGGGCGCGACGGGCAACGTGGTGCAGCGGAGCTATATCGGCACCAATGCCGGCGGTACCGCGGACCTGGGTAACAGATTCAGTGGCGTGATTCTTCTGAACGAAGCCTCCAACAACATTATCGGCGGCACGACGACATCGGCGCGCAACGTCATCTCAGGCAACGACTCTCGCGGGGTCTCTATAAGCGGCAGCGGGAACCAGGTCTTGGGCAATTACATTGGAACCAACGCCGCGGGCAACGCCGCCCTGAGCAACAACCTCGGCGGCGTGTCCGTCGGCGGGGTCAACAACACCCTTGGGGGAACGGCGTCTGGCGCGCGCAATATAATCTCGGGCAACGGCAGCAGCAACGTCTTGGTCGTCACCAGCGACCCAAATACCCGGGTGCAAGGCAACTACATCGGCACTGACTCGTCAGGCACAGTCGCCCTGACTAACCCTACTTCCGGCGTTGTTATTGATGGGAGCGAGAACATCACTATCGGCGGGCCTGAGGCCGGGGCGGGCAATGTCATTTCAGGGCACACCTCCGGAATCTTTATCAGGGGTACAAGCGGCGGCGGGACGGGGAACAAAATACAGGGCAACCTCATCGGCACCAACGCCGCAGGCACAGCCCGCGTGCCGAACAGCGATGGCGTACGGATACAAAACGCCCGAGGCAACACCATTGGGGGGACTGTTGCTGGTGCGCGCAACGTCATCTCGGGAAATGGGCTGACCGGCGTTAACATCATCGCTGAATTTGGCGGCAATGATAACCTGGTGTTGGGCAACTACGTCGGCACCACGGCTGCTGGCGACGTCGCTCTGGGCAATGGCACTGGTGTGAGAATTACCGGTCCGTCCAATAATATCATCGGAGGCACGGTTACCGGAGCGCGCAACGTCATCTCAGGTAACTTCAGTGGCGTTGTCATAGAAAATTTCAGTGACACTATCATCGCGAAAGAAAACAAGGTGCTGGGCAACTACATTGGCACCGACGTCACCGGCACGCTGGATGTGGGCAACAGCAGTAGTGGCGTGATCATTCAAGGTGGAGACAACAACCTCATCGGTGGCACGACGGCCGCGGCACGTAACATCATCTCCGGCAATAACCTGAGCGGGGTGAAGATCACTAATTCTGGATCGGTCGGGGGCGGGAATGACAACATAGTGCGAGGGAACTACATCGGCACCACGACCAATGGTATGCAGGCCTTGGGCAACTCCCGCGCCGGCGTGAGTATCGACGGGAACGTAGGTCGAAACGTGATCGGAGGGACGATCCCCGGGGCAGGCAACCTCATCTCGGGCAATGTCCAGAACGGCATCGAGATTACCGGCGGCGGCGGGCAGGGTAATCAAGTACAAGGTAACCTCATCGGCACCAACGCCGCGGGCAACTCTGTGTTAGGCAACGACGGCTTCGGCGTTTTAGTCACCGCACCCGACAACACCATCGGCGGAACTGTCGGCGGGGCGCGCAACGTCATCTCGGGCAACAACTCAGGTGGTGTGTCCATGGGCGCGGGGGGAAACAGGGTGCAAGGCAACTACATCGGCACCGACGCCAGTGGCACTATTGATCTCGGCAATAGTGGCGACGGTGTGGATTGTAATGCTGGCACCACCATTGGGGGAACAACGCCTGAGGCGCGCAACGTCATCTCAGGTAATAACCAGAACGGCATCTTCATCACCGGCACCCAGAATCAGGTGCAGGGTAATTTCATCGGCACTAATGCCGCCGGCACGCAAGCCCTGCCCAACTCCGGTGGCGGCGTGATCGTCCTCGCGTCTAACAACACGATCGGCGGAACCGTAGCCGGGGCGCGCAACGTGATCTCTGGTAACACATCAGACGGCGTAGAGATCAATGGCGGCGGCGTGACTGGGAACCGAGTGGAAGGCAATTTCATCGGCACAGACGTTAACGGCACCGCTGACCTGGGCAATAACAGCAATGGCGTGCACATCAGAGGCAACGCCACCGGCAATTTTGTCGGCGGAACAATGCCCGGAGCGCGCAACATCGTTGCCTTCAACGGCGGCGATGGGGTGTTCATTCAGCCCGGCAACGTCGCCACCAAGGACAACGCTGTCCTCTCCAACTCAATCTTCTCCAACACCGGCCTCGGCATTGACCTTTTTCCCGACGGAGTGACTCCCAACGACGCAGGCGATGCCGACACCGGCGCCAACAACCTGCAAAACTTTCCGGCTCTAACTTCAGCCATCGCCTTCCCGAGCAGTACGACAGCGTCAGGAACACTTAACAGCACGGCCAACACCGCCTTCCGGCTCGAATTGTTCTCCAACGTTTCGTGCGATCCTTCGGGGAATGGCGAGGGTCAAATGTTTATCGGCGCAATAAACGTGACGACCGACGCCGGCGGCAACGCGAGCTTCACCTCTTCGACCCTGACAGCAGGACCTGCCGGACGGTTCATCACCGCCACGGCCACCGACCCGACTGGCAACACCTCGGAGTTCTCACAGTGCCTTCAGGCGAGAACGGCCACCTCCGATCTCTCGATCAACATGGTCGATTCGCCGGACCCGGTCATGCCGGGGAGCACTCTGACCTACACCATCACTCTGACCAACAACGGGCCAGACCGCGCCGAATCCGTTGTGCTGACGAACAACCTGCCCGCCGATGTGGCCTTCATCACTTGTTCCTCGACTGGCGCGGGCGTCTGCGGCGGCGCGGGCAACAACCGGACGGTGACTTTCAGCTCGCTCGCTGCGAGCGAGGTGGTGAGCGTCACTTTAGTCACACGGGTAAACAGCTCGATGAGCGGAGGCACAATCAGCAACACAGCGACGGTCAGCTCGCCTGTATCCGACCCAAATACGGCCAACAACTCCATGACGATAGCGACGACGGTGTCCGCGACGCCAACGCCTTCCACACTGCAATTCAGCGCGGCGAGCTACAGCGTAGTCGAGGACTGCACCAGGGTCAGTATCAGTGTTACGCGCTCCGGCCCCGTTACAGGCGCGGCGACCGTTGACTACGCGACTGCAAACGCGACGGCCTCCGAGCGCTCTGACTACACCACCGCCCTCGGTACGCTTCGCTTCGCTGCCGGTGAGACGTCGAAGACTTTTGATCTGCTCATCAACGAAGATTCTTATGTCGAGGGAACCGAGACAGCGACGATCATCCTGAGCAATCCGGCTGGCGGGATACTCGGCAATCCAAACACGGCTATGCTGGAGATTATTGACGACGCTTCGGAGCCGGCGACCAACCCGATAGACCAGGCGCAGAACTTCGCCTGCCAGAACTACCACGACTTCCTCAACCGCCAGCCCGACGCTGCTGGTCTGGCCTTCTGGACCAACCAGATCACGGAGTGCGGCACGGATGCGCAGTGCATCGAGATCAGGCGAATTAACGTTAGTGCCGCCTTCTTCCTCTCGATTGAATTTCAGGAGACCGGCTACCTCGTCTACCGTTTCCATCAGACGGCCTTCGCTGCCGGCCCACTGCTGCGCATTCGGAATTTCCTCGCGGACACGCAGGAAATCGGGCGCGGTGTGGTAGTCGGAGCGCCCGGCTGGGAGCAGCAGCTCGAGGCAAACAAGCAGGCTTACGCGAACGCGTTCGCCGCGCGGCCGCAGTTCGTGGCGCAGTACCCGACATCGATGACGGCGGGGCAGTTTGTTGACGCACTAAACGCCAACACACCGGACCCGCAGAATCCAGGCACGGGCGGCTCGCTTTCTCAGTCTGAGCTCGACCAGCTTGTGGCCGACCTCAACTCCAACGCCAAGACGCGGGCGCAGGTTGTCCGCGCCGTGGCTGAGGACGCCGACTTCAACGCTCGCGAGTTCAATCGTGCGTTCGTCTACATGCAGTACGTCGGCTACTTGCGGAGAAATCCGAACGACCCGCCAGATAATAACCTGGATGGTTACAACTTTTGGCTTGGGAAACTCAATCAGTTTAACGGAAACTTCGTCCAGGCAGAGATGGTTAAGGCTTTTATCGTCTCAAGTGAGTACCGAGGACGCTTCGCAAATTAAACGCGGCGCGCTTTAGCTGGTCCGGGAAAAGTCTGAGGCAAAGGGCAACGCTATGGTGAGCGATAAAGCTGGTGGACACAACGGGAACAAATTCAAATTATCTGGAGGTAGAGTATATGCACCGCAAAAACATCGGCAACGTTAAAGCCGCGCTGTCCGTGCTGGCAGCAACGCTATTGTTCACCAGTTGCAGCAAGCTGGTAGAGTCCGGGAAGACTAACTCCAGCACACAACCAGCGGAGGCCGCTGCTCCCGCGCCGAGTCAAGCTAGCGTTGCAACGACCCCTGCGCTTCCTACCGGCGCGCCCCCAGTTTCCGCCGGACCGGCCATTGCTACGACAGATGGCGATCTGTCGGGCATACGAGTCGAAGTTCAGGAGCTTAAGCGAACGAGCGGTGACGTCGTCAACTTAAAGTTCGCGATGATCAACGATTCAGATAAAGACTTCAGTGTCGGATATGAGTTTATTGATCCGGATCATTCGATTAAGGATCATCGCAGCATCGGTGGTGTCCACCTCATCGATCCGGTCGGTAAAAAGAAGTACTTTGTGGCCCGGGACACGGAAAGCACCTGCCTGTGCAGTAGTAGTGTGTCAAAAATTGCTTCCAAGTCGCGGATGCAACTATGGGCCAAGTTTCCCGCGCCGCCCGAGGATGTGCAAAAGATCACCGTCGTCGTTCCGCACTTTATTCCTATGGACGATGTGCCCATCAGCCGTTAAGGCCGAATCGAAGGAGAAAGTCTATGCGACGATTCACGCTGGGAACAATCGCACTTCTCTTATTGTTCCTCGTTTCGAATCTCTACGAACGTGCGGCGACTGGGCAAGAACAAACTAAAGAAATCGCCGGCAAAGTTTTGGATTTAGTGTTCCGCGTCGAAGATTTGGGCGGCAAGGTTCAGGACCTGCAGGTTAAGGAGACCGGTCAGGAGATTCGCATTGAGCTCGCCGCAGATGTGCTCTTCGACTTTGACAAAAGCGACATCCTGCCGAAAGCGCAAGACGCGCTCAAGCAAGCGGCGACAATCATAAGAGACAAGGCCAAGGGCACGGTGCGGATTGAGGGGCACACGGACTCCAAGGGATCGGACGCCTACAACCAGAAGCTCTCGGAACGACGCGCCATGTCCGTGAAAGCCTGGCTTGTTGACAGAGAAAATTTGCGAAATGTAGAATTCTTAACACAAGGTTTCGGCGCTAAGCGACCCAAAGTCTCGAATAAGAAGCCCGATGGTTCTGATGATCCGGAAGGCCGTCAGCGGAACCGGCGGGTGGAAATTATCTTGAAGAAGTAGAAGAGGCAAGGGAGATGGTGAAGCCAATGGGAACGTTTTTCTCGCCCGATCCCAAAGGTCCAACGGGTCAGAACCCACGCCGTAGCTTTAGTTTGATTCTGTCTTTCTCGTAAAGTAAACGTTTTGATCTCGTAAACCATTAATCGAGTGCAAAGGAGCCTATCCATGAAACGCATCTTCTTTTTGCTCTTAATCGGTTTCGCTTTTTCGCCCGCCGTTGAAACAAGCTCGCAATCAACGGGACAAGGACAGAGTTCTCGTATCAATCTAAGCGGCATCTGGGAAGATGCGGGCGATCAAGTTACCATTACAGATACCCGGGGGAGCGTGACGGCACGATATAGCAAACAGAAGCAATGTCGTCACGAGGGAAGTGTTACCCCTTACACCAGCGGGTTTATCGTGACGGGAAGTGGTAGCACCTTAACCGGGACGGGAACAATTTGCTACTACGGTGAACGGGACCCGGACAGTCCTGCGCCGAGAGGTGTTAAGCAAGACTCCACTGTTACGCTTACGGTGGGTGCGGATGGCAATACGCTGACAGGTACTCAAGTGGGTTATCATGGATCAATCAGCTTTACCCTAAAGCGTAAATGTCAGACTGACACGGCGCCGGGAATAACCGAATCTGCCGGATTTATTTTTATCAACCCTCCCTCGCGCAGGGCAGTAAGTCGCTCGGGCCCGACCAAGTCCTGCCCGGAAGTGGG
>JBPCMM010000129.1:0-13816 GCA_051002255.1 Pyrinomonadaceae bacterium
ACTCTATCGTCGCAAATCTAATGTGGGCTTGTGAGGGGCCACCACCTAAAGTTTCTAAGTCTTTCAAAAAGATACTAAGAATCTCTACAGATTTGAGCGTTTGGTCGCCGCGGTTCGTCAACTCTAAAACAACTGTCGATCCCGAATCGACAAGTCGAAGGGTAAAGGGCTTGTCTGTGTTGCTACTGACGCTCATAAATTGTTTCCTATGGTTGGTCGTCTACGAAGAAAGACCCTGACTCCCTGGCAAGGTTGAAGGCCCCCGCCGAATTAGTCGGACCAAGAGGCCTTGCATCAAAGATTCGCCGGAATGGCGAACTAGTAGCGCTGACGACCACCGTCACCACCACCACCGCGATCTTCGCGAGGCTTTGCTTCGTTAACGTTCAAAGCGCGACCGCCCAATTCCTTACCGTTGAACTGTTGGATAGCTGCAGCGCCTTCTTCCTTGCTCGACATTTCGACAAAGCCGAAGCCGCGTGAGCGACCTGTTTCGCGGTCTTCGATCAAGGAAACATTTTCGACCGTGCCCGCTTGTGCGAACAGTGTCTTCAGATCATTGCTTGAAGTCTCGAACGCGAGGTTACCGACATAAAGTTTCATAGTCATTTATTTTAGTTTCTTAGTAATTGAGCTGTGGGTTTCAGGTGATCTGGAAGATCCCAGAGGAACTGAGAAGGGAGTTAAGCTGGACTCGGTTCGAAAGCCACCTTACGCTAAAGGACGGTATATGTCAAGTATAGGATATATCTTGCATCAACATCATCCCTCTTAATGTAATAGATGGAGTCGCTATTTAGAGAAGCGGGTTGCTGAGTTCATGAAGATGCGACGTTAATCGCCAACTTCTTAGGTCGAACTTCAACGCCAATTAACATGATCTGACTCGTACACTCCTTTACGATTTCATCGCCTCTACATTCTTCCAACACACCTGATTAGGCAAACGCGCGGGTGCGTGATAGGGTACGCGGCGAACCGAGTCCAGCTTTACTCCCTTCTCAGCTCCTCTGGGATCCTCCAGATCACCTGAAGTCCACAGCCAACAATCTGAAGGAGCAAATAATGTTTACACGTCATGTCATAATGGAACTTAAGCCGAATACCGCCACCGAATTTACGGACATTGTTGAGAACAAGATTCTGCCACTCCTGCGTAAACAAAAGGGATTCCGCGATGAGATCACTTTTGTCGCCCCTGATCGGTCGGAAGCTATTGCTATTAGCTTCTGGGACACGAAAGAGGCGGCGGAAGCTTACAATCTCACGGGATATCCTGAAGTATTGAAGACCCTAACGAACCTGGTGGAGGGAACTCCCAGAGTGGGGACCGCTGAGCTTGCCACTTCAACCCTTCACAAGCTCGCTGCCGCGAAAACAGCGTAAAAAAGTAGACGGATTTTCTAGTTTGAGGGCGGACAGCCGCCCTCTTTTTCTTCAGGCCGTTTGAATGCGGAGTGAGATCTGACTGGTTATCCAGCTTCGTTCGGTGTAGGCTATGCGCCCGCGAAACGGTCCTGAACTCTTCGGGCGCAGTTACAAGAACGAATTATTTCTTCACAAACTTCAGAGCCACACCGTTCATGCAGTAGCGCAGGCCCGTTGGTTTTGGCCCATCCTCAAAAACGTGTCCCAGATGCGACTCGCATCTTGCGCAGAGCACTTCCGTACGGGTTGCTGACAAGCTGTTATCCACCTCTTCGATGACATTTTCCCTGGCAATTGGTTCCCAGAAACTGGGCCACCCGGTGCCTGAATCAAATTTAGCCGTTGAGCTAAATAAGGGTAGCCCGCAGGCAACGCACGCAAAGACGCCCTTCTGGTGGTTTTCATTGAGCGGACTTGAGTACGGTGCCTCAGTCCCCTTCCTCCGGGCCACGTGATATTGCTCGGGAGTCAGGATGTTTTTCCATTCGGCGTCTGTTTTGGTCACTTTTCTTACTCCTTTAGAACCCTCGCTCTTCCTCTGCGTATCTTGCCCGAAAGAGGCGAACCCAATCGGGCGGCTCGAAAGTGCGGCCAATCCAGCGAGGCCGATGCCTGTTGAAAGAAAGGAACGTCTATTCACGGTTAAAAACCTCTATGACTGGAGATAACTACTTTGTGAATGAATTACGTTACCACTTAGCCAGTTGGATGTTTAGTCCGGAGAGATTCAGAGTGTCGGATCGATATTGCATCCGAAACATTTTGTATACTCATGGTCTGCCAATGTACCTGTCTCACTCCGTTGCTGCTCCGGATTTCGCCATCTATCTGGTGGCACCACGGTTGCAGCTTCTTCCGTCGGCTCTTAGCATTATCTCAAAAGAACTGTGGTATTCGATTCACGTTGTAGAGCATTCAGAAGTTCAATTCGCGAATTGAGGGAACCCATTATGCTGAAAATAAACTTATGTTGTTTACTCTCCTGCCTGCTCCTCCTGGGCACTTTTGCTAAGCCAGTGACCGCCCAACACACTGCCCAACCAGCCGCGGCAGTTGAACTCGCCGCAGCTACTAAGCCAGCAGCTACCCGACAGGCCGACCCGCAAACAGCATTAGTGGAAAAGGTTAAGATCAAGATTGCCAAGTTGGGAGTTGGGGCAAAGGCGAAGGCCACTATCAGACTCAAGGATGGCTCTAAAACAAAGGGCTACATAGCCCAAGCCGGGGACGACAACTTCGTGATTCGCGATCGGAAGACTGATGCGCCCACAACGATTCGCTACGCGGACGTTGCGAAGGTCGAGGAAAACCAAGGCCACTCGACTGCGAGAAACATCGCCATCGGCGTCGGCATTGGTGTCGGAGCCCTTCTCTTAGCCATAGCAATTTCGATTGCCAGTCTGAATGATTGAAATTCTTCCCTCTTAAGGCGTGAAGAAAAACGTAACTGGAGTCACGCCTCGCCATGGGAGCATCAACCTCTCATTTGGCTTGTCGTCTAAAAAAAAAACCGCTGCGAAGCACGCGCAGCGGTTTTAGTCTGGAGCAGATAGACTTACAACTTACTTACACTTGGAATAACCACAATCCCGGCAAAAATCACACCCACTCGCATGTTCGAGCTGCCCTTTGCACTCGGGGCAGATGCCGATCATTGTCGACATGATGGCGCCGGTAACTGACGTAGTTGGCCCCTGTGCATTGGCCTGCGCCTGCTGCTTGCCAAGGGCGCGCGCCGAATCGGGGAGAGTCTGCAAACGGCGGTTGGTGATCATGATGCATTCGGCGACCGCCTGTTCGGGCGAGGTCAGTAGACGCTCGTTAAACCAAACGGCGTGAGTGCCGGTCACCTTGTTGAGACTGTAAGCCACTTCCGCGGCGTCGAAGCCACCACGTAGCATCTTCGATGCGAGCAGTCCTACACCACCGCTGATCGGTCCGGTGGCGAATACTTCCTGGATCATGCGGTTATCGTGATTGACGGTGACGTAGAGATTCTGACCGTCGAAGGGAATCTGCCAGGTGGCGCCGCTTAGCTCGCGCGGACGCTCAATACGAATCGCCGTCAGTTCAGGCGCCGTAATTCCATCTGCAGACCGCAGTCTCGCTGCGCTTTCTGCTTCCGCCTTCGCTTCATCGTCGGCCTGTTCTCTTACTAAAGCTCCGGCTTCAGCCCGAGCCAGCCCTTCCGCATCCGGATCGATGGCCATGACGTGCGCCGCATCAGCGTGACTTGCGGGCGGCGCGTCAAGCACTTCCGCAGTCGCTTCAGTGTTGCAAGCTGTTTCGCTCTTCGCGGTTAAATCTGGGGCCTTCATTGAGGTAAGCACCTGATTATCGCGTGAGCCATCGCGATAATAACTGACCGCTTTGCAACCAAGCTGGCGTCCTAACCTATAAAGTCTGTCCACCGACTCGACCGTATCGTCCACCGCGCCGTTGCAGGTCTTCGAGACGCTGTTATCGACATTGCGTTGGGCCGCGGCCAGCACATGAATGTGTTGTTCTGGGCTGATATTCATCGCCGAGATAAAGTACGGCGGCAGTTCGCTCTCGTGCTCACATACGTAAGCGGCGGCGGCATCGATCGACTCCGCGTCGGTTTGGTCAACATTAATTCCCAGGGCCTGCGCCGCGAGTGTGTGGACATAAGTGCGGGAGCCTAGCGTGTCTTTGCGCACGTAGGCCCATGAGAAATTGGGTTCAATGCCTGAAGAGGTTTCCGCAACGAGGGAAATCGTTCCGGTGGGTGCGATGGTAGTGACTTCGTAGTTCCGCGGTGTTAGCGGCACATCGCGGGGAATGCCGATCTGGTTGTAGAGAAAGTCTTCGTAAGCCTCGCGGTTCGGCTCGAACTCTGGGAACGTGCCCTTCTCGGCTCCTAGTCTGATGCTGGCAATCCACGACTCGCGACGAATGAAGCCCATCATTTCATCCATCAGGTAAATGGATTCCGGCGAGCCATAGGTGACTTTGAGATTCAAACAAAGGTCGGCAAAACCCATAATTCCAAGGCCGACAGGCCGGGTGCGACTGACCACGTCGTTAATCTCCGGAAGCGG
The DNA here is from genome assembly GCA_051002255.1 of Pyrinomonadaceae bacterium. Classification (GTDB taxonomy): domain Bacteria; phylum Acidobacteriota; class Blastocatellia; order Pyrinomonadales; family Pyrinomonadaceae; genus PSRF01. Next base: position 4,491 of record JBPCMM010000129.1, read on the forward strand.
CCAAGCACAGGTGTCAATCACATTGTCCAGAAACCTCGTGCAAAGATGAGTAACGTCACGGAGCCGGTCCCAATCAACTCGATGCTCAGCGTCATAGAACTTCGCCAGATCAATTGAACCGAGATTGCAAGAGTTCGAGAAATGGAGAAACTGTTCGCCGCAGGGGTTGCATGAATAGATTGGGCCCATAGACTTCATCAAATGGTTATGACGATTCACCTCATCGATAAAAGCGATGCCCGGTTCGGCATACTTGTGGGCGCTGGCAACGATACGGTTCCATATGTCGGGCGCAAACACCATCCCCGGCCGCGGCGGTTCTTCAATAGTGCACTTGGAAAGATCAGCATTCACATATGACTGTTTGTCCGGGAAGGTCACGGTAGAGCTATCAGTGCCCCGGTGGACAACATAGTCGCCGTCTCGCACCGGATCGTAGATCGAGTCATTCCAGGGCTCGCCGTTGAACTCGAGCTGAAACCACTCATTGTTGTCCACCGCTCTCAGGAACTTGTCGGTAACATTGACGGAGATGTTGAAGTTGGTCAGCGAGTGCTGATCGTTTTTGGCATGAATAAAGCGCAACACATCAGGATGCGTGACTCGTATCATTCCCATGTTTGCGCCGCGACGCACGCCACCCTGCTTCACCACGTCCGTCACCTGGTTGACGATATTCATGAAAGAAACCGGGCCCGAGGCGACGCCGCGCGTTGAACCAACCAACGCGCCGGACGGGCGGAGGAATTCATACGTCATGCCGGTACCGCCGCCGGTCTGATGAATAGTCGCTGCCGCCTTAGCGTGGTCCATGATACCGGTGATCGAGTCAGGAACATCAAGCACGAAGCAAGCGGCCAGTTGTCCATTCGCTTTGCCGGCGTTAACCAGGCAGGGCGTATTGGGAACAAACTCACGCGCGAGCATGACTTGACTCATCGTCTCGAAGAACTGATCGCGCTTTGCAGGATCTTTTTCGGCAGCCGACACATGACCCACTACCCGGCGAACGATATCTGGCCACTCCTCCAACGGACGCGCTTTGGCATCTTTCAATGAGTATCGTTTGCTGATTACACGCTTAGCATTAAGCCCGAGTGGTTGGCTTCTACGCCTGATTCCGGGGATCGAAGGAGAAGGTTTTATGTCGGAAGGTTGTTTGCCGATGACTGCGCTCATCTTCTCTGCCTTTCTCGCGTGGGGACACACGAGCCTGTAGGGATTTCAAAAACACTTCGGCGCAATAATAGCCCTACGCCGATCTAAGAATGTGGTTGCGGATACTGCGGTTGGCTTTTTTCGAAGCGATAAAACGCTTGCCGAACAGCAACTAAGGTGCGTGTCGCTGCTCCAAATCAACCCGCCTCGTCTCAAGCGGAGCGCAATATACATCTTTGTAACACCCATGTCAATATGTTGTGGTCATCTTTTTTCTCAGTGCAATAGAGTGTGCTAATTGAGACTCAACTTTAACAACTAACTTACTGATACGCCGTCGTTTCAAGGTCTTTTTTCACTCTGTTCGGGAGATTTGACCTCGCATTTTTCGACCGAGAGAGAGGCAAAGTCACGAGAGAATTATAGTCCATGTTTGAGGGGATGGTAAGCGGCCGGACTGGCTGGTACTGGTGCAGTTTTAACCTTGCCAGATGAAGCCTTGTGGCGCCGCGAGTGGTAGCGACCGGATCCAACACTCAACAATCCCACAAATCCGCAATCTAGGCGAATTGAGTCTAGGATCCGGTCGCTACCGCTCGCGGTTCCGTAGTGGAGTGGCATTGTCGACGTAAGCCAAACTGCACCAGTACCGGAGAAGCTTGCGGACCTTCATCCCTCAGCGGCTAATGGTCCCCAGACCCGCACGAACGGAGCCCCAAATGTCTACTAGGATATGGACGACGTCCAGGCTATTTAGAAGACGAGCTATTGGAGAGGAGGAGTTCGTAATTGCCGATGTCGCGGTTATGCGTATCAAGTGCGGCGAAGGTATCTGAGGTTTCTTCCAGCATCTGCTTGGTCATTGCAATCGAATCACTCAACTGCTCGAAATCGAGCGAGGAGACCCTTTCCGGGGTCGGCAAGGTCACAACCTGATCGTTTACCAATCCAAAGAAGTTTTCGATGGACTGCAACTGGCCTTCTACGAGCTTCACTGACCTCTCGATATCCTTGAAAGCGGCAACCCTTCTCCGGAGGATCTCGACGTTTGATTGCTGTATGCGCTTCTCGCGATCATCTCGTGAAGCTTCAACTGATCTTTCAGCCTGCACCAGTTGATTTTGCACGGCCTGGCGGTTAATCGATCTGAGGTGTTGCTTGCGACGGCGATAGACATCCAACAGGTCTACGAAATCTTCCCAGCGCTGGTCCAAGCTTTGAATGTTCGAGGGAATCTGTTTGGTGCCGGTAAACTTCTTGTAATTGGAATAGATCTGGTTTTTCATCCAACGCAGGTACTCCACGGCTTCGCGCTCGCGAGGATCGAACCCTTTTATTTGAGCTTCGCGCTGCTGCTCGCGTAACTTATTAAGCCGCTGCTTTTCGCGGCGGTCGACCAGGCGTCGGTACAGTGTTGTGGCTGGCACGGTAACTAGGTATGCAGTTTCGACAGCGAGCGCTGCAGCGAGCGGGGTAACATCTTGAACGTAGGCGGCGGCGACGGCAAACCCTGCCATCCCCCAGAAATTAAGGGGTTCCTTAAAAGCCTCTTTCAGATACTTAACATCAAACTTCGGAAACTCGGCCATAGACTTGAAGAACGAAGAAGAAGGACCATTTCGGGATCCACCTGAGAATTTTGCGCTCAGTTATTACGACCGCCATTGTTCAACACAGCGCTCTTCTGATCGCCTGTACTAGTCTCACCGGCTGCGGGCAGAGCTTGCCGATCACCGTCAGAGGTTGAGGCTGGCAATAGTCCCATATCGCGTTTGTAAGACAGCAGCTTATCCTGCAACTGCATATCCATCGCTTCACGCTCAATCTCCTGCATTTGATTATCAACGGAAGCCGAGCCAAGTTGCATTTTGGCCTCTGCGGCGGCTGCGCGACGATCAATTTTGTCCCGCATCTCATTGAAAGTCGAAGCGTCGTCCCCGATCTGGAAAGACTCCATCGTCTGCGCCAACTGTTCCTGGAGCTTTGCCTGCTTCGACTGATTAATCAGTTGCATCGCCTCAGCGGTACGCCGCTGCATTTGCAAAACGTAATTATCGCGGGCTTTGAGCGCCTGTTTTGACGCCAGAGTGGCATGCTCAAGTTGCTGCGAAGTTTTTTGCAGGTCCACTTGGGCCTGCTGAAGCTGGCCGATGTAGGCGGTGGCAATATCGTCGCGCCCCATCTTTACCGAGGCCCGAATCTTCGAATCGAGGTCGACGACCTGAGTTTCAAGGCGTTCTTTGCTCTTGCCCAGAAGCTTCTCGGTAGCCATCACCTGCGCTACGGAGTTGTTCAACTCGGGGACGCGGTCACGCATGTCTCTAATAGTCTGCTGCAGTACTAGTTCGGGGTTTTCAGTCGCCTCGACTAAGCCACCGAACAGTGCGCGCATTGAGCGCTTAACCCTGCTCCAAAGTCCCATTTGTCAGCCATCCTCCAGCAATAAGGTGTCCGAGCTCAGCATTGGCCCCTCTGTTTTTGCCGGTCCGACCAAAATTCTGTCCGGCCGCATATGTTTCTGTACGATGCTTGACCGCGGGCGGTTCAAATTACCAGCCGAAAAACGAATCCGAAGTATAACAGCACTTACTGACAGTCTCCAGAAAAGGGCGCTACCGGGCTATTCTGTGGAACAAGCCGAGAAGAAAAAATCGAAGATTAGATTCATCCATAGTCAGCAGTTGCGCTCATATCCTGGAGTCCGGTTCAGCTACTTGCATTGGACGGTGGGTTCCCTAAATTTGCCGATATCGCGCCGGTACTGCATCCCTTCCCATTTGATTAGCTCAACGGCCTTGTAGCAATGGCCAAGTGCCTTTTCCAACGTCTCGCCCCTTGCAGTCACTCCCAGAACTCGTCCGCCCGCGGTGACCAACTGGCCCGCTTCCGACTTCTTTGTGCCCGCATGGAAAACTGTGACGTCTTCAAGGGCAGCAACGCCATTCAGCCCTTCAATCGGGACGTCCACGTTGTACTGAGCCGGATAGCCCTGGCTTGCCAGCACCACGCAGGCTGAGGAGTCATTGGTCCATTCCACTTTGACGTCTCGGAGTCTTCCTGTCCGGATACCTTCAAAAATATCAAGGAGGCTGGTCTTCAGCCTTACAAGTATCGCCTGAGTTTCAGGATCTCCCATGCGGACGTTGAACTCCAGGAGCTTCGGACCATCAGCGGTTAACATCAGTCCGAGAAAGAGCACGCCGCGAAAAGGGAAGCCTTCCGCTCGAGCGCCCGCGAGTGTGGGTTCAACGACCTCGCGAACAACGCGTTGGAGCGTAACTACTTCCAGAATAGATGTTCCGGTAACAGCGCCCATCCCGCCAGTGTTAGGACCCATATCATTCTCACCGATGCACTTGTGATCGCGTGCGGGCGGCATTAGGGCATAGTCGCGACCATCTGCGAACAGCAGCAGCGAGGCCTCCGTGCCGTAGAGAGCCTCTTCGATGACGACTTGCCTCGCCGCCTCGGGGCCAACCAGTTCGCCGCTCATGAGCATGCGTGCGGATTCTTCGGCCTCAGCGCGCGAATTAGCTACTATCACGCCTTTACCGGCTGCGAGCCCATCCGCCTTAACGACCGTGCGCGACGATGCCGGACCAAAAGCTCCACCTCGCAGAATCTCTTCGGCTTCCCCTGCCGACCTAACAACACGATAGTCAGCCGTGGGTATCCTGTGGCGAGCCATGAAATCTTTGGCGAAGGCTTTGCTCGATTCAAGACGAGAAGCAGCCTGGCTGGGTCCGACAATCGCAAGCCCCTTACGCTCAAACTCGTCCACGATGCCATCGGCCAGAGGTGCCTCCGGGCCCACAATGGTAAGGTCTATTGCCTCTGACTTTACGAGCTCAATAAGGCCGGAGTGGTCGGTTAAAGAAATTGGCTTACACCTGGCGATCTCAGCAATACCAGCATTCCCGGGAACGCAATAAAGCTCGAGCGCAACGCCTAAGGCCTTATTAAGGGACCAAAGGATCGCATGTTCGCGGCCACCCGAGCCAAGTACCAATACTTTCATTTGTGTGTGGCCTTAACCAGAGATAAAACTCCTCGTTAGGCGTTGAGTGGGTTGCAACGAGAGTTGAGTCTTCACGGTGAAATGTTCCAAGTGCTCACGTTAGCAGTTGCGCGGATACTTGCATGCGGTCAGGGGCCTGTCAAGATTAGCGCGGCAGGTCTTGACACAGTTTCGCCATAGTTATACTTTGCCAAGTCAGCCATTAGGGGGCGGCTTCACCTCCGCATTCATCAGCGGAAACCAGCGGCTTCCTTTTGAGTCAGTCGGATAGCTAAATCGACCCCACCAACGTGCCACATAAGTGAGCGATCCAGGGAGCAAGATCATGTCACAAATGGAATTCGCCAGCGAAGCGCAAGCGAGTGCTGATAGCGAGTATCCGGATCGCGCAATCAAATGCGTGGATTGCGGTGAGAATTTTATCTGGACCGGCGGAGAGCAGGTCTTTTTTCACGACAAGGGTTTGAAGAACGAACCTAAGCGTTGCAAACCTTGCAAACAGGCCAAAAATGAACGGCTCGCGGCAATCGCAGCGGCTCAGTCATCCGGAATTCGACAGCGCATCGAAGTGTCTGTTCAATGCGCGCAATGTGGACAACAAACTACCGTGCCTTTTTATCCGTCCCAGGGACGTCCGGTTTACTGCCGCTCCTGCTTTCTGGCTACTCGTAACGGAGAAAACGCCGGCTAAGCAATCGTTCCTGCCGCACCCAAGCTGCTTTCTAAATTCCTCGCCAGCTATTCCCGACTAACCATCTAACATGCACGCTTGGCCGACGCTTCGGATGCTGAAAGCGAAACGGCAATCGCCGCGCAAGTCATAGCGCAAGCACTCCGACCGCGCCGAATTCTATGCCAATTCGGTGGCCCGCCAACAGCGTTTAAATTGGACCAGCTCACGACGGTTTATTCTTTCGCACAAAAAAGCGGGCGGGGGCCTCCCACAGCCCCCACCCTAAGGCCACGTGTCCTCACCCCACGCGACCGCTTCGTCCACCGGGGAGGTGAACGCAGCCGGATTATGCAACAGTCTCGTTAAACTATCAACAACTTGGCTAAGTTAATAATCGCGCGATACTTGGGTGCGGGAGGGAACAATTAAGGCAAGGCAACGCGAATTTTAGAGCGCGAGAATCCGCAACGGCAACTCTCAGGGTTTACTGGTTCGGGTCGAAGAACTTAGACCGCTTCCAATAGCTGCTGCATCGTCTGCTTGAGTTGATTCTGGAGTAAACTTCTCATGTTTAGACAGATCTGCAAGCGCCACGACAATCAGGAGTGCAGTCACACCAAAAGTAGCGAGGATATAGAGAATAGCGGTCAGCTCTCGATAAATAAGAAAGATCGTAAGAAAAGTGAGCGCAGCTATCCACGCGAAGGTGACGAATTTTCTGTTGCGTCCTCTGTTTGCTTTTCGAATCATTTAGATATGCCCTGGTAGCTCGACCCTCAAGAATCTACATCGGCGAACCGAGTTTGGTAGCGGCAGTCTCAAACCCTTGTTTTTCGCAATTGACTAATAAAGAATGCGCGTGGGCAGTACCTGGCCGCCAATAGCTTTGTTGAAAACTCCAGACACAGCTCCCATTAATGTTGTCCCGATACGGGTCGAAGAAAACATTCCGGCTTCTGGTACTTCAATAATATCGTAAGCTTCCAGTAGAAAATCCGGTTTTTGCTTCTTCTTAATCGCTGCGTAGTCTACGTGAATGGTCTCTTGTTCCGCAGATCCCGGTTTTTGCCGGTAGATCCTAATGTCTGTGGTCTTAGCCTCTTTCTTTGCGCCCCCAACCATAGCCAGAGCCCGACCGAGCGTAAGTTGCTCACGCATGAAAACACCCTGAGGAGCTACCACACTTCCAGTGATGTACACAGGTTCCGCCTCGGTTACCAATATGTAATCGCCCGGGCGAATTACAGGATTAGCGTCGAGTTTGCCGGCGCGGAGTTCAGAAATCTTTACCAAGGTTAGGGGAACCTTTGTCCCATCAATAGGAGCAGCCTCGGCTTCCTCACCAGGCGCCGGGCACATTACCGGTTCCGTGTGAAGAATCTGAATCGTTCCCGCCGCCCGCTCTGTGAATCCACCTGAAGCGGCCATCAACTCGTTGAGACGCACCTTACGCTGCATCTGAATTCTCGTAGGTTGTCTGACGGCTCCAAACACGGTCGCGGGCTGTCGAATATTTCGTTGCGCTATGCGAACGCTGATCTGCGGCTTCTTGAGATATTTTGCGTAGGCGGTTGCAATATCCTTTTGAACTTGCTTTTCGGTTCGACATTTTGCGGGTATAGGCTCTTCAAGAAATGGAAGAGAAGTAATATTGCCGTCGGTATCAACTTCGGCAGTCGAGTTGAGATCGGGTTGTCCAAAAATTCTAACGTCCAGAATATCGCCTGGCCCGAGCAAATAATTTCTGATTCCCTGGTTATCTACCGACGATGAAGACAGTGATGGCGCTGGGGCTTGATCCTGGGCTTGCCCTGGGCCAACAAAAACAAAACAAACGAAACCTGCCGCAAACAAGAAAATCTTTACTTTCATAGAAAACCTCAGCTCCGAGACATCCGTCTCAAAATTAGCTTAAGTGAACGGAAGTCGGAAACAAGCTACAAGTACCGGGGGGTTCTGTTTCAGTTTCCTTTATCGTTTGCTATTACTGGCGCGGCGCGGGTTTTCCACCTCGCTTTTCGCACCGTCCCTGGCACCGCAAAGCCGGTAAAAAGCAAGTTGCAATGATCGCACAAAAGGTGGTAGATGCCAACCAAGCGCAAAAGTAGTGGGGTTGGCTTATAGCCTCGTCGGATTCGCGAGCCTCTACACTTGGGGCATCTTTGTGAGATCAACTTATGAACCTTCCCTTCTCAAATGTTCGCTCATTGGGGCTCTATGTGCGGCAACTTGAGCCGGACTCGAAGTAACTCGATCTCCCGCCCGATCCTCTCTGCTCCTGCTTTTCTCGTATCCTCGCTGACAGATTCGCGCTCAAGGTAGAATAACGCATCCTTGTATCGATCAATTGCACGCCGGTAATGCCCCTTGAACGCAGCCCGTTCAGCGAGTTCCACCCAATGTGCGACCTTCACAGAAGCAATGAACTCCCTAATCGCCAGCTTCGATTCGGTTAGTTCGTGCTCCTCCGAAAAAGCCTGCAGGGCATAGTCCAGACAATCAACGGCGCGATTAGCCGTTTCGATCTTATCAGACACTCGAACCCGCTTCTGAGCCTCGTTGGTTAGGATTCGCGAAGAGTCCCGAGCCCAGGTGAGCAGGTGGTTCTTCTTCAGTGTCCGAACCCTCTCTTGTCCCGCCCGCATTGAATTTCGCTTTTGGGGAGGAAGATTGTTTGCGCGCAAAGCTTCATCGGTGCTGGCAAGGTAATTCTGACAGAGATGAAAGACATCCAGATGAGAATCCGGACTTGAGGCTGCGTCAGCTTCCGCGGATTGTTTCTGAATTGTCGCAAGCGCCGCTGCATGCACCGAAGTGGAATAGCTTTTAGTCGAGGCATTTGGCTTGTCACTGCTGACCCGCGCACTCTCGGGAATACTGTGCTCCAGGAGATAACGAGTCCAGGCACGCCGCATTACAACTTCGCGCGCCGATAGCGCCACAAGTAGCACGACGCTGGATGCAAGACCGGCTGGAACCCAGGGTGCTTCGTCACCCCCCACAATTAGCATCCACCACAAGGCAAAGAACAGCGCGATCGCTGCTGCGACTGCCGCAATCATGTATCCTGTGCTCGAAGGCATTCGAGCTCGAGAGGAACGCCTGCGCGCGGTATCGCCTGAGCTTCGCATTGTTGAGCGCGCTGTTCGCGGAAAGAACTGATCGGCTGGGTTGTTGGCCAACAGATTCCCTCTGAGGGGATGGTAGTGCGCTTAGGCGCGGTCCTGGCAACTTGAAACCGGGAGAAAACGGGTCGGGTTTCACGCCTGTGTCCCCTCCGACACAAGAGTGTTTTGCACATAGTCAGCTTTTTGGGCTTCACCTGTCAATCTATGCTGGGCTTAATTATCGAATCTGCAGAAACGAAGAAAGGGTCGATGAGATGGACGCAGAATTCGCCGGAAAGGTCGTACTCGTTACTGGTGCAACATCGGGTATTGGCCGGGCATGCGCGCTAAGATTCGCCGGCGCCGGCGC
>JBPCMM010000130.1:0-7189 GCA_051002255.1 Pyrinomonadaceae bacterium
TGCCGCGGCTTAGGAGGCGGGGGCGGAGTTTCTCCACTCTTTTCGCCGGTTTGAGAAAATACTTCCTTGATCGCGCCGATGCTCGATAGCATCGCCGAGGTTTCGATTGGCATGAAGATGACCTTAGAGTTATTGCTTCGCGTCATGTCTCTCAGACTCTCGATGTAACGCGTCGTGATCAGGTATTGCGCTGGATCGCCGGTGCCGATCGCCTGCGTGATGCGGTTGATAGCTTCCGACTCGGCTTCCGCCGCGCGTAAACGCGCCTGCGCCGCACCCTCGGCCTGAAGTATCGCTGACTGCTTGTCGCCCTCGGCCCGAGTTACTGCCGCCTGCTTTTCGCCTTCCGCGCGGGTTATGTTTGCCTGCCTATCGCCTTCCGCCTGAAGTACCAGTGCCCGGCGATTGCGTTCAGCGGTCATCTGCTTCTCCATGGTGATCCGAACGTCCTCCGGAGGATTGATATTCTTGACGTCAACACGAGTCACCTTCACGCCCCATTTGTCTGTCGCTTCGTCCAGAATAATTCGCAACTTGGAATTGATTTGATCTCGAGAGGAGAGTGTGTGGTCTAAGTCCATCTCGCCCATGACCGCGCGCATGCCGGTAATCGTCAATTGCACAATGCCACCAACCAAATCATTCATTTCGTATACCGCTTTAACCGGATCCGTAACTAGCCAGTAAACCACCGAGTCGACGTGGATGGTCACATTGTCCCGCGTGATCACGGGTTGCGGAGGCAGGTCGATATATTGTTCACGGAGGTCGATAGAAGTCATGCCGGGACGTGCGTTGGTCCAATAAACAGCGCGCGGGCGGTCGAAAAAAGGGATGAGGATGTTCAGTCCGCTGCTGGCTATTTTGTCGAACCGGCCGAGTCGCTCGACCAGCATGACCGTAGCCTGAGGGACTATCCTGATCGTTTTCGCTGCGATTACTAACAGCACAATCGCAATAAAACCGAAGAAGAAGAAAGTAAGCAGAACCTCCATGAATTTGCCTCCGTGGTATACGATCGAACGCGTGGAAAATTAGGTGATTGCTATTTAGAACTATATCGGATCGGCGGCGCTCTTTGGAAGCGCTTGGCTTCCGGTTGCGCTGCAGGTGATTGCAGAATGGAAGCGCATACGCTGAAAGCGTAATTCGGAGCACATAGAGTCTTCTCGATTAAGCCTTGTCAGCCCGGAGCGGCGACTTCCATCCACCAAGTGCTTCTTCAACAATCGCCGCCGCAATCAACACGGTCTCTTCTTCGAAGGGCCGACCGACAATTTGCACCCCAATTGGCAATCCTTCCGCTGAAACGCCCGCAGGCACAGAGACACTAGGCAGGTCGAAAACATTGAATGTCTGCGAGTAACTGAAAGCGCGGAAGGTGCTCAAGGTTGTCCCGCCGATCGTTACCTTGAGTGCGTCATGTTTGAGGGCCGGCGTTGCCCCAACCGGAGCCACCAGCAGCGGAACTTCAGTCATCCACTGGTTCAGAGCTAGCCTGAGACGATCGCGCTCCATCCAGGCGCTTATGTACTCGTCAAGCGGCGGAGGAGGAGTATCGTCGGCGGTAGCGAGGCGCCAGCGCACAAAGTCACCGCCCTCTTGCTCCCGGCCCCTGTAAACATTGCGAAGCTGCACCACAGCGGCTCGCGAAAACAACTTGAGCCACAATTCGTAGCCACGCTCTACGCCGGGCGGACGACATTGCTCCGCGATCAGCCCCGCATCGTTTAAAGCATTTGCAGCACGCGCTACTGCGAGACGGGTCTCCTCCGTAACCGGAGCAACTTCATCATCCGTGTACCAGGCGACGCGACAGCCACGCATTGCGGCGCTCTTGTTCAGCAGAGAGTCTGATTCCGGTTTCGCTCTTGGGATCGCAGCTCCGCGAAGAACGCTAAAAAGAAGGCGAAGGTCTTCAACGCGGCGCGCCATTGGACCAATCGCCGCCCCCAGCGAATAGGGACCGATGCTGGGTGGAAATTGACCCGCGCCCGGAACGCTTGCTGTGGTCGGTTTCAATCCTGAGATGCCGCAAAAGTGTGCGGGGATCCGAATCGACCCTGCCAGGTCACTTCCCAGCCCGCCGGTAGACATGCAGGTGGCGATAGCCGCACCTTCTCCTCCACTAGATCCGCCTGGCGAACGCGAGGTGTCGTGAGGATTATTCGTCCTGCCGAAGACAGGATTGTCGGCGGTGTAATCCATCGCCATTTCGGCTGCGTTCGTTTTCCCGATAATAATTGCGCCGGCCGCCCTCAGACTCGCGACGGAGGGAGCGTCGTCGCGAGGAACAAATTGCGCACGCACCACAGATCCGCTGGTGCTGCGTAAGCCTGCAGTTTCAATGGTGTCCTTTATCGTAAGCGGCAAGCCATGGAGTGGACCAAGAGTGTCACCGCGCATCAGCGAGGCTTCGGCTTGTCGGGCCCGGTCCAGAAGATCCGGAGCGATAGTGACGATCGCGTTCAGTGCCGGGTTCAATCGTTCTATCCGCTCCAGGTGACTCTGAGCCACATCAACGGGCGACGCCTGTTTCCCGATTATTAGTCGCACCAATTCAGATGCTGATAAGTTTGTCAGTTCTTCTAACAGCGTCGCACCTCGACAACATGCTTGGTTATGAACTTCCGCAGATACTAACCCACAGTCGCGGCGACAACCTATTTCAGGGGACCTAGCTGTTATCGAGACCGAGTCAAAACTCTGCACACAACACAGCGCGAGAGGTTTTCGACGCGTAGCGGCGTTCTGAATTTAGCCCAGCTTTTCAAAGGTGGGAAGTATTGGCTGGATTGTCCGCGTCGCGTCAGCGACGCCTGAATTGGCCCCTGTCCAGCCGTCGCTGACGCGACGAGGCAGAGTGGTTGAATCGGACCAGGCGTTGAAACGCCGGGCTAAATTCAGACCGCCGCTACGCGTCGAGAAACATGTCTTGGGGTTTTCACACGCCTCTATCGTCAGCGTTTACTGGCCATCGACGCCAAAAAGCACCATCGCCGGTCAAAAGGTCGCGTGGGCGCAGGGTATTCTGGTCAACCACACCTATGCGACCGGGACCAACCTGATCATGAAATACCAGAAGATCTATGGCGTCGGCATGGTGCTGGCGATGGAGTAGTGCTAGGCGACGGCATCCTAATAGCTGACGGCGTGGTGCTGGGCGATGGCGTGGTACTAGGTGACGGCATCATGGTCTCTGACGGTGTTGTATTAGGAGACGGTACTCTCTTTCTTCCAGACCACGCGTTGTTTGGCGATGGCGTGGTCCTGGGCGGTTATTTATTCTCACGCCTGCTCGATGCAAACGCAGCAAATGCTTTCATTCAAGATCATCCGACCTACGTTCCCTCCGCTCTAATTGGCGATGGATTGATTCAGTCACAACTCAATCTGCTTAACTGACCGGAAACGTCAGTTGCCAGTTGTCAGTAAGCCTTGGTTTCGCCGCGTAACCAAATCGATCCGCCAAATCACACCACTCAACTAGCGCCGGAGGCGCGGCAGAAGGTAGCCAGGGGCAAGCGGTTTTTCGCGCAGCCCCTGGATCAAGTTCTGGAAACGTAACCGTGCCCTGAAGGGGCGAAACCGGGCGTCACCCAACATCGTGTTCATTCACTCTAGAGTTTAAGCATCCACGAACTCTCGTGTTGCGACGTTCCTACGCCCTTTCAGGGCGAGTCGTGTATTGACGTAACCCAGGGGCGGCGCGCCAAGCGCTTGCCCCTGGCTACCTTCGGTCGCGCCCCCGGCGCTATTGAATCATCCTACCTACGATCATCCAAGTTTTGCATTTCACGCACTTGTAACTATAATTTAGTTGCTCTGCATAATTCTTATTCATTTAGCGCGGATACAGGGTCATTGGCCTCCATGCCAAAGCTCAGCGGTAAAGGAGTGCGTGCTTGGCGACTCATTTGAGCCGGACTTTCGTCTTGCGCAAGCTGCATCAGTTATCAGGAATAGTTCCGCTAGGGATCTTCCTGCTGGAACACTTTTATACAAACTCGAAAGCCATTGACGGCCCGGCCTCCTTCAACAAGGCTGTTGAGGACCTGCAGTCACTCCCCTACATTCTCTTCGTCGAGATCGGTGGAATCTTTATTCCCCTCATCTATCACGCCGTCTATGGTCTGGTGATCACGATGGAGGCCCGACCCAATAACTTAAACTATCCCTATCCGCGTAATTGGTTTTACTTAATCCAGCGCATTACGGGCGTGGTGCTTTTCTTCTTTATCGCTTTCCATGTGCTGAACTTCCGCTTCGGCATGATTCCCGGGTTGAACTCGATTTCTGTGGCCCACCGGCCGGATTTGGCCTTCGACATTGTTTCCGGAGAATTTCGCATGGTGCCTATCTTCCTGATCTACGTGGTCGGCATTACGGCAACCGTTTGGCATTTCGCCAACGGCATCTGGCTGTTCATGGTCGACTGGGGCATAACGATTGGCGAACGCGCCCAACGTCTGACAGGCTACGCCTGCATAGCTTTTGGTATCGTGCTGCTACTGGTTGGTATCAACGCGGCGGTCGCTTTCATACGTCCGGGCGGATTACTGGGAGGTCTTCTCTAAGGGATGGCAAGCAACGGAATCAAGATAGCAATCGTAGGCGGCGGACTTGCAGGTCTCGCCGCGGCGATGAAGATTGCGGAAGCAGGTCACTCCGTCGATCTCTTCTCAGTCGTCCCGGTGAAGCGATCCCACTCGGTTTGCGCTCAAGGCGGCATCAACGGCGCTGTCAACACGAAGGGCGAGGGCGACTCGACGTGGGAACACTTTGACGACACGGTCTACGGCGGCGACTTCCTCGCGAATCAACCTCCTGCCAAAGCCATGTGCGAGATGGCGCCCTCGATCATTTACCTCTTCGATCGCATGGGTGTCCCCTTCTCCCGAACTCAGGAAGGACTGCTCGACTTCCGTCGCTTCGGTGGAACGAAGCATCATCGCACGGCCTTTGCCGGCGCTTCCACCGGCCAGCAGTTACTTTATGCCCTGGACGAGCAGGTACGCCGATTCGAGGTGACCGGTAAAGTTAAGAAGTATGAACACTGGGAGATGATATCGCTGGTGCTCGATGGCGCCGAGGTGTGCCGCGGGCTCATCGCCATGAATTTGCAGACCCTGGAACTGAAAGCGTTCCCGGCTGATGCTGTGATCATGGCTACCGGCGGCCCGGGTCTGATCTTCGGCAAGTCGACTAACTCTATGGTCTGTACGGGCAGTGCAGTCTCCGCTTGTTATCAGCAGGGCGCGCAATATGCGAACGGCGAGTTCATCCAGGTTCACCCAACCTCGATACCTGGCGAAGACAAGCTGCGTTTGATGTCGGAATCTGCGCGCGGTGAGGGTGGCCGTGTGTGGGTTCCGCGGCAGCCGGGTGATACGCGCTCACCCTCTTCGATCCCGGAAAAAGAGCGTTGGTATTTTCTCGAAGAAAAATATCCCGCTTACGGCAATCTGGTTCCGCGCGACATTGCCACCCGCGAGATCTTTCAGGTGTGTATCGAAGGGAAAGGCATCGGCGGCCACAATCAGGTCTATCTCGATCTGACACACATTCCCGCGGAAACACTCGACCGCAAGCTGGGCGCGATTCTGGAAATCTACGAAATGTTCGTAGGCGACGATCCGCGCCATGTGCCGATGCGGATCTTCCCAGGCGTCCACTATTCGATGGGCGGGCTCTGGGTAGATTTTAATCAGCGCACAAACATTCCCGGTCTGCTGGCCGCAGGTGAATGTGACTATTCAATTCACGGCGCTAACCGCCTGGGCGCGAATTCTCTGGTGAGCTGCGTTTTTGGCGGTTTTGTGGCGGCGCCGGCGGCAATCGAGTTCGCCAAGAACATTGAGAGCAACGGCGCAGATGGTTCCCGCATTTACCAACAGGAATTAATGCGGCAACGTGAAATCAATGATGCCTTGATTAAGCAAAATGGAAACGAAAATCAGTATGTGCTTCATCAGGAGATGGGCAAGTGGATGACCGACAACGTCACTGTTGTGCGTTACAACGATAAGCTAAAGGCGACGGATAACAAGTTGCTGGAGTTGATGGATCGTTACCAGCGCATCTCGATTAATGATTCAAATCTGTGGGCTACCATGGCCCTACCCCACGCGCGGCATCTGGACAATATGCTCGAGCTGGCGCGCGTGATTACTCTCGGGGCTTTGAATCGTAACGAGTCGCGCGGCGCACACTTCAAACCGGATTTTCCCGACCGCGATGATGAGAAGTTTTTGAAGACGACTATAGCGGAGTACTCCGGCGAAGGGCCGGTGATTTCCTATGAGGCTGTCGACGTCTCACTGATCACTCCTCGCAAGCGGGATTACAGCAAGGCCAAGAAGGACGCAGCCAAGGCTTAATTTCATGTCAGCAAACGTACGCAAATCTGTCGAGATCCATATCAGGCGGCGTGCCAATCCCGATTCACCGCAATACTGGGAAAGATTTAACATTCCTTATCGCCCGAATCTCAACATCATCTCCTGCCTGATGGAGATTCAGAAGAACCCGGTAACCGCTGACGGCCGGCCCACGACGCCGCCCGTCTGGAGCATGAATTGTCTTGAGCAGGTGTGCGGCATCTGCACGATGGTCATCAACGGAAGAGTGCGGCAGTCGTGCTCGGCTTTGATCGATAATCTCGATCAGCCCATCAAACTGGAGCCCATGTCTAAGTTTCCGAACGTTCGGGATCTCGTTGTTGACCGCTCGCAAATGTTCGATCACCTAAAGCGTGTTCACGCCTGGATCGAACTCGATGGTACTCACGATCTCGGCCCCGGCCCCCGAATGGATCAAGACGACGTGCAGGAACGCTACGCTTACTCACGCTGTATGACGTGTGGCTGCTGTCTTGAGGCCTGTCCGCAGTACGATGGCGATAACTACATTGGGCCGCAGGCGATTGCACAGGTTCGTCTTTTCAACATGCACCCCACAGGCAAGATGACGCGTGACGAACGCCTCGAAGCGCTGCTGCAGGAAGATGGCATCACCAACTGCGGCAATGCGCAAAACTGCGTGCAGGTTTGTCCCATGAATATCCCGCTCACCAGAGCTATCTATGAAGAGAACCGCGAGGCCGTAGTTCACGGCCTATTTGGCTGGCTAAGAAAATAACTCTTGGTTCTTAAGATTCGATTCGTCTTTTGCGAAGCCAACCGCGCCG
>JBPCMM010000131.1:0-5209 GCA_051002255.1 Pyrinomonadaceae bacterium
GTAGAATCACGCAGGGAACAATCGATTTGCTGGCCGGCAATCCTGACGCTGCCGCAATGGTCTCATCAACATTACAGGCCGCAGCACAGAATGGAACCGGCACTTTCAACATCCTCTACCTGCAGGCGATGGGGACCGTTTTGTCTGCGGGGAGTGTATCTACCGTAGAAGTGCTTCTTTTCTTTGCCTTCGCACTCGGCTTCGCTATCAAGGTGCCGATGTTTCCGTTTCATACCTGGTTGCCCGATGCGCACGTCGAGGCTCCCACTGCCGGTTCAGTGATCCTTGCCGGCATCCTGCTCAAACTGGGGACCTACGGCTTCTTCCGCTTCAACCTGCCGATGTTCCCGGCTGCTTCTGCCGATCAAGCATACTTCGGTGCCTTTGGTGTTCGCAGCATCATGATTTTTCTGGCGATTGTGGGGATCATCTACGGTGCTCTGGCGGCCATGTACTTCGTGGTGAAGAAAGATGGCGACGTAAAGAAACTCGTTGCTTACTCATCGGTTTCTTCAATGGGAATTGTGATCCTGGGATTGTTCTCGCTGAATCCGAACGGCGTTAACGGAGCCGTGCTCCATATGATCAATCACGGCATCTACTCAGCGGCGCTTTTCCTTCTGGTTGGCATAATCTATGAACGGCGTCACACGCGGAATGTCGCGGAGTTTGGCGGCCTCTCCCACGTCATGCCGGGATATTCTGCTGTGTTTCTAGCTATGGCCATGACGGCTATTGGTTTGCCGTTGCTTTGCGTGTTCATTTCGGAGTTCCTTTCTTTGCGAGGAGCGTTTGAAGCCAATCCGGCCTGGGCCGCTTGGGGGGCGCTGGGAATCATTCTGAATGCGGCCTACATGCTCTGGCTCTATCAGCGAATGTTTTTTGGGACCATCGATAATCCGAAAAATGAAAAACTCTCCGATATGAATGCTCGTGAATGGGCCTACATGATTCCGCTGGTTATCATGTCTTTCTGGATCGGAATCTACCCAAAACCTTTCCTCGACTTCATACAGCGACCGGTCAATGCCGTGGTGAGACAGATTCGTCCGGACTATCAGATTCCCGGCATGCCCCCGACCGACCCCCAACGGGCCGCGGTAAAGTGATTTTAGATTTCTGATTTTTGATTTGCATTTGGCATTGTTGACTTCTTGTTCGTGTTCGTTGGTGTGATTTCGTGGATCGTTCTCATTTCTCGGCGAAGGAAACGATTTACGAAGCACCACGAAGCTCAACGAGATGAGATCCAGAAAATGTCAGCGAAAAATGTCCGATCAGCCTTAAGTAGTTTAAGACCAACTCGATGGATGTGTTACTTAGAATACTCGAGATCAAAAATCTAAAATTGCAAATCTAAAATTTGCTTATGTTTCTTCTCCAAGCCAACACGACAGCTCTATTCAACCTGGCCGACCTCCAACTGATCGCGCCGGAGCTGATTCTGACCGTATGCGCGTGTATCGCATTGGTGATGGAAGTGATTCTTCCTTATCGGAAGAGCAAGGTGACTGCTTATTTTGCTCTGGTGGGTATCGCCCTGGCCGCCGCTTCGTTGGGAGTGCAATGGTGGTACAGTCGCGACATTTTGCCCCTCGATGGCTTCTACGGGATGATTCGTATCGATGGCTTCGCGCTGCTCTTCAAATCCATCTTCCTGGTTGCCGCCGCCTTGGCCATCGCCGTTTCCACGCGCTTCCTGGATATAGAGGGCGAGCAGCATGGCGAATATTACGCCCTGGTGCTCTTCGCTACAGTCGGCATGATGTTTCTTGGGTGTGGCTATGACCTCATCTCGCTTTACATCAGCCTGGAGTTGATGGCGCTGACTTTTTATATTCTCGTGGCTTTCACGAAACGAGAGAAGCGTTCGAACGAAGCGGCCATGAAGTATTTCTTGCTCGGAGCTTTTTCATCGGGCGTGCTGCTGTATGGGATGAGTATGCTTTATGGTGTTGCTGGCTCTACCAACCTGGGCGAGATCGGCCGCAGCGTAGGCGAAATTGTTGCTTCGGTAGGAGAGAGTAGCGAAGCGTCCACCGGTTTGGCGACACTTCGCCCGATGTTGCTTCTGGGAATGATCGCTCTCGCGGCGGGCCTATTCTTCAAAATCGCCGCCGTGCCGTTTCATATGTGGGCGCCCGATGCCTACGAGGGCGCGCCGACTTCGGTTACCGCGTTTCTTTCCACCGGATCGAAGGCAGCGAGTTTTGCGCTCTACGCTCGAATTTTTATGGAAGCACTCCCGTCCATGAGGGCCGACTGGGCGCCGCTGCTGGGACTGGTCGCGGCCATTACGATTATGGTCGGAAACTGGGCGGCGGTTACGCAGGAAAATTCGAAGCGTCTGATGGCCTATTCGTCGATCTCAAATGCCGGTTACTTGCTGCTCGGATTAGTTGCAGGAAATGCTTATGGATACATCGGACTGGTGATCTATCTCCTGGTTTACACGTTGATGAATATGGGTGCATTCGGCATCATCATCAGTCTACGCCGGCGTGGGATCATCGGTGACAATGTTGATGACATGACTGGGCTGGCCCAAAAAGCACCCGGCATGGCGGCAATGATGGCGGTTTTTATGCTCTCGCTGGGTGGTTTGCCGATGACCGGGGGCTTTATCGGGAAATACTTTCTGTTCGGCGGACTCCTACAGCGTGGACAAACCGACGGAAAGAATTGGTACTACTGGCTGGCAATTTGGGCGATCATCAACACCGTAGTCTCCTTCTACTATTACATACGATTTATCAAAGTAATGTATCTCGGTGACCGCCTCGCTGATAACCAACCCCTCGAACTCTCGCCAGCCCTGCGTACAGCGCTAATCGTCTCGCTGGCCGGAATAATCTTCATCGGGGTCTATCCACAACCGCTGATCAACCTCGCGCAGAAATTGCTCGCGCCACTGGCGGTGTTGGGATCAGTGGCGCTCAAGTAAGATGACGACTTGCCCTTGCCCCCCAACCCTCACGGACAACTGCGTTAGAAAATAGTGAATGAGAATTGCGAACTGCGTCAACTACTTATTCTCTCATTCACGCCCGCGCTTTAGCCGGGCGATCATTTGCAACAAGCCGAACGGAAACCGTTTTAAACGGTTTCTTCGCAATCCCAGTGTGCAACACACCTGGCTGAAGCCAGGTGTGAATGAGAAGTCTGCGCAATGCTAGCCTTCTACCTCCTTACAGCTGTTGTTATCTGGCTTGGTGTTCTTTCTGTTCGCAGTGGTATCCGTTTCGCGGAATATGTACGCCTTGAAACAGCGCGCCCCCTTCCAGACTTCACACCTCTTGTTTCTGTCATTGTTCCCACACGCGGACTTGATAAAGGGTTACACGAAAACCTGACAGCGCTGTTCCAGCAGGAATATCCGGACTATGAAATCATTTTCGTTACTGACGAAGAAAGCGACCCTTCGCTAAGCGTGATCGAAGAGGTCAAACGATCGGTCGCATCGGCTACTGGACGTTCGCACGAAAAGAACATTTCCAGCCGTGTAGTGATCGCCGGCGCCGCGGTCGACAGCGGACAAAAGGTCCACAACCTGCGAGCAGCCGTCGGCAAGATCGATTCCCGGAGCGAGGTCCTGGCCTTTGTGGATGCGGACGCACGGCCGCAGATCCACTGGCTCAGATCGCTTGTTGCGCCTTTGGACGATCAACACATCGGGGCCGCTACCGGTTATCGTTGGTTTATTCCTTTGCATGGAGGTCTGGCTTCACACCTATGTTCCGTTTGGAACGCATCGATCGCGTCTGCGCTTGGGGAAAGCGATGATAAGAATTTTTGCTGGGGAGGTTCGACGGCTATTCGCCTCGAGACCTTCGAACGCCTGAACATCAGGGAGCGTTGGCGCGGCACAGTCTCAGACGACTTCGCGCTGACCAAAGCGCTGAAGGAAGCCCATCTACCAATCCGTTTTGTCCCGGCTTGTTTGACGGCTTCGCTGGAAGACTGCACGTTCAGAGAACTGATTGAGTTCACCACCAGGCAGTTAAAGATCACGAGGGTCTATGCTTCACATCTGTGGAAAGCGGCTTTCATAGGCAGTCTCCTGTTTGTTCTGGTTTTCTTCGGTGGCATTGCGCTGGTGAGTACGCGGGCCCTTCTGGGGCTGTCGATTTGGCTCCCCTTGTTGCTGCTATGCCTGATTTTTGTCCTGGGGGTACTTAAAGGTTACATCCGGTTGCGGGCGGTACAGCTGCCGCTAGCGAAGTACAGCGGAGAGTTAAGCAGAACGCTGCCAGCTCATTTGCTTCTTTGGCCGATAACGTCGGCACTCTTTCTCTATAACGCGATTGCGGCCATGTTTTCGCGACGGATTGAGTGGCGGGGAATCAGGTACGAATTGAAATCGCCAACTGAAGCTGTCATCATTCGTGGCACAGACTTGAGGAGGCTTTGATTACCAGTCAACTCCTTGGGGAGTGCGGTGACTAGTCGCCGCTTTGGCCCGTGGCGGCTTGACGCCCGCTTTGACTAGACTCAAGTAAACCGTGATCGCGACAGGTCGCGACCGGACAAAGCGCCGACCGGTCAGCGCACTCCAAGGAGTTGACGCTTCAACTTAGCCACGATGCCTAACAAAGCTGCACAATTGGTGCATCTTCTGCGAGATAGCAAACGCGAGCTGCGGCTGGGCACTGTGATCCTCTTCGTCACTTCGCGCTGCAACGCATTCTGCAAAACCTGCTTCTACCACCAAGAGTTGAATAATCCGGGCGACATGACCTTCGCTCAGATTGAGAAGGTTTCGCGTAGCATGCCGCCGATCACTGACCTATGGCTGTCAGGCGGCGAGCCAACCTTGCGCCGCGACGTCTCGGAGATTATCGATACGTTCGTTGCCAACAATGAAATCAATCGCGTCATCATTCCCACCAACGCGCTGATCAAATCGCGTGTCTATGAGATTGTTGACCAGGCTCTCGGCCGGCATCCCAGTCTCGACCTCTATCTCAACGTCGCCCTCGATGGTTATGGCGAAACTCACGATCGTATTCGGGGAGTGCCGGGAAATTGGGGCAAGGCTCTGGATTGCATCGAGTCGCTCTATCCTCTGAAGGCCAAGTACACAGATCGTTTTCGACTCAACGTGAACACAGTCGTGTGCGCGGAGAATTACACCGAGATCGAAAAACTTGCGGACTACATGTGGCAGGCCTTCCGACTGGACGGTCAATATTTCAATATCATCAGGGGT
>JBPCMM010000132.1:0-10729 GCA_051002255.1 Pyrinomonadaceae bacterium
ACGCACTGGAGCGAAAGGAGAAGCTGCCCTTGGTGCTACCCGTTGCGAGCGAATTCGTTCATCAACCCAATAAGTATTTGCGACCCTGCTCAAGAAGCACCTCCAAGTCCTTTGCTGATTCTGATTCTGCGTAAATACGGACCACCGGTTCTGTGCCCGAGGGGCGCATCAGTAACCAGGAACCGTCCGCGAAAATAAACTTCACTCCATCCGTGCGATTTGTCTCCTCAACCTGACGGCCGCCAATGTTGCTGGCTTCCCGTTGTAGTTTCTCGCTGAGAGAGCCCATCAGTTCCGGTGTCAAACGCACACCGATTCTTCCCGACTCGAGTCTGCCTACCTGAGCGTAGAGCGCATTCAACTGTTCCGTCAGACTCGCGCCGCGCGCTGCGACTGCCTCCGCAGCCAGCAGACACGCAAGGATGCCATCTTTCTCCGGATAGTGACCTTTGATTGACAATCCCGCCGATTCTTCGCCGCCAAGAATAATCTTGTCTTCATTGATCAATTCTCCGATGTATTTAAATCCAACTGGTGTCTCAAACACGGGCAGGCCCCGTTTTCCAGCCACGCGGTCCACCAGGTGTGACGTTGCCACTGAGCGTGCTACGCCAGCATTCCACTTTCTTGACTCTGCCAGGTAATCAAAAAGAACAGCGATGAGTTGATTCGGCGTGATGAAAGCGCCATTGGAATCGATTACTCCAAAGCGATCTCCATCTCCGTCCGTCGCCAGACCCAGTACGCATCCCTTCGACAGAACGAGAGCGCGAAGTTCCTCGAGGTGACTGGCTTCGGGCTCCGGAGAGCGTCCGCCGAACAGAACGTCGCGCCAGTCGTGAATCGTTTCAACTTCGAGTCCGTGCATCCGGAGCGCTTCGTCAAGGTATCCGCGACCTGTGCCCCACAGTGGGTCAAAGCCGTATCGTCCGGCGGCACCGGCAATTACGTGGAAATTGATCTTGTTTTCGAGATCCGCTAGATACGCTAATCGCGGCGAGTGAGGTTCATGGGTCGTTTTGCCGGTTTCGTATGTACCGGTCGAAGAGCTGGTAGCTCGCGGCTCTGAAATCAGACGTTCCACGTGACGAGTGATCTCCGGAAGAGCGGGAGCTCCATCGGAAGTGGAGAGCTTCATTCCACTGTATTCAGGCGGATTGTGCGAGGCGGTAAAATTGATCCCGCAAACGGCACTCTCAGTGAGAATCGCGTGGGAAATCACGGGAGTAGGTGTGGGCTCGGTGCAAAGCAAGGCCCGGAATCCTTTAGCCGAGATGATGTCCGCACACTCAGCCGCAAAGCGCTCGCCCAGAAACCGGGTGTCGCGTCCCACAACGATTGGATTGTTAGCGTGCGCGGTGTCCTCAAAATGCGTGCAGATAGCTTCCGTCACTTTGCGCACGCCGGCAAACGTAAACTCGTCTGCGATTACGGCGCGCCATCCAGAGGTTCCAAAGCGAATTGGCATTGCGAGTTTTAAGAAGCTGCTTAACTGAATCTGTGGTCTCGACCACAAGATGCTTGGTGTTTCTGGCCTTGCTGCCCCAAGGGAATGTGCTTTGGTTGGTGGCAATCCGTTGCCAGTCAACACTTTAGCAACAAGGTGCGCGGAATGTAGCACCCGTGCTTAAGGTAGTAAAGATATTTCTTTGCAATCACTTAACCACCTAAGTTCAACGTTTACTTGAAGTAAGAGCGCTTAATAGACCAAATTGGCGAACGGTTGGCGAACGGAAATCAGTTCAGTGGAGGGTCGTCTTTTGGTCGCAAAACCTGTTGACACTGCTCCGTCTTGAAGTCTAGACTCGGACTCGGCTGGATCAGCCAGCCCAGTGACCGGGCGAAAGCTCCTAACTCCCTTGTCTTGCCCACCCCTCAACACTTGTCGCGGCCCTTTTAATACCCGATGCCCTAGCCGCGGTGCTCAATAAGGTCAGTCAGAACGGAAGGTGGATATGTCCAGCTCGCCTGAATTGCGTTCGAGTACCTTGGAACAATCCTCTCTAGAGCAAAACAATCTCCCTATAAGCTCGATTGTGCGCGCGGTTTGCCAAGCTGCAAGCTCCGGCCCAGATCTGCTTTACGAGGTCATGCTGAAATTGAGTTTGATGGTGGAAGCAACTGCGCCCACCTACGGGTTATCCATCTGGACACTTACAACCGGTCAGCGTCCGCGTTTGAATTGGGTAGAAGGTCTTGAGGAGAATGAAATTGAAGAGGGTCAAAATGTTGTTGCTGAGACGCTCAGCGGAGGTGGTGCTTTTCCGACGATTACTGCTGGTTCCTCAGCTTTCTGTTTTGTGCTGGCGGCGCCAACCGGCCGGCGTGAAGGGGCAGCGCTCTACGGCTGTTGCGTACGACCGCTGACGGGACAGCAAGCCAAGAATTTGCGAGCATTACTGGATGTAGCCCACTTGGCGCACTCGCATGTCGCAACGGCAAAAGCCTCGGTCCCGAACGAGCAGCAAGATTTGGATACCCGAGTCGCAAGCTCCTCGCTTCCCGGAATGGTGTTTACTAGTCGTGCGATGGCGGACGTGGCTCGCACGGTTGAGCGCGTCAAAGACTCGGATTCGACGGTGCTGGTTACGGGTGAATCTGGAACCGGCAAGGATCTGATTGCGCGAGCCATTCACCGGCTCAGCAAAAGATCCGAGAAGGAGTTTGTTCCTTTTAATTGTTCTGCTGTTCCGGCGGAGTTGATCGAAAGCATGCTGTTTGGCCATAGGAAAGGAACTTTCACAGGGGCGCTTTCGGACCATGAAGGGCTGATTCGAGCGGCTGAGAACGGGACACTGTTCCTTGATGAAATTGGTGATCTCCCGCTACAGCTTCAACCGAAGTTACTGCGTTTTCTCCAGGACGGCGAGATCCACACCCTCGGCGAAAGTATGCCGCGGAAGGTGAACGTCCGAGTAATCGCCGCAACACACAAGAACATCGAGGAGTTAGTGCGCCATAAAGTTTTTCGCGAAGACCTCTACTATAGAATTGCCGCGCTGACCGTCAAGGTTCCGCCCCTTCGGGAGCGGCCAGAAGACGTGTCCACTCTTATCTCCTACTTTCTTACTCATTACGCTCGGAGAAATGACCGTGCCATTGCCGGCATCACCTGGGAAGCCATTCGCATTCTGGAAGAACACACCTGGCCTGGCAACGTTCGGGAACTGGCGGCGGAAATTGAACGACTGGTTCTATACGCGGACGAGAATGGATTTATTACGCCGGAACACATTAGCGGGCACATCCTGCCGCAGAGATTTCACGATGGTGCGTCAGACGGGCGTGCAACCGAGAATCTGGAAGCCTTACTCGACGACTATGAGCGCCGCGTCATCACTGAAGCCTTGAAGCGCAACGATTGCAATGTGGCGCGAGCCAGCGAGGCCCTTGGGCTGGGCTCGCGGCAAACTCTTTATAAGAAGCTCAAACGCTTAGCCATAGATATTGGTGATTTTCTCCAGGAAGACACAGAGCCCGGACATCAGCTTCGTACACCCACACGTTGAAAAATGTACCGAGCTACCTTTTACAATGGGATTAAGGCCTCAATTGGACTCGGTAGATCGTGTAGTTGCCAACTTGCTCCCCCTGATCCCGCTGATACCACCGATCCAGGTTAGACAGGTTCAGTCCTCGATCAGCGGGAACAATCATATATGAGAGGATATGCTGGCTTGCCCGGTCGCGGGTGAACGAAGCCACGTATGCCTGATAGTCAGCGACCTCCCGTACTATTTCGTCACTCGTAATGGGCTTAGGCCGGACAGCCAAATCAGGTATTACGCGCTCGTGGCCGAAGGCTGCGGCGGCCAAAACACTCATGGGCTGGCCCAGTTCCTTCATGAAATGGTTACTGTCCGTTCCGGTGTAATAGAGATATTCGTAGAAACGCTCTCGGCTTTCCCCTGGTTCAAGATTCAAGAAGTCGAAGTTCGGCGCCCAGAGTACGGCCAGTGGAGCGAAGGTCGGCAATATCAAGGAGAGTTTGTTGTCTCCAGTTAACACCAGTGGGCGGGGATTTGACCCGGCACTCGTCTTGGCGATCGTTCCATCAGCGTTCGACAGTTGTCGCAATCGCTGGCAGACTACTGCCGCACGATCTGTGAACTGGCTATCTCTGAGCATTACCTTCGTGGGGGCCAGCACCTCAATAGCCGCCCACCAGATAGCAATGAAGACCAGACGCCCAGCCACGCGGTAGCGAATCGGTCGATCCGCGCTTTCAGGTCCCCGCAAGAGGATGACACCTACTACGGCAGCACCCACGAGTGCCACATAGTTCGCGATGAACGACTGGTAGTGAAAGGGCTGAAGCGAATAGCCCGTAATAACTTGCTGGTTGAAGACCAGAAAGGGCATCAAAGCAAAAGAGGCGGCAAACAGGCTCTCGGGCGCCCTCCAGTTAATCCTTCCACGCAAAACGCCCCAGACCATCACGGCGATCAAGGCAAAACCGAGCAACTCGGGAATGCGGAAAAAATCCGGAGCGTGCGAAACAGTCAACTTTTGCCCACTATCCATTGTCGTCGACCGGCGCGACAGCAGGATGACATAGGGTACGAGCGCCGCGAACGCCAGCAACACAATCGTCCCGAATGGGCCGGCATATCGTCGCAACTGTCCTGGATGGGCCACGAACCAAAAAAATGCCACGCATAGTAACCAGGCTAGCGCGCTGCTCCAGAGATAGAAATAAGAGAAAATGAGTATGTCGAGAGTCAGCCCTGCGGCCACCGCCCACCCAAAACCCCCGCGGCGGTTGGTGGTAAGGGATTTCCAAACGAACGTGCAGAACAAAAAGAACAGCGGAAAGGGCACTCCGGGATCAAACCTTCTCAAGAAAGGGAGAAAGGTGTACTGAACGCCGGAGCTCAAGACTTGTATTATCCCGGCCCCGGCGGCGAGCGCGCCAAAGCAAAGCACTATTACGGATCCCGCGGCGGCAAGTCGATGATCTTGAGTTAGATTCGCGATCAGCCAGAAGATGGCAAGAGAGCCGAAGAACGGGACCAGGAATCCCAGGGCGATAAAGGCTGTTGACGAGGATATCCCGAGAAGTCGGGCCGGCAAGGCAATCGAATAGGCTGGCAGAAACTGAATAGAAAAAAGCGATTCTGGCTGAGGTCCGTCTGGACGGTCATCCCGTCCGGTGTAGGGATCGTTACGACGTGGCCGGCCCTCGATCAAAGCTTGCACATAGGCGGAATAGACCCACTCGTCGCCATGGAACTCGGCGTAAGCACCATTCCATTCACGCCCCCGAACTCCCCACATCAGAAGCTGCGGATAGAGCGATAGCAGCGTAACTGCCACCGCACCCCACACCGCAAATTTCCACTCTGCAGTTTTTGATGCATGCATAGAACGGTCGATTACGAATCGAAAGTGACTGGAAAACTCCGGTTGGTTAACGATTTGTTCTTGGCAGCTAGCCGCTCAAGGTTGCCGGAGTGGCGCAACTACCGTTGCCACTCCCAGTCGCAGAGTCGCTCAACTGACCAGACTACCCAGCTCTCATACCCGGGCAGCCCAGTTCACTCAACACGGCGCGACGTCGAATCAAGAGTAGTGTCAGAGTTACTCTTCGCATTAGGGTCGCTGTTTGACCTGGTGAAGATCACGGCCTGCCCATCTTCATAAACCTTGTTCCACTTTTCATCCTCCCGCAATAAACTGGAAAGAGGCGCCTCAGGAGAAATCAGGACCGTGCGTATTGCGAGGCGCTCCAGTGGCTCCCGCCACCGCGGATGTCCACCGTCGGTCCTCATCGTTTCGATTATGAAAGCATCGCCATAGACGTCTGCACGCCCGTCGACGTAGACCGGATATTTCGGATAGAGTTTTCGTATCAAGTAGCCGCCCCAAACATACCGGTTGTAGATCGGACCCGGCAACTGCTGGGCTTTAAGGAAGTTAACCGCTTCCTGGGGATAGTTTTTTGCTTCATATGCGGGTTGATTGGAGACGAAGTGCTTGACCCGTACGATGCCGACCGTTGCGGTGGCAAGCAGAAACACCAGAGAAAACGCCAGCCCGGCCAAAGGTGCTGGAACTTCTCTCGAGGTGAAAGATTTGTCCCATCCATGTGACTGAATTAAGTGCCAGAGATGCCGGGCGAATATAGGGGCAGCGATCAGTGCGAAGATCGGTATGTGGCGAACGGACCTCAATGCACCAAAACCCGTCACGAATAACAGAAAAAGCTCGCCCGCACGAACTCGTTTCGGCGTTAGCGCCAATGCTCCCAGCAGCAGGAACAGAAGCAGCGCCAGCGGTAGAAACGTTACCTCATGAAAATTAGGTGAGGCCCACTCTTCAATGTATGCGAACATCGCCGGAGAGGTTAGAGTTTCAAGAGGGTAGGAGAACAGGCGGAACCCGTTAGGATTCACGGGTACCAGCGCCGTGCAAGCGACAAGAAGCAGCGCAGGCGGCCGCAGCAACTGCCACTTGCGATCAAGCGCGATGCTAATCAGATAAAGCCCAATCAGGGCGAGACCGAGGGCGTAGCCGGCATGAAAGTTTACCCACAGGAGCATGATCGGCACCATCCACCACAAAGGGCGGCTCTGTCCGTCGCGCTCATAGCGGCTGAGGAGCGCGATGTAGATGCTCGCAAACAGGAAGGTGATCATCTGGGGACGAATGCCGTAGAGCGGTGAGGAAGATGCCGCTGCCAGCAGCGCGGCCAGTCCGGCGACATACGGTTGCCCGTCACAGCGGCGGTAAGTGATGTAGAGAGCAATTGTAATCAGACCCGAAAAAATGAAGATCAGGCCGCCCCAGCCCGAGCCGCGGTAAAGAGCGTAGATGAAGACCTCTGAAAGCCATTCATGCGTGACCCACTCGGAGCCGGCTTTAGTAAAGGAGTAGATGTCTACGTGGGGTATGGCCCTCGAGAGCACTATGTCCTGGCCCGTTTGCAGGTGCCACCAGAGGTCGGGATCGATGTAGGCGCTTTGGCGCACCGCCTGCGCGAAGACCATGAGGAAAAAGGCCAGAGGAAAGATGCGTCGAAACGTAACGACGCTTCGAACGCGCAGCCAGATCGTAGGCTTCTTCTGAATTGTCATTGCGGTAGTGATCGTGTGCCCTTAAGTTCACACATTTATCGGTGAACAGCAGCAAGGCGTTAGCAACCTTCTCAACGAACTGCAGAACGTTGCCAAACCATGGTAACTTAAAACGGCGACGGAAAGTGTGATTGTTTTAGCAACTTACGGTCTTTAGGCGTGAGATGCAATTATGGGTTGCGGTTGTGTTTGATCTCCGAAGACTCGAAGACCAGCCTAGACCCAGGTAACGATCGCGTAATCCTAAACGGCAGCTTGATGCCATCTGCGTCTCTCCAATCGTCCTAGGGAAAACCGAGGACGGTTCGACCTTCCTACTGTCGCAATTGCACTCGATATAGTAAGTGGTCGCCAACATGCTCACCTTCATCTCGCTGGTACCAGCGATCCAGGTTGGATAGGTCAATACTTCCGTCTGCGGGGACAATCACGTAAGAGAGGAGGTGTTGAATAGCTTTTTCGCGACTGAACGAAGACGCATATGCCTCATAGTCGGTTACCTTCTTCGCGATCTCCTCACTTGTGATTGGCTCAGCCATGACAGACTGACCTAGTATCACGCGGTCGCTGCCGAAGGCGGCGGCGGCAAGGTTGCTCATGGGCTGGCCCAGCTCCGTAGTGAGCTCATTTCGGTCGATGCCAATGTAATATAGATACTTGTAGAAGCGTTCGCTCGTTTCCTTCGGCTGCAGATTCAAGAACTCGAAGTGTGACTGCCATAGCAGGGCCTGCGGAGCAAACGCCGGTAAGATTAAGGCGACTTTGTAGTCGCTCGCTAATACCAGCGGTCGGGTGTCAGGACGGCTGGTGCTATTGATCAACGTTTTGTCAGATTTCGCTAGTTGTCGCAGCCGCTGGCAGACCGCCGCGGCACGATCTGTGTACGCGCTAAATCGTATTATTAATTTCGTGGGTGCCACTACCTCAATGAGCGCCCATAAAATTGTGACAAATACCACTCGAGCAACAATAGGGTAGGGAAGCGCTTGTTTCGCACCTTCAGACCCACGCCAGATGATCACTACGGCCAGCACGGCTCCGACAAGCGCCGCGTAGTTGGCAATGAATACCTCATAGTGGAAAGGCTGCAAAGACCTCCCCGTGATCACCTGTTGGTTAAAGACAACGAGCGGCAAAAGAGAGAAGGAAGCGGCCAACAAGCTGTCCGGCGCGCGCCAATCGATTCTTCCTTTTAAGGCTCCTAAGACCATCAGGATGATTACACCAATTCCGAGCAACTCGGGAATGCGAAATAAGTCCGGAGTGTGAGAAAGAGCCAATTTTTGCCCGCTGTCCATCGTGGGCGACCGGTTCGATAGCAGCACAACATAAGGGATAAGTGCTGCAACTGCGAGCACCAGGATCGTAAAGAATGACCCAGCTACCTGGCGCAGATTTCCGGGACGGGCTATAAACCACAAAAGCGCGACACATGCCAACCATGCGGCCGCGCTTGTCCAAAGGTAGAAATAGGAAAAGACGAGTATGCCCAGAGCAAGACCCCCGGCCGCTGCCCACGTAATACTAGTACCGCGTTTCGCGGTCAGCGCCTTCCAGACGAAGGTGCCGAACAGAAAGAACAGCGGAAAGGGCGCCAAAGGTTCATATCGCCTTAGAAAAAGAAAATAGCTGTAGCCGTGGTCGTAGATCAAAAGATGCACTACCCCTTGGCCGGCCGCAAGTGCGCCGAAACAAATGACGATTACGGATGCAGCGGCGGCGATCCTGGCATCGCTAATCACATTCTCGATCAGCCAAAAGATGGCGAGGCAGGAAAAGAAAGGCCCGAGGATACCTAAGACGATGAATGCGGTTGATGAGGATAGACCCAGAAGACGCGCCGGAACTGCAAGCAGATAGGCCGGCACAAACTGAATAGAAAACAGTGATTCTGGCTGGGGATGTTCTGGCTGGTCATCGCGCCCGGTGTAAGGATCATTACGACGCGGCCGGCCATCAATCAAAGCCTGAACATAAGCAGCATAGACCCACTCGTCAGCGTCGCCCTCGGCGAACGAACCGTTCCACTGTTGACCACGGACACCCCACATCACAAGCTGGGGATACACGGAGAGCAGCGTTATCGCCAGGGCGGCCCATATTCCCCATTTCCACTTCTCGATTCCACGGCAAGGCATCCGGTTTAGCTTGGTGATGAACGGGCAATCCAGCGTAGGTTGAGCGGTCGCGATCCAGACAAGTGGTTTCGGTTGGTTGTTTGCACAATGTTGCTTAGTGGCGCCACTCAATTACAGAACCGGGAGCGGTAGCGACCGGATCCTAAGCTCAAGTCAGTGATCGTGGTTCTATTTGGGAGTGGAGGGTTAGCATCCGGTCGCTACCACTGCCGGTTCTGTAATTGAGAGTCTTTCTATGCCACTCTCAGTAGATTCCTGGAACTAGTCTAGCGGTCTTCGATCTATAAGCTTGATACTCCGGAAACGCCACTTCCAGAATCGCTTCTTCGTTTTTCATCCGCTGAAATTGTAGGAAACAGTAAGCAAGGAATATGACAACCGTGTAAAAAGAAAAAAACTGTAGCAGGACGCCTAAGGATGCCACCGCTTCAAAAACGTATAAAGGATGTCGCATGATTCGATAGGGTCCAGTAGTAACCAGTCTTCTTGCTTCGGCCATGAGACTGAATGAGCGACCCAGGTGTGCGAGGACAAAGACTGAAATGCCGGTTCCCACAAGGCTTAGGACACTTGCAATGATTGTCTGAGTTATGGAGAGGTTTGCTCGCGGAAAAAAAGGGACCAGGGCCACACAGAAGGTACCGGCTATCGCCATAACTCGCGGCAGGATTCCTTTAGCTTTCTTAATGGGCTCAAGTCTGATGAGGAATAACATCGACGCGAGTCCCAAGAAAAAGATGGTCGACGATCGGGAAACCACGTAGGCGAGAAACTTCCATGAAGCGGGCTCATTCCCGAGTCCTTGGCTGCTGACGATAAATGCATATTGTTCGTTAACCTTCGACAATACGACAAGCAGGAAAAATGCCGATGGCACAATTCGTGTGACCATATCTAAAAGTTTGACTCGATCGAAATACAGTGGTTTCCGAACGTTGTCCGCTGCTATCTGTCGCTCATCTACTACGTCCATAGGAGGTCTCTCTTCTTCCGGTGTGTTGGCGCTACTCTCCAGGTGAGTTGGAGCAACTCCTGAGGTTAGTCCAGCATAACGCGAGCGTTATGCTGGTAAGCGGATTCTTTTCCCCTGCTGCTCGCATGAACTGGGAGCGTCAAGGGCTAAGATTGAGCCGGTAAGCCTAATAATCTTCCGACTCGCTGCTCAATATAGCATTTTGTGTTGAACCGAGATCTGAAGGATTCCAGCAGTGACCCCGATTTCACTACGAGAGGGTCAGCAATTATTGTGCACTAGTCAGTTTTGGGAACGTCCTTTAGTACCCTCACCGT
Source organism: Pyrinomonadaceae bacterium (assembly GCA_051002255.1). Lineage (GTDB taxonomy): Bacteria > Acidobacteriota > Blastocatellia > Pyrinomonadales > Pyrinomonadaceae > PSRF01. The sequence continues at coordinate 10,505 of JBPCMM010000132.1, forward strand.
ATGATCATCGTCAGATATAGGGTGAATTGCTGTCACAAAGCTGAAATTGCCCATCTTTCAGCATCGCGTTCTCCCGGGCTTCACTCCAGTCGCGCCTCACTCTCCTTCAAACTACGATTCAAGCTGATTTCTACTTCATGTTCGTCCCTCGCGGGTAAATCTTCGACCCCTCCTGTCAACTGAAGGCGACAACGGCAGAAACTTGCGTGAGTCTGTGAGTTTTCT
>JBPCMM010000133.1:0-4234 GCA_051002255.1 Pyrinomonadaceae bacterium
TATGAAACCACTCTCTTGCGTTTGGTGAGTAATCTATTTGATCGAGACATAAAAGTTGGCGAGTTGAAGCGGCGCAAAGAAACCAAACCAATTGAGGTAAAGACACGTGGTGCAAATGCGTTTGACGGCAAGCTAATCGTGCTGATTGATAGCCTATCGGGCTCGGCGGCCGAGCTCCTGGCGCGCATAGTACAACTTGAAAAGCGCGGCATAGTAATTGGCGATCGCTCGGCCGGCGCGGTTATGAGATCCAAAGCGCACGGGCATGAACTGGGAGTAGATACGGTCATGCCGTACGGAGTCAGCATCACGGACGCCGACATTATAATGACTGATGGCAAGAGTCTTGAGCGAGTGGGTGTCATTCCTGATGAAACCAGGCTGGCGACGGCGGCGGAGATAGGAGCTAAACGCGATTCGGTGCTGTCCTATGCTGCTTTATTAGCTGGCGTCACACTGACAGCCGAAAAGGCCGGCACGCTTTTTCCGGTTGAATGGAGAAAATAGGCTCTTCCAAGTGTTCCCGCGTTCGAGCCGTGCCCTCATTGCGGCCAAGTGGGTCAATTGGCAGTGATTAGATTTCGGAAAGTGTCACGCAGCCTCACCGCCACGCTACCCGCCACAACTGAATACCGCCGAAAGTCGAAGGTGGTTACGATCGCCACACCGAGGCCAGCCGAGGTCAGGAAGATCTCGTCTGCATCGGTGAGATCAGACAGTTCGTGTACGCCTTCGATCAGTGGAACGAAATGCTTGTTCGCGAGTTCGATTACCGCCGCTCGCGTGACACCCGCCAGGGCTCCGGTCGACAGCTTGGGGGTGTAAACCGTTCCATCTTTCACCCAGAAGATGTTGGCCATGGTCGCGGAGACTATTTCACCGCGTTCGTTTAGCATGACCGCTTCGTCAAATTCTCTGGCTTGAGCTTCTTCCCAGGACAGGACCTGCTCCAGATAGTTCAAACTTCTGATTCCCACGAGAGGTGAAAAAGTATTGAAGCGATAAGGCGAGACAGCCAGACTCGTTCCTGCCTGCGGGAGTTTTTGGGCCTCCCCCGTCATGATCAGCACGTCGGTCTTCTTGCGCCCAGGGGTTTTAGTCTTCCAGAAGTCGCGTCCGCTACGCGCTAGCAGAATCACACGGGCTCGCCCATTGCCAACACGATTAACTGAGATAAGTTTTTCGAGCGCCTCGCCTATGCCCTGCTCAGTGCATCCGCTGCAATCAATAGCGAGGAGCCCGGCGTGGTCCCGCAGGCGTCGCCAATGTTGCGGCCACAAAAAGGGGGCACCGTTGTAGATCGCTATGGTTGTGAAAACACCTCGCCCGTAAAGCATCGCCGAAGACACTGGCGCTACCCGGGCCTTGGTGGCCTCGACCATAGTTCGGTTGAGATAGATGACGGGATGCACTGACGCCCTGCCTTATGAACCGTTTTGTCGCAGATCGTGGACAGGATTTACAGAATTGACAAGATCATTCTGCAAGTAGCGCTTAACAGGCTTCTAAAGCAACATACTTTGGCTATTAACGATTTCATGACCACGGTGTCCCGCGAACGTCTAAACCTCATATAAAAGAATCAGCAACTGGCTCAACCTCACTTTGAGTCGAACACACAGTGCCAGCAGCAGCCACTCAACACACAGAACCATTTGCGGTAGCCAATTGATCCGGGCACTCAAAGAGCAGAAACCTACTGCACCGCTTTGGTCGCCACGGTTCTGTGTGTTGCGTGGCTCCGGCTAATGTTGAGTGCTGGGATCCATTGGCTACCGCAAATGGTTCTGTGCCTTGAGCACGAAGCCGCACGAAAAAGGATGCCTTATTCAAGTTACTTCGGGTGATTTCGTGGATCGCTTTGCTGCTTCTATTGGTGTTCAACTCGTAGTGTTTACTCCCTGCCTGCGGCCATAGCTTCAGTCTGAAGCTTTTGGGAAAGAGAGGCGCGCCAGGCGTTTTCGAGCTGCTCGACGGCGCTATCGATTACTGTTGCGCTGCCGGTTTTAATGCGAAGTCGATTGCCTCCGGCTTTGCCGAGGATTGCAAAAGGACAGTCCCTGCGTCGGGCCATATCTTCGATCTCCTCACGGGCAGACTCAGCAAAGCTTATTATGATGCGAGACGGAGATTCGCTGAAGAGTAGATTCGTCGCCGGAAGCGATCCAGTCATCTCAACATCCGCGCCAATTCCTGAACGATTAAGAGACGAGAAACAACTTTCAGCGAGGGCCACCGCAAACCCGCCATCCGAACAATCGTGCGCCGATTGCAGCAGGCCTGCCTCAGCTGCCTCGAGGCAGACCTGCTGGACTTTGAGCTCCAGATCTAGATCCAAGCGTGGCACGCTTGCTTCGCCTTTCTCAGTCGAGGGGCCGACGACGCTGTTCGCATATTCGCTGATAGACAAATCGTCAGCCGTCGTTCCCAGCAGTGCGATATGGTCTCCCTCTTGTTTGAAACCTTGTTGGACGACGCGCCACACATCTTCCACGAGTCCGATCATGCCGATTACCGGGGTCGGCAGAATCCCACGCCCCTCTGTTTCATTATAGAAAGAGACGTTGCCAGAGACGACCGGGGTATTGAATACTTTGCATGCTTCGGCCATGCCATCGATCACCTCCGAAAATGACCACATCACTTCGGGTTTTTCGGGGGATGCGAAGTTGAGGCAGTTGGTGACGGCGAGTGGTCGGGCGCCCACGCACACCACGTTGCGTGCTGCTTCGGCCACAATCAGCTTTGCTCCCTCGCGAGGGTTCTGCGCGCAATAGCGTCCATTTCCATCGAGTGTCATAGCCAGCGCGCGGCGCGTCTCTTTGATTCTAACAACAGCGGCATCCGCTCCCGGAAGCACTGCGGTGTTGGTTCTTACCATGTGATCGTATTGGCGATAGACCCATTGCTTTGAGGCGATGTTGGGAGTGACCAACAACTTCAACAATACGTCGTTACAATTCTGAGCTTCGGTCTTTGGGCTTGGGCCTTTGTGCGAAACGCTGATCGATTTCTCAAACCCAGCGCCTTCCATGTCCGGCTTAGACATTGTACTTTGGACATTGTACTTTGGACTTGGTGGCGTCATCGGCCGTTGATACTTCGGCGCTTCGTCCGTGAGATGTGACACCGGAATATCGGCAACCGTTTCGCCGTTATGAATTACCTGCATGCGCCCGGTATCGCGCACGCGCCCAATCACGACGGCATCGAGGTCCCACTTGCTAAAAATATCGACAACCTCGCGTTCGCGGCCGGAATGGGCCACGATTAGCATTCGTTCCTGGGATTCTGATAAAAGCATCTCGTAAGCGGTCATTCCCTGTTCGCGCTGCGGGACGAGCGACAGGTCGAGTTCGATTCCGGTATGCGCGCGGGCGGCCATCTCGCAGGATGAAGACGTCAGACCCGCGGCACCCATGTCCTGGATACCGGCGACGGCCCCGCTGCGCATCGCTTCAAGGCAAGCTTCGAGCAGCAGCTTCTCGAGGAATGGATCACCGACCTGAACCGTGGGACGTTTCTGCAGCGCCTCTTCATCAAACTCCGCCGAAGCCATCGTCGCTCCGTGAATGCCATCGCGTCCGGTTTTGGCGCCCACATACAGCACCGGATTTCCGACTCCGGTTGCTTTGCCAAAAAAAATCTGGTCACGGCGTACCAGTCCGAGGGCGAAGGCATTCACCAGGGGATTGAGGGCGTAGGCATCGTCAAACGCCACTTCACCGCCCACTGTGGCCACTCCAAACGCATTTCCGTATTGAGCGATGCCGGCAACAACGCCTGCCAGCAGCGATCGATTGCGCCGACCGTGTTGGGCATGGTCCAGCGAGCCGAAGCGCAGACTGTTCATGGAGGCGAGGGGTCGTGCACCCATGGTAAAGATGTCTCGCAGAATTCCACCAACGCCGGTAGCAGCGCCCTGGAAAGGCTCGATGAATGACGGATGATTGTGTGATTCGATCTTGAACGCGATGCACCAGCCGTCACCCACATCTACCACCCCGGCGTTTTCCCCTGGGGGAACAATTACCCGATCGCCGGTGGTAGGTAGACGGCTCAGATGCACGCGGGAAGATTTGTAGGAGCAGTGCTCTGACCACATCACCGAGAAGATCCCCAACTCCACCAGAGTCGGGTCCCGGCCTAAGAGGGCTTGGATACGTTGGAACTCGTCCTGAGTGAGGTTATGAGCTGCGATTACATCCGGGGTGATCATAAGACATTGCCGATT
>JBPCMM010000134.1:0-11668 GCA_051002255.1 Pyrinomonadaceae bacterium
TGGAGGAGTGCAACAATGGAAGTGCGCGGCCGTTGTAGGAGATACCAGACCACTAAATGACACGTCGAGTGTGAGAATGTTCGTGACGTTATCATACGTGCCAAAGGCTGTTCCTATCCCAGGGGAAGCGACTGGGGGAACCTCCTGGCCACCCGTCAAATTCGCTGTGTAAATAAAAGAATCCGCCTTGGCGAGGGTTGTCGATGTTAGGCACAAAACTATCGAAGCAAAAACTAAAAGGCTAACTCTCAATAGATGTCGCATTGGCTTTCTCCTTTGACTTTTGATCAAGTAATTGGCCTATGCCGCCTTTTCGCAGCAGTAACAGCATAGGACACTGTTTACTTGTAAGGTGGAGTCGCCCACCCGGGGTGCAGCGAGGTTAAACTGTGGAGAGCGGGCAAAGGCTATGTCAACTCACTCCTCGCTGTCAAGAGTATGCTGGCATGAGGAGCACTCGTAAGAATATAGCCATCCGGGCTCGTCCTGGTTATCGTGCGCCGAGTGGTGGCTGAGAAACGAACATTCTAAACAGGTGCTGGTTCAGGTTCGCCACATCCGAACCAACTTAACGGTACGCCTCAAGGGCCGTCTTGTTTGCCTCATCCAGCCATGTTAGTTTTGTTCACCACTAAAACAGCTTGAGGAACCGTGCTGGTGCTTTCCCCAAAGGGGCTGCTTCAGGCCATGCTTAATCGAGACGACGCCTGGGAATTGCTGTGCGAATACACGAAGGGTGATAGCCTGCGTAAGCATGCGCTGGCAGTCGAGGCGGCAATGCGCGCGGCGGCGAAACATTACGGCAAGGTTGAAGCGGATGTCGATGAGTGGGGACTAGTTGGTTTGTTGCATGATTTTGATTACGAGATGTTTCCCGGTCCAAACCAGCATCCATTTACCGGCGCCAATATCCTCTGCGGTCGCGGTTATCCTAATCGGATGATACGTGCGATCCTGGGGCACGCAACCTATACGGGCGTGCCGCGCGACACCGACTTGGCTCGCGCACTCTTCGCCACAGATGAGCTCTGTGGATTTGTGGTCGCTTGCGCGCTTGTGCGACCGACCAAGAGTCTCGACGATTTAAAAGTTTCTTCCGTCAAAGAGAAATTGAAGGACAAAGCCTTTGCACGTTCAGTCAATAGAGATGATATCCGCCTGGGTGTGGAGGAGTTGGGGGTGCTCCTCGAAGATCACATTCGCTTTGTTCTGGATGCCCTGCGGCCGGTGCAAGAAGAGATTGGACTGAATTCGGCCCGCACGTCGTAAGAATCTATTGCCGTCGCTCAACCTACGTTACGAGGCAGTACCGGCTGAGGTGGTTGCGTCGGCGTCGCGCGAGAGGTTAAGACCGAGGTCAGGATAAAAACCGTCAGGCTAAGACATGCGGCGAGAATGCCGGTCAGCAGTGCTTGGGTTTTCCGCCGGCGAGCTGTGTGTCGATACACGAACATGGCAGCCAAGACGACAGCAGCTACCGGAAGAATGAGTGTCGAAGCAATCAAGAGGTCAGGCGCAGACAGTCTTTTGAGCGAGGAAAACTTCGCCAGGATAATGGCGATTGAACCGCCCGAACCAACAATGGCCGCGACGAACGAGGCAATCAGTACCAGTTTCAGACGCATGCCATATCGATCCTTTGGCGTTTGGCTTTGAAAACTTTGCTTTGTTACAGAAGTACTCCCCACGACTGCAACGCACATGGCCAAGAATACCATACGCTCCAAGCCAGGTTGGGCCAGCAATTCCGGTTTTCCGACTAATATTCCTTGAAGATGAATGGTCTCGCGGAGATGCTAACCAGAAGCGCCCTAATTTATCTTTCGCGCCACGAAGGTCTCAAGGAGTTTGCGGCACACTTTAAGCCCTTTCAGAAAATGACCACCCGCTTCGTGGCGGGCGAGACCATTGAAGAAGCAGTCGCGGCCATTCGCGAACTAAAGGCTGCCGGGTGCAGCGCCTCCTTCGATCACCTTAACGAATCCGTGGCGAATGCCCAAGAAACGGAGAACGAGGTAGAAGAGTATCTGCGAATTCTTGATCAGATTGACCAAACGGGCATCAACTCAAACGTTTCAATTAAGCTCACTCAGTTTGGACTCGAACTAGATCCGGAGCTGGCCTACAAAAGCGCGCGCACGGTGGTTGCGGATGCTGCACGGCGCGGCAATTTTGTCAGGGTCGACATGGAAAGCTCCAGCGTCACTCAGGTGACTATAGATATTTTCAAACGCCTGCGAAGCGAGTTTGGTTTGAATGAGGTCGGTATTGTTTTGCAGTCTTATCTGAGACGCACCTACGCGGATGCGCAGGATCTATTAAAGATTCCCGCTCGGATCCGGATCTGCAAAGGTGCTTACAATGAACCCCCAGAAGTGGCTTTCCCGGACAAGAAAGATACGGACCAAAACTATGTCCGCGTCATGCACCTATTGCTTTCCAGCGGCGTCTATCACGGAATTGCCACCCACGATCCGAAGATGATTGACGCTACGATTCAGTTTGCCAAGCGGGAGGGAATCGGCAAAGAAGCCTTTGAGTTTCAGATGCTCTACGGGGTGCGCCGCGATCTTCAGCACCAGCTTGCCAATGATGGTTACAACGTGAGGGTTTATGTGCCCTATGGAAAACACTGGTATCCTTACTTCATGAGGCGTCTGGCGGAACGTCCGGCAAACATCTGGTTTGTTCTGAAGAATCTTTTTAAGGGTTGAGGAAGGAGGCGCGATGTACTGCACGCATCGTGGAGCAGATAAGCAACAATCCAAAGCATCCTGCGGCCAATGTGGCAAGTGCATTGGCGGTTCAGCTCCCGAGGAGCGCATGACTGTCAGGGTGCCGAGTAGGACAGAGAATATTAGCGAACTCCTGGAGCGCAATAAGAGATGAGCGATTGGATCTGGATCCTCTGGTGCGTGCTCGGTCTGGCTCTCATTGTAACCGAGGTCTTCACGAGCGGATTCGTACTGCTGTGGTTTGGGATCGGCGCGTTGGCGGCCGCATTTGCGGGATTGATTGGTATAGACAGCTTGGCATTACAGTTTTTGATTTTCGCGACAATCTCGACTGGTCTCACTGTTGCCTCACGAACGATCTTTGTAAACTACTTCACTCGTCAAAAGCCAGGTGATGAGCTGCGCATGGGCGTGGAGGCATTGCCCGGAAAAATCGGCACCGTGGTCTCATCGAGCAGGGGAGCACTAAACGAGGGCGCTGTAAAAGTCTTTGGTTCGACCTGGACCGCTTATCCTGCCGATGGTGAATCCCCACTTGAAGCCGGTGAACGCGTTCGCATCGAGAGCATCGAGGGGGCATCGATCTACGTGCGGCGCATTGATGAAGGTTCAGACTGGCGGCAGAAATCCCTAACAGAATAAACGCGGGTGATCAGAGATAATCAGTCCGCTCATTCGGAGTTCACGCAAAGACGCAAAGTGGGCAAAGACGCAAAGAAGAACACTGAAAATGTGAGCATTCGATTACCTGCATTCATAAATTTCTATCTCGGCTTTCTTTGCGCCTTTGCCCACTTTGCGTCTTTGCGTGATAACTGGGATCCGCTATCACTCGTGACGTAGATTACTTTGGAGTGACTACTGTTACCGCGGCTCGGTATCCGCCTCGTAGTGGTCATCGAGGGTTTTGTCTTCTTCCAATTGCGGGAGTTCGATGGTGACGCGATCATTGGCGGGTTCTTCCAGGTCGTCGCCGAGAAAGCGCGCCAGCACAACCGTGATGTTGTCCTCTCCACCACGGTTATTGGCTTCGGCAATCAACTCGCTGCAGGCGGCACCCAGTTCGGGATTGCTGGCAAGTATGTTCTGAATGTCTTCCGACCGTAGTTTTCCGGACAATCCATCGCTACATAGCAACAAGGTATCTCCGCGCCGCAGTCGAATCTTGCCTGTGACCGGGGCGACATCGTTCTGAGCACCCAGCGCTTGCAGGATTACGTTGCGAAACATGTGAGTTTCAGCTTCAGCTTCGCTGATTTGCCCGACGTCCACCAGCTGCTGGACCAGGGATTGATCTTTGGTCGCCAGGCGAATCTGCTCTTTGCGGATTATATAACCGCGGCTATCCCCTACCTGGACCAGATCCAACATGTCGCCCTTCACCGCGGCTCCGGTGAAGGTTGCTCCCATACCAGCGCAGCGTGAGTCTTCCTGACTTCGGAGGTGAATCGCCAGATTGGCGTAGACAGTAGCGTTCTTGAGGCAATCGACCAATGGGATATCAGGATCGCAACCGTTTTCAGAGTCGCTTCCCATTAGCATATCCCGCACAGAATCAACTGCCATGCGGCTGGCCACGTCGCCGGCAAGCGCACCGCCCATGCCGTCCGAAACGACGAGCACCAAACCCTGGTCGCCGAGATCGAGTTTCTTGAGTTCCTGCGGTGGCTCCGACCCGTCCGAACCCGTCCAGGTTTTCTGGCTGGACAAATCCAGCAGCAGGAAGTTGTCTTCATTTCCCCGGCGCACGCGCCCGACGTCTGATTTTGCGTGAAGCTCTACGATCATAAGGGGAGTCAAGGGATGATCTCTACAAGCCTGGATTTTAACCCTTTCGCAGCTTAACTGTCACTTGCCAGGATGGCTATATTTGTTTTAGCGCTTGATCGAGATCCGCGATTATGTCATCCGTGTCTTCAAGACCAACCGAAATACGCACCAGACCATCCGTGATCCCGAGCCGCTCTCGTTTTTTCTCGTCTACCGAGGCGTGAGTCATGGTGGCTGGATGCGAGATCAAAGTTTCGACTCCACCGAGGCTCTCGGCAAGCGTACAAAGGTTAACTGATTCTAGCACCGTGCGCGCCGCCTCGAGTGACCCTACCTCGAACGCCACCATGCCGCCAAAACCTTTTTGCTGGCGTCTCGCCAAGGCATGTTGGGGGTGAGAAGCAGAGCCCGGATAGTATACTTTTTTTACTTTTGGGTGCTCTTCCAGGAAAGCAGCCACGGCGCGGCCCGTCTTGTCATGTTGTTCCATCCGCAGCGCCAGTGTTTTCGTGCCCCGCATCACCAACCACGAGTCGAAGGGAGACAAAATCGCTCCGGCGCTGTTCTGGATGAAGCCGATCCATGCAGCATCGTCTTCGTTATTTAGCACAACTACGCCCCCAATTCCGTCTGAGTGCCCGTTCAAGTACTTCGTCGTCGAATGGACCACGATATCAACCCCAAAATCAAGTGGACGCTGCAGGTAAGGGGACATGAATGTGTTGTCGCAAACCACTCGAGCGCCTGCCCGGTGCGCGATCTCGCAGACCTCGCGCATATCCGTAACGATCATCACCGGGTTAGTCGGCGTCTCGATGAAAACCATCTTTGTGTTTGACTTGATCGCAGCTTCGACGTTGAGAGCGCCTGAGGTATCAACAAAATCAAACTCGATGTTGTAGTTCGCCAGCACGCGCGTGAACAAACGGAATGTTCCACCGTAGGTGTTGTCGGAAACCACTACGTGCTCGCCGGCCTTCACCAGGCGAAGCGTGGCATCGATAGCTGCCATGCCGGAGGCGAAAGCAAAGCCGAATCGCGCGCCCTCGAGCGCGGCGATGTTTCGCTCCAGCGCGGCGCGCGTAGGATTCTGGGTGCGCGCATACTCGTAGCCTTTATGCTTGCCCAGCCCATCCTGGGCGTAAGTTGAAGTCTGGTAGATTGGAACGGTTACCGATCCGGTGGCCGAATCGGGTTCCTGTCCGGAATGAATTGCTATTGTTGCGAAGCCCATAAGTGGTAAATGGTGAACGGTAAATAGTAAATGGTCAATGTGGTAACCAGGTAATGGTTATTGTTTAAAGGACTCTTAACAATATTAAATAATTTGAACCATTTACGATTTACAATTCACCATTTACTGGTCAAAGATTCCCTGGCTCAGGTAGCGCTCAGCGTTATCCGGAAACACAGTAACAATTCTTTTTCCCTGGCCCAACCGTTCCGCAAGCCGGTAAGCTCCGGCTGCCGCGGCGCCCGACGACCAGCCACCCAGGAGTCCTTCAGTGCGGGCGAGCCGGCGAACTGCGGCACAAGCTTCATTATCCATCACCATCATGATTTCGTCCGCAAGGCTAGCGTCGAAAATCCCTGGGATAAAGTCCTTTTGGCCTATGCCTTCTATCTTCTTGGGGCCGGGCGGATGACCACCATAGATCGATCCCTCCGGTTCTACAAGTACACACAAAACGTGCGGGTTAATTTTCTTGACGGCGCGAGAGACTCCGACAAACGTTCCTGAGGTCCCGGCCCCAATCACGACGGCGTCGATACGCCCCGCCATTTGCTCGATGATCTCATGTGCGGTAGTCGTCTCATGGAAGCCCGGGTTCGCATGATTTTCAAATTGTTGCGGGACAAAGCTGCCATCAATTCCATCAGCGAGTTCGTGAGCTCGCGCGATCGCTCCCTTAATTCCGGCCTCGTGCGAAACGCGTTCGATTTCGCCGCCCAGCGCCTCCATTAACTTCATCTTTTCCTCGGCGTAGCCTTCGGGAACGCAGAGGATAACACGATATCCCCGTGCCACACCGATCAGGGCTAGCCCGATCCCAGTATTGCCCGCCGTCGGTTCGATGATCGTCGAGCCAGGACGAAGTTTGCCCTTCTGTTCGGCATCCAGAATCATTCCCAGCGCGGCGCGGTCCTTCACCGAACCGCCAGGATTAAAACACTCGAGCTTGGCATAGATATCCGCAAGTGGAGGTTTGGCGAAGCGAGAAAGGTGAAGCAGGGGAGTATGGCCTACGAGGTCGAGAATACTTTCAGCTACGCCGAGCGTCATCAAGGTTTCCGGGCGAGATTCACTGATAAAAGATCGGATGCTGGCCCGCTAAGGGCGTGGTGTCACACTAAAGAGTTTGCACCAATTTGCGAAAACTCATGAGGACCTCGGACCAGTACGCGAGCTCCTGGACACACCTATCAATCTCCTAATCAGGTCATGCAAACGAGAAAAATCAACAGGCTTGGTCAAGTAACCGTCGAAGCCGGTTTGATGAGCGGCACGGCGAAATCCATCCGTATTGAACGCGGTCAATGCAATCACGGGAATATCCTTCAGATCTTCACTCTCACGAATTAGACGAGTTGATTCGAGCCCATCGATTCCCGGCATTGCCAGGTCCATCAGGATAAGGTCCGGACTGATCATGGTGGCGACCTTTACCGCCTCTTCTCCATTGGTAGCCGTCGCCACACGATAGCCGTTCTGTTGAAGGTCAAGACTGATCATCGTCAAATTATCAATAGAATCATCAACTACCAGTACGAGGTCCTGGCTTTCATCTTCAGCCCCGGCCTCCTCGGGCGCAGAGTTGATAGGAAGTTTCGAAGGATCAAGCGGTGTCGTCGTGGGCGTCTTTTTCACGGTGACAAAATTATAGTTCATCCAGGCAGCATTAACCATTGTCGACTGGAACGCTAAATGTTTCTTATGAGAAGTCGGCCACCCCGGTGTCGCCTTCTCGAGCCCTCGGTGCTTTACAACACTTTTGGAATGGTGTGGGTCAGTTTAGAGTTCAAACTTTAGTTTGTGGTCCCGAAACGGCAATCTAAAGGTTGAACCTAAACTTCCGTAATCCTGCGTTCAGTACTGAATCAAGCTGCCTTCTCGTTTGGCGCGGCGGACGGCGCGGCCGAACACCCATAGCGAGAAGGGAAGCAGAATGCCAAGCATGAGCAGTAAGGTGACGAAGGGCTCGGTGACTTCAGCGAAACCTTTCCCTTCAAGAAGGACCTTTCGAATTCCGTCGAGCCCGTATGTCGCCGGAAGGGCTTTAGAGACGTTGCTTAGGCCTGCCCCGGCGTACTCTGTTAAGAGTTGGGTGGGGAAGAAAACGCCTGAGAACAGCGCAGAACCGGTGCCTAGAAAGACCCCGAACGGGTCACCCCGCTTGAAGACCATTGCGAAACTCGCAGAGAGGATGCCGAGGCAGGCGAGTACCAGCGTCGTTAGGACGAGAAACACCAAAGCCAACAGAAAACTTCCCGCGTAGTGGACGTTGAAGAAGAACCAGCCGAAGAAGAGATATAGAAATGAGAAAAGCGTGGCTTGCACAAAGTCCCACGCGGAGCTGGCCACAATGATCGTGGGGAGATTGATGGGAGTTAAGAGTACGCTTTCGAGTGTGCCCTGCACCTGTTCTTGCCGGATGGCGTTTGCCAGACTCGAGAAACCAGTCATGAAATAGTTTAAGACGGCCAAACCCGTGAGCCAGGCAGCGAGCGGATCGCGCCACTGTGAGAACCGCGCGTCGGTGAATCCCACAAAGATCTTAGAAATGAAGAAAAGAGTGGTGACTGCGCCCAGGATCGAAACCACGCGGATGAAAAACTGCATCCGGTAGCTCACAAATAAGCGAAAGTCGCGGACGATAAAAGCATAGATGCGGCGTGGAAGGAGTTTTAGATTTGTACTTTGACTTTGGAACTCAGTCATTTCTGAGCCTCATAACTTTCGAGCACGTCGAGCAATGTTGGTCGCTCTGACTCGACGCTTAGGATTGTTCCTCCGGCTTGGTGAACCTTCCGGAGCTCTTCATCGAGTCGATTGTCACCACTTCGACGCGTGAAAGAAATATGTTTGACCTTCTCGGCAGGTCCAACCTGAAGGTGCTCGAACTGCGAGTTCAGAACGGCGTCAGCCTGCTCGCGTGACAGACCCGATACTGTAAGACGTATGACTTCCGCGTTGGAATTAATCGACCGCAAGTTTGTCGGCGAATCCACTGCCCTGATCTCGCCGGCGCTGATGATAGCCACGCGGCTGCAAAGGGTTTCGACTTCGGCTAGATTGTGCGAAGTAAAGAGAATCGTTACTGGTGGATCCTGTCGGGCTAACGTCTTAATCAGTTCCCGCATCCGCAACGCCGCCAGAGGGTCCAGCGAACGCGTGGGTTCGTCAAGCAACAATACGGGTGGGTTTGGGAGCAGCGCCCGGGCCACCGCCAGTCGCTGCTTGTTGCCCGTTGAGAGTTCGCCGAAACGTTTGCGTATAACGTCTTCAAGTTCGAGCTGAGCAAATAACGCTGCAATCCGCTGCGTTGCCACACGATCACCGAGGCCGTAGAGGCGGGCAAAGAAGAGGAGGTTCTGTTCCGAAGTGAGTCGCCAGTAGAAGCTTCTTTCCTCGGCGCCGGATAGACCAACTTGCATCCGGACTTTCTCGTCGTCGTGCACACTGTCGCAACCGTTGACCGTGACTGTTCCCCTCGTTGGTTGTACTAAGGTCGCGACGATCTTCGTGAGCGTGGTTTTCCCGGCACCGTTCCTCCCGATCAGTCCGAATATCTCGCCACGGTAAATGTCGAACGAGACATCGCGAAGAGCTTCTACCGGCGCTTTTGTCTTGCGCCGCAGGAAAGCTTTTAAACGCGCAAGAGGAACTGGATAGGTCTTTGAGAGGCGACTAATGGAGATGGTCTTTTCACCATTGCCCTGGGTAATTGGAGCGTTCGAGACAACTCGGTCGGAGTTCAGTGAAGCGCTTGGTTGCATTGGCTCAGAGAGATATCAGCGATTAGTCACTTCCTAAGCTAGGCCATCAGCGCGCCCGCTGGCGTGGGTCGAGATATTCGCGCAGACCGTCGCCGACAAAGTTAAAGGCTAATACGGTCAGCGCGATTACGAGTCCTGGAAAGATCAGGGCGTGAGGCGCTGCCTGAAGAGTAGACAGATCGCGCGCTTCTTCGATCATCACTCCCCACGAAGGCGCTGGAGGGGGGACCCCGAGTCCCAGGAAAGAGAGCGACGCTTCAGCCAGGACTGCGCCGGCCATGCCCAGGCTAGCCTGTACGATCAGCGGTTGGATTGCGTTCGGCAGAATGTGGATCAGCAGTATGCGGGCATCACCGGCACCCAGAGCCCGCGCAGCCTGAACAAAGTCATATTCTCGCACCTTCAAGACCTGCCCGCGAATTAAACGCGCGTAGCCGACCCAGCCGATGATACACAGTGCAAGGATGAGTTTATTTAAACCTGCCCCAAGAAACGCCACCATGGCGATAGCCAGCAAGAGCCCCGGGAAGGCCAGAAACACATTGAATACGTATCCCGAAAGTATCCGATCCATCCAGCCGCCATAGTAACCGGCGAAGGCGCCCAGCAGGGTGCCTACCAAAGCTGAGACGGAAACTACGATCAAGCCGACTTGGAGCGAAATCCGCGCGCCAAAGACGACGCGGGAAAAGATATCTCGTCCGGTGGCGTCGGTACCAAATAGATGATCCGCTGAGGGAGGGAGGTAGCGGATGGAAAGATTCGTCGCGCCCACATCGTGCGTTGCAATCCATGGAGCGAACATCGCTACGATGACCAGAATCGCGATGATAACCAAGCCAACTATAGCTAGTCGATTCATTTTAATTAGTACTTGGTTCTTTGTACTGATTCTCTGTTCCCGAATCAAACTCGCTCTGTCAGAACCGCGAGCGGTAGCGACCGGTTGTATGTCGCAGTTTGAGACCAGGTCGCTACCGCTCCCCGTCTGACACGGACCACGAGCGCTCGAAAACAAAGATCAAAGCACAAAGTACAAAGTAACAGAGTTCACGAGACTCTAATGCGCGGATCGAGCCAGCGGTAGATCATATCAGTTAACGAATTTGCGACGATGTACGTCATGCTAATCACAAGCACGCATCCTTGTACGACGCGGTAATCGCGCTTGCCAATGCCGTCTTCGACAAGCAACAAGCCAAGACCAGGCCAACCGAAAATCTTTTCAGTTATGATGGCGCCGGCAAGCAGAATTCCCAATTGCAGCCCCAGAATTGTTACCACCGGAATCAAGCCATTTTTCAACACGTGTTTGTAAACAACTCGGGTTTCGCTTAAACCCTTCGCCCGCGCGGTGCGCACGTAGTCCTCGCCCAGTTCTTCTATCACCGAGGAACGCACCATGCGCGTCAAGATCGCTGAGAGCGCCGCGCCCAAGGTGAAAGCCGGCAGAATGATGTCCTCCCAGTTTTCACGGCCGTAACCTGGGAGCCATTGAAGTTTCACCGAGAAGAGGTAAATAAGCATTGGACCGATTACAAAACCAGGCAGGCTTATTCCAATCAACGCGACCACAGATGCCGCATTGTCGATCCAGGTACCACGGTTCTTGCCGGCAAGCACACCAAGCGGAATAGCAATAACTACCGCAATCAATAGCGCCGCAATGGCAAGCTCAATCGTGGCAGGATAGCGTTCTAATATAAGGTCCTTTACTTTCTTGTCCGTACGGAAAGACAGACCCATGTCTCCCTTCAGGATACCCTTCCAGTAATCGGTGTATCGATTGTCAGCCCCGTGCCACTGAAAATGCCTGTTTCCCTGAGAATCGCGGGGAAGGGAGAAAAAAAACGGCGGACGATCCAGACCGTGCCTTTGACGAAACTGTTCGAATTGTTCCGGAGTGGCCTGTTCGCCCAGTACCGCCACGGCGGGATCCCCGGGAACGAGTTCGATTAGTATGGTGACAAGGGAGACGACGGTCCAGACGACGAGCAGAAGGATGGCAATACGCCTGAGCGTTCCAAGAACCTTATGCTTAGAAAGTAAACGCACTCTGGCGAGTCTCGAACTGCGCAGTTGAAGATCGGTATTCTGGGGGATAATAGCATAGAGACTTCAGCAGAGGCGTGGTGTAAGTAGGAAGCGATTGGTGACGCAAACGA
>JBPCMM010000135.1:0-15784 GCA_051002255.1 Pyrinomonadaceae bacterium
CAGTGATCCGCGGATAACTGTTGAGTGCGGCAAACTGAGGGGTGTCGGCAATGCTTTGGCTTTCGGGATTCCCATCCACGAGCACCGTGCTGTGCCCGATCGCTTGTGTGAAAAAGGTGGCGTAATATGGATCTTTGTAATAGTCCGACCAGCCGGCTTCGGTGATCAGATTCTCTCCAAATGCGTTAAGCAGAAATGATCCCTGGTCTGCATGGTGATGGTTAAAGTTCGGTCCGGCGCGATAGAGCAAGATGATCGCCTCTTTGTCCCAGCCGCTACGGAAAACCGCGTTGCCTTTGTCTCGGAAGATCCGCGAGGTCGGCAGTTTGGGTGGCGTCGGTGGCCGGGGCGCGACGGAATTGTCGTAAAAGATAAACTTGCTGAGCGAGGGCCGATCGAATTGTTCATAATACCAGCGCATTACCGGATCCTTCGATTCGTAAACCAGCGCCGGAATGCCATGACCCGCGGGCGGGTGGGTGTCACCCATATCAAGGCTACCAGTCGTCGGCTGGGCGAGTGTATAGAGGGGATACTTAAGCGACTCGAGCACATGGGTCTGCTTCCAGTAGTCAATGCCAAAAACGCGGCGGAGAGCGTTGAGCGCCGGCGCAAGCGTTTCCGTATCAAACTCGTGATAACTGATCCCTTCACCGTAGCTCCCGTCGGCAAGAAAACTCGCCGCCATGTGGTCTTCAAGCTTAAGCAGCAGTCCGTGGAAATAGATCTCGAACCTTGCATTTGATTTTGAGGGTGATTCTGAGGGTGATTCTGAGGCCTGAACATCCCCGGCGATGCTTGCAGCGGCGATGAGCGCGCCACCAACGGTGTGCGCAATCCAGTTGCTCGTGTTCGCCATTACGCGATTATCAACCACGTATTCCTTGTAGGTTGGAATGATCGACTTTTCGATCAACGCCCTCCGGATCCGTGCACGTTCAGTTTCTGTAAAGTCGTTGTAGAGGAGATCGTAGCCGAGGGCTACGTCAGCAGCGAGAAGCCCAGCCGGGTAGTAGGTGTGTTGTCCGTGCGAATTAAACCAGGGGGGTTGCCAGCGCTTCCAGTTCGCAACGTCAAGCATTGCCGATTTTGCCGCCGCACGGGCCTCTGCGCTATCTGTAACGTAAGCCTCAAATGCGTTATAAGCGATCCGAGAGCGCGCTCGATTAAGCACATCGAAATAGGCCAATAACGATGGAAGCAAATACTCGGAATCCAAAAGTTCAAAAACCGCGCCCCCGTGGGCCAGTTCTCCCGTCGCGCGAGTGTTCTTTGCTGTTGTCTGGAGATGGGCCCACAGGTTGGCTAGTTTTGGATCGAGTGAACGGTCGATCAGTTTCTGGCGATCAGCTGCAGCAAAAAAGAGGCGGGGATGGCCGGTTTTGGTTGCCGGATGAACTATCAGGCGGACGACGGTGCTTACAGTCTCGCCGCCCGCAGTAGAGCCATCCAATTGAGCCTTCCACAAGCCGGTTTGGTCGGCAGCGCTGAGCGAATACACGTCACTGTTAGACCAGATGCCGTCAGCACTGCGTCGGTCGCCGTGCGTTCCATCGTCGTAGAGTTTTTGTGTGATGGCGATGCGGCCATCCGGAGGTTGCAATGTGCAATTGACGCGCGCGAGTCGCGCGGGCGCTGTGGTCTCGAGCGCGATCTTGTCACCTGCGCGGTAACCTCGATCGCTCATCAGCTCCGGCCACGGGTCAATCGCCTCGGTAGCCGGAGTCGTTACACTGAAATGAGCCTCGCGCCCGACCCTAAGCGATAGATTGTCGATCATGAATCGATAGGTCGTGTCGGGGTCTGCCTCAACCAGGCTAGCCACCAGGTAAATTGCTTCGACGCGAAGACCGGATGGTGGCGCGTTTCCGCGTGAGTTAAGCAACTCAGAAAACCGCGCGTCAGCAACGGTCCAGCGGTTTGTCTGAGCGGTTGTTCTTCTCGTGTAGAGGGTTCCATTCGTTCCCGCCAATCCAACTTCGATTTGGGCACCCGTATTGGGCGTGTTAACACGATAAGCGAAGCTGACCCTGGCACCATCGCTTACTACTGTTCGAATTTTCTTGATGAAACCAAAACGCAACGCTCCCGGGAGATTTGGCTTCGCAACGCGCATTAGCGAGCGACCGTCGGGGGCATCGTATTGCGATGTTGGAGATAAGCTCGGTTCGTAGCCGACATCCTGTGCCGGTGGGTAGCTGGCCCATTGGCCCAGACTGTCCCCTTGAAAGTCTTCCTCCATCGTATAGGGCTGGGTCAATTTCGGCGTTGGGACACTTGTCTGAGCGCTTCCGCTCTTTGTTAGGACGCAAGTCGCCAGAGCGCACAGAAGTACGCTCAATGATAGTCGGTTTGTGAGAGTTGATTGTGATGTTTGCTTACTTGAGTTCGCCATAATGCGTGAGCTTGTGTCGCGAAATCGGTAACCTGAAGGTTGACTGAACTTCCGGCTCTACCGCTTGAATGCAGTCTCCAGCGTGGGCCAGAGCTTTTCTATCGTCAGGTTACCTGCCGAAAAAATAACGATCCCATCCGGTTTGGCCTGCCGCGCCGCTTCAATCGCGCGAACAAGTTTCTCAGGGGGACAAAATCCGGGCGGAAGATCTCGGCGCAATTGAACCAGCGCTGCCGCAAGTTTATCAATCGCTTCGGGCGTAGCCGCGCGGGAGCCGTCGGCAACCACCGAAGCAACCAGCGATCCGATCTCTCGCTCCCGCTGCGGTGCGAATTGTGCGAGGCGTTCTCGAAGCGCGTCGTAACTTTTGCTAATCGCGCGCGCTTTGTCGGCGCGCTCCCTCGCTTCTGCAGCCAGCAGATTCTTCAGTTCGCCTACTCGCTCACGGAGGTCCTCGAGCGGCTGCATTTCCTCGCGATAGAGATAGGTCGAAGCGATGCCCGCAAAGAGCGGTTTCTCGCGTCTGGTCCATTCAAGCTGTCGTCGTGTAACCTCGATTAAATGGGCCAGATAGTCTTCAAAACTGCCTGCGAAATGGCTTCGATAGGTCATCGGCATAAACACATCGACCCAGCGTGACCACTCATGCCAGCGCTGCCCAATGAAGCGCGCACTCTGCACGGGATTCTTGAACACCGCTGCCGAAATCTCGATCTTCGGATTGATCTTTCCGACCCGCTCGCGTACCTCTCGGACAAAGGTATCTATCTGATGAACGCGATGGTCATAAAAGTAATAGCGCATGTCAGGTGGACCACCGGGAATAGTGCGCCCGTTCAAGATGTAGTCAGCCATTTCACGTCGATCGCGCTGCTGCCAGTCGCCGGGGATCATGGTCGGATCGCTCCACCAGTTAGCCTCTATGCGCTCCTGGATATGCTTAACTCTGAAACGCTGACTTGAGCGAGTCTCGTAGCTAAGCATCGCATAGCGCGGAATGTGTTTTAGGCAGTAGTCGCAGAAACAATAACCTTCCGGTGAAACGTCACCAGGATAGCGGACGTAGTCGTGATGGATACTGTCAACGGCGTAGTTGGCTGCGATCTCTTCGATCATGGGCAGCAGCCACTGGTCCGTGTAGCCGGGTCGCCGCGCCGGACACATCCATACGTAAGGATAACGTCGCTTGGCCAGGCCTAAAGTTTCTGTCGCTGAAGTCGTGCCGTCGGGATTAAGCATGGCCCATTCGGGATGTTCACTAAAGGCCGCGCCACGTTCACCTTCGGCGAAATCAACGAGCCATGCGTCAACCTTAATGCCCTGTGCGTGCGCCTCGCGCGTAAGATGTTCGAGCATGTCAAAGGATTCGTAACCTTTCGCAATGGTCTGCGGAAACTTTTTACTTCTCCAGTAGACCTCGCCATTCATCCCCTTAATGAGCATGACAATCGTGTCGATGTTTGCGCGTTTACATTTCGCTACAAACTCGCGCACTGACTCGGCGCTCGTCCCGGCATCCGGAGGGTGCGACCACAGCGCGTGGCCCTCCCGCGGTCGAGTTTGAGATTCCACTGGTTTGGCGAGCCCGGAGGTTATTAACAAAGCCATTAGTGCCGCCGCCACCAGCAAACTAAATGAGAGTGGATGCGAGCTACTTATCGGTCGCAGGCAGCTTCCATCCTCGCGAGCCCAAATACCTTTCGCTGTTCCTAGAATCATTCCCACCTGTCCCTTCGTCGCTTAAATATGTTGTCAATCCGCTCAAAGCTCGGAATGTTCTTTGTGCTTGGCTGAGAGCGACCGGAAGACTCCGCGCCGCGACCAGCGAGCGATGAAAAGGGCCCCGCTAATCAGGCACACAGCCAGCGCCCCAGCGAGGATGCCCCAATGCCGTCCGAGCGGGCTGATAACCGCGAGGATAGCCGACGTGCAAAAGACAACTCCCAAAACGCAATCAATAACGTCAGTCATTGTCTCCTGTCGAATTTCGCGCCTGACCTCCGCGTCGAAGTCCTTAACCACGGGGCCCCAGAATCCCGGCGGGCGGCAACGCGCGTAAAACTCGCGCAACGTTTCGATGCGCTCAGGACGGGTCAGGTAAGTCACTGCGACGATCGTTGCGAAGCCCAGCCCGAACAGAAGCAGAAACCCTTGCCAGAACGGGTGCGCCTGTTCATTCGAGAAGCCAAGCGGAAACCACACGATATAGCTGAGCGGCAGTCCAATAATGAGTGCCGCCGCTTCGCCATAGATATTGAGCCGCCACCAAAAGAACCTAAGCCACGAAAGTGGCAGGATGAAAGCGAACACCACGGAGTTGATGAAGAGAAACCAGGCACGCAATCCTTCGACGAAGTAGTAAGCAACGAAAAGGGAAAGTGAGAAGATCACAACCGAGCCGATACGTCCCACCCAAACGTAGTGGCGCTCGCTTTCTGCCGGCCGAACGAACGGTTTGTAGAAATCATTTACGATGTACGACGCTCCCCAATTCATCAAGGTACTGATGGTCGACATGTAGGCCGCGAAGATGCCGGCCACCAGCAGTCCCAACAAGCCAACCGGCGCGTGGGTGCGAACCAGGCGAGCCCATATCTCCCCCGGCTCAGCCACACTTCCGGGCGCATATAGAGCGGCGGCAAATACCCCCAGGAAAAGAAATGGCACAACCCGCACGATCAAGGTCAGGATCGCGTTAAAGAGTTGGCCTACCTGAGCGTGGAATTCGTTACGAGCCGCCATGAAGCGCTGCGCGGTAAACCCTTCGCCGCCTGTCGGCGAAGCAGCGAAAAAGAGTCCCTGCACTATGAAAGCAAAGACGGTCAAAGTATCCAACCCTTTCACAGGTGGTAGCACGCGAAAGAACGATTCCGCGTCTGCGGCGCCTCTCGTTGCTTCGATCGTCTGATAGACATGCTCCATGCCTCCGGCCGCAAAGAGCACAATCGGCACGAGAATAATGTTACCCATTAGAAAAATTCCGAATTGATAAGCGTCTGTGTAAGCGACCCCGGAGAGACCGGAAGCTACTGTGTAAGCAGCGGTCACGATCGCGGAAAATAGAATAAGGCTAAGAGGTTCCCATCCAAGGATTGGACCCAGCGCGGCGCCAAGCCAGCCAGACACATAACCCATGAGCACAACGATAAAACCAAAGCTCATGAACACGGCGTAGATGCCGCGATAGATGTGTGCGACTCTGCCGCTGTACCGGATGTTGAGAAGCTCCGCCGAAGTGACGGTGCCGAGCCGGCGCCAATACTTTGACCAGAGCACAGCGCCGAGCGGCATCCAAACTACGTAGGGAATCCACCAGACCGCGTTGCCCAACAGACCGCCCTGATAGGTAAGCATAGTGACTGCGGGCGCCAGACCTGCATCTGTGTAAGTGGCTACAGCAGATAGCGCAATTACCCACCAGGGAAGGTCTCGCCCGGAAACGAAGTAGTCAGCCAGGCTGCGGCTGGCACGGCGCATGAAGTAAAGGCCGACCACCAGCATGAAAAGAAAGTAGAGGCCGACAACCGCCCAATCCAGTGTTCTCAATTGCCGGACCTCACTTTATTGCGCAGCGTTCCGATTCCTTCGATTTCACAAACCAACTCATCACCATCGTGCAACGACGCATCTCCACCAACTCCCGCGCCTACGGGCGTGCCCGTGGAAATAATGTCTCCGGGTTCAAGCGTCATAATTGAAGAGATGTAGGCGACTTGTTCCGGAATGCGGAAGATCATCTCGTGTGTATTTCCCTGCTGGCGGACTCGTCCGTTGACGGTAAGCTTGATCTCCAGATTGTGGGGATCGTCAATCTCATCTGCTGTAACGATCCAGGGGCCAGAAGGCGCGAAACCGTCGAACCACTTGCCAGCCAGCCAATCGAAGAAACCATCCATTTCGCGCTTGCTCCTGTTCTCGATTCGGGAGTTCAAACGTCTTTCGGAAACGTCATTAAGGATGGTGTAGCCGAAAACATGGTCGTAGGCACTTTCGGCCCGAATGTTTCTTCCGCGCTTGCCAATGACAACCGCCAGTTCTGTTTCCCAGCCCACTGTATCGTTATGACTGTTGATCATGATGTCGTCGCCGTCGCCGATAATTGCGCTCGCTGGTTTGAGAAATAACTGCTGAGTAATAATGGCGGATTCCGGGGGAGCGGCGTAACCACTTTCAACGATGTGATCCCTATAGTTGCCGGCTAGGCAGATGATCTTGCCGGGACGCGCGAGCGGTGCCTCAAGCTTGAGATCTTTGATATTAAGCTGGGCTTCGGCGAGCGCATGAACGTTCCCGTTAATCGCTTGCTCGAGTTGCGGGAATTGGCCAAGAGGCTCCGAGGATGAAGCAAGCAGTGACACCATGTCGCGTGGAAGCTCAGAACTGCTAAGTTTGAGGAGCTTTGAGGCTGCGACAGTATCAATGAGCACGTCGGTAGAATCTTTAGGCGCAATGCCGATGCGCTGGCCGCCGTTATACTTGAAAACCGCTATCTTCATGACGCTTCAGAATTCTCGTTCGAGGCTATTTTTTGAAGGAACCTCATGGTGTGCCGGCAGTAGCTGCTTCTGCGTCTTTGCGTACTAACCGAGCTTGTTTTTGCATGACTCGTCCATGCACACGGTAGAAACCGTAGCCAAGGAGGCAGAGCGTTATGCCCGCTGCCAGGTTTATGTATCGCCCAATGCCGGCGGGCTGTACCACGCTGGCAATGAGAAGGAGCAGACCAGTGCCGCCCGTCACCCAGCCGATGATGTAGAAGGGCGAGAAGACCTCGCCCGTGACTCGCGCGTGTGTCTGGCTCACGTCAATTGGCGTTGAGAGGCGTACGAAGAATTCGTCGATTTTCGCGCGTTCGCTGGCCGGCATTTTCTCCACAGCGCTCACCAGCAGTATCGCCAACAGAGTAACCGCGAAATTAATCAGGATACTGATCGCTTCATAGTCGTATCGCAGCCAGTTCGGATCGATACTTGGTTGCTTTGCCAGGACCAGCGTCTTATAGAAGTAGAATGAAAGCCCTGATACCAGACCCGCTGAAATCCCGGCTACCGCACCGCGCCAAGTGACACGTCGGCTCAGCAGGCCAAGCAGCATCGGAATCAGCATCGGCCCAATGAAAATGCCGAAGACCGTCACCATCACTTCAAATAAACCTCTGCGCGCCGTAGCAATGAGAGTTACGCCGATACTGATAGTTATCGCGCCGATAACAAGAGTGGCAATACGCCCGACGATGACCAGGCGTCGCTGGCTCGCATCCTTGTGAAAGAGGCGGCGATAGATATCTTCTGTCATGACGCTCGCGATAACGTTGTAATCCCCGCTTAGAGTGGACATGGTGGCCGAGAACATTGCGGCGATCATCAAGCCCATCAGCCCTGCCGGAAGATATCTAAGCGACAGGGCGGCGTAGGTATACTGCGGCGAGTTTGGCGGCTGCATTAGTTCGGGCATGAGGCTCCGCGCGGCCATCGCGGGCAGAATAAAAAGAGGTGGGCCGAAAATCTTGAGACCGACGGCCAGCATCCCGGCCTTTCGCGCAGCGCGTTCGTCGCTGACACTGTAAAACTTTTGCGCGAAAGCCCAGTTGCCGTTGTAACTGAGAATAATCAACAGATAAAAGGCGATCACGTATAGCAGTGAGAAAGGAGCCCCTATGGGCGACAGGAATCCGGCTTGAGCCCCGTGGGCGAGCGCTTCAAAGCTGCCAACCTGCGCGAAGACCAGGGGGAAAAGAACCACCACGCCGAGAGTAAGAATGATGAACTGAATGTAATCGGTGACGACAACCGCCCACAGCCCGCCCATGAACGTGTAAAGCAGCATCACCGCGCCGCTTACAATGATGCTCATCTTCAGGTCGTAGCCCATGCCGACGGAGACGAACACGCCTGTCGCATAGATCTTCAATCCATCATCGATCACCCGGAGCGGAATACCGGCCCACGCCAAAATCTGTCTGATCTGTTTGTTGTAGCGCGCTTCGAGGAATTCTGTAGGACTGATGATGCGGGCTCGCCGCCAGCGGGAAGCCATAAACAATGTGCCGACGGCCATGGCGACCGCCGAGCTCCACGCCAACGTCACGGCGACGAAACCGTAACGATAGGCCATCTCTGAGTAAGCCACGAAGGAGAATGCGCTAAAGCCCGTCAGGTAAAACGAGACGCCCGCTAGCCACCACGGAATGGCGTTTCCGCCGGTGAAGAAGTCGCGGACGTGGCGCATTCTCTTCCAGAAATAGAAGCCGATTAAGGTCAGCAACACGAAATAGCCGAGGATAACTATGTGATCGGCAGTGTGGAGACCAGTTGGCATCTAATTAACGGCGACGGAATCTTTTGTCGCAAGTTTTGACACAACTTCTGTTCGGCCCGATTCCAGCGAACGCGTGACGGCGTCGAGCACTGCCGTGACCTGACGCCCATCAAATGCCGTTACTTTCGGTGCGGTGTTGTTGATGATTGAATCAACGAAGTCCGAAAGGCATTCGACAAAAGCACCTCGCAGTTTTCCGAAGGTCTCATGGGTAAGGAACGTTTTTGGATACGTGAACTGCTCGGGGGTACTCATCTCGATAGACTCGCGCTTGCGATCAAAGTGCAAGTGGCCGTGGCTCCCGATTACTTCGACAAAGGAATCAACCATAGTCGGAAAGGTGTTCGGATAGATCCAGGCCGCTTCAAATGTTGCAAAAGCTTCACTCTCAAATTTGACCTGGGCCTGAATCAAATCGTAGGTATTTATTCCGAGTTCTGTGAGCACGCCCTTTGCGCCATAGGCCCGGACTTCAAGAGGTTCGCTGTCGAAGTACCAACGCATGAGGTCTATATCGTGCGCGCCCAGGAAGTGAATCGGCGTTGATTGACTTGCCCAGTTAATCATCTCGGTCGCCACATAGATTGTGTCGTTCTTGCGGGCATACCCGGCAATCGGACGGCCAATCGCACCGGCTCTGATCTTCGCAAACCCATGGTAGTAGGATGAGAGCCAGCGATGGTTGAAGGCTACCTGAAGCTTTAGCTGCTCGCGCGCCTGGCTTAAGGAAAGTAGCTCATCGGCCTCACTCAGCCGGGTCGTGAAAGGCTTTTCGCAGAGCACATGCTTGTTTGCCTTGAGCGCTGCCTTAACGGGCTCGTAGTGAGCAAAATCGGGAGTGGCAACGCAGACCGCATCAACATCTGGCTGGGCCAGCAACTCGTGATAATCGGTAACTCTTGTCTTAATCCCGTACTTTTCCCCGATCTCATTGAGCCGTTCCTGTCCGCGAGTACAAATAGCCGTGATGGTAGCCATCGGATGCGCGTTATAGATGCGGACATACTGCTCCCCCATGATGCCGAGTCCGATCACTCCGATGCGCACCTTATCTGTCATCTGTGCTCTCGCGTCTCGAAATGTACAGTTTCTGTTTTGGCCGCGTTTGCGCCGTCCCTAAATAACTGTTCAGTGAAGCTGCTTACCTTCTCAAGGAGCACATCTGCTGCGTCTGGTTGGCATTTCGATGAAACCACCTCGTAGCCGCCAGCAGCGTACGCTTCGCGCGTTGGCACATACCCTATGTAGCCATTGGCAATTCCGAAAACAAATGTCATGTGCGGTGACTGCCGCTTGAGGGTCAGTCCGATCTCAACAAAGACCTCGCCAGGGATCGCGACAAAAACCGCATCACCGAGACGGAAGCCCTGAAGTTCAATTGGCAGGTGTCCGTCAGGCAGAGCCAGCGCCTCACGAGCATAGAAATTTGTAATGGAGGCGTAAAGGCGTTTCGTTTTCGCCGGCATTATTTGCTCGGGAGGCGCCCCCTCCGCAGTTAGTCGTGCCAAGAGCTCGTCAGCATCTTTCAGGGACTTGATGGCTTCTTCAAGAGGCGGATAGTCCTTCAGCGGTAGGCTGACGGGTATCGTTAGTGAGGTGAGAGTGGGCGAGTCACTGATGGCGATGTCGGGCAACGCAACCAATGTCGCATCCGCGAGCAAATGGCCAAGCTCAGCAGCGCGCTCAAAGGTGCGCCCGGGCGTAATCACACCGATCGCACTCAACTCGGAAGAATGGCCCATACTAATGTTGCCTTGCGTGCCATTGACGAACATCGCGAAGCCGTCGGGACCGATGCTTCGTTCGATCTCTTCGATAGCGAAATTGGGGAAATCTCCCGTGACCAACAGATTATCCGGTCCCAGCACTGTTGGATGGCAAGAATAGTTTATGAGAACCGCGCGCGTGCGGCCATGGAAATCAACAACCTTAACGATGCCGACCTGTTCATCGATAGGCCGCTGATCGGGGCTGCGACGATTGACCCCTACTCCGTCAACTTTCGCCACACCAACGCCGACTCTGGCCGGAAACCGCGCAAGCCACGCATTGGTTACGCTTTGCTCGATGGCCTCCGCAAGCGAATCCATGTAAGCGGAATCAACGCTCTCTTCGGGATTGAAAAAGGTGGTGATCGTAACGGGACCGGCATGCGTATGGGTAGAGGCGATCATCACAGACGCGGGGTCAATATCCGTTCGTCTCTGAATCCCCTCACGCACTCGTTTGATGAAGTCGCTCGACAACGCCAGCAGGTCCACACTGACCAGAGCGACAACGGCTTCTCCGTGTGCCAACACGAGGGCGCGCGCGAACAGATCATCGTGGATTCCCTGGGAGACACCTTGCCGGGCGGCGAATCCGGCCAGCGGAGCACCAATCGGAGGGGAGATACAGACTTTACTGAATCCTGCTCTTAACAAAGGTCTTCCCCAGAGCGTCGATTAAAAGGCTTTACCGCATTATAGTTTTCGAACAGCAGCGCCGGGTAGGGGTCTGACAATCAGGGCCGCCACATGAAGTAAAGGGGCCCTGATTGCCAGGGCGCGATCAGAAAGTCAACCTCACACCCAGTTGGATAGTGTGCGGGGCAAAGAAAGCGCTGCGCGGCAGCATGCTCCCCAGCAATGGGTTGGTTAACGCGTTTGCATGGGTGTAATTCGTCGCACTGCCGAGCCGATGCAGTACTTCTCTGGTGACATTGAACATGTCCATACGCACTTCAAGACTCCTCGTCTCGCCAAAGCGAGTAACTTTAGCTGCCGAAAGATTCAAGAGCCGTCCATAAGGCGCGCGGAAAAAATTTCGGGGAATATTTCCCAGAGTGCCCGGCGCGTAATTAAGGCTAATCGATCCAAGTGGAATGAGAAATAGCCGCTGGCCCCCTTGCTCCCAGGCTTTTACCGCCGCATCCCACGCGTCGCCGCTCAAATATGGCGGCCCCACCAGGTCGCCGCGTTCAGGGATGCTCAATCCCGTATTGGTCAGACGATTGAAAATGTAAGGGTTAATGGGCAAGCCTGATTGGACGGTCAAGACGCCTGAGAAGCGCCAGCCGCCAACCAGCTTATCCGTCAAGCCGCCGCTGTTCCAGAAACGTTTCCCCTTGCCGAACGGCAGCTCCACGATGCCGTTCGTCACCCAGCGGTGCGGGACGTCCAGAGCGGAAACGCCTTTGCTATCGTCAAAGTTCAGGTTGTTGGCGATGAACGCGTGGTTGGCAAAGACAGAAAAGATCTCCGCCCCCTGGTCTATGTTTTTAGACCAGGTGTAGGTCGATGTGAAACTGTAGCCTTGCGTGAAGCGTTTTGTGACCTTTGCGGTCCCTGCGTTGTAGTTCGACGACAGAACATTTGCCACGATATTCGATCCGATTGTGAAGTTTGCATACTGCCGCCGCAAATAAGGCTGCGCCGCAGGGTCTAAACTCTGGAAGTTGGCTGTAGTCGGGCTGAAGGTTGGCTGATTGAAGAACCACTGAAGAGGCAGGTTCTTTGAAACTGAACCGGCATAAGTGAGGTCTACCAGCATGTCCCAGGGAAGTTGCCGCTGAAGGCTTACACTCCATTGCTGTGATTGTGGCGTATCGTATGAGCCAAGTGAGGAGATGCCAAGCACAGGCTGATTATTTACTGCGGCCGGATTCACGCCGCCGGGAAGGGCGAGAGAGATCCCGCTTCCGGTGGTCGGTGTGAACTGACTGCTGGGAAAGAGATTGTCGAGCGAAATGGTAGGGCTCTGGAAACTGGTTAGCGAACCCTGAAAACTCCCGCGCCTGAAGGGTGTGTATTTTTGCCAGTGAAAAAACTGGGACGTGTCAGCCATGAAGATGCCGTACCCTGCGCGGATCACCGTGTGACCGTCCTTGAAGGGTTGAATCGCCACACCAATGCGCGGCCCGAAATCGTTCTTGTCTGAATCAACAACGCGCGGGCTAGTGCAGCAAACTACCAGCGGGCTATTGGCGAGTTGAGCAACTACCGGGTCGGCTACCAGCAAGCGACCGCCGCCCTCAAGGTCAACACGGCTGCCCCCCAGCAGGTTTTCTCTGAAAGGCTGGTGATACTCATAACGTAGTCCCGCGTTCACGGTCACGCGATTGTTCACTTTCCAGTCGTCCTGGACGTACACGGCCCACGGCCGGTTCTGCAGGTGGGCGAGTTGGGGCGTTGTCAGCGAATGACTGTTGGGTAGCCCTAACAGGAGATCAGCAACGTGGTTGTTGCGGTTGCCGCCGGTCCCTATGCTGCTGTTACCGGTGCTAAAAAGGCCGTTGAAATTCGCTCTCCCGTTGGTGTCGATGCGTTCCCCGTTCCTGAAACGGTTCTCGTCAATTTTGAAGCCGAACTTGAGAGCGTGCCGCCCACGCACCCATGAAACGTTATCTGCAATCTGGTAAGTGTTCTGAGTCGTCGCCAGGATAGAGCCGGTGAAGCCACCGAAGTTGAGTGAGTTGGGAAGCAGGAGGCCAGGCAGAGTGTTAAGCAGTGAATTGCCAACACCAACTGCTGTCGGGTCCGACTCTTCAATGCTGTCTCCATAGACCCCGCGGACGTACCCTAAACGCAACTCGTTAACCAGCGCTGGGCTAAAAACATGTGTCCAACCGAAGTTGAAGACCCGCCCGTTCCCCGTCACATCCTTTTGCTGCAGAGGAAGAACCGCCTTGTTATCGCGGGAATTGGTTTGCCACGTCAAACGACCATCGATGTTATCGCTATCGGAAAGCCTGTGGTCAATGCGTAGCGAGTATTGGTCGTTAATCAGAAGTGCTCCTGCCGGCCCCAGAAAGTTGAGGTCAAGTCCCGGCAGGTTGGGTAGAGGTTGCTGTAGGTTGATGATGCGCTGCGCCACTGCATTCAACCTCTCCTGCGGGATTTGATTGTTCGCGAAAGGCTGGCGGATGAATTCCGGATTGAGTGCCGAAGCGGTTCCACTGAATAGTGGGTTTCTCACAGTGGTGGCCGGGTCAAAGATTTGACCGACCCTAACACATTGCCCTGTCGGAGTTCCGTTCGGATTGCGCAGAGGGATGTCAGTGGTTCCTGACCTGAGGCAGGCACCGAGCGCCCTGGAAAAATCGCCCCTCCGCTCGGCCTCCGTCAACACACGGGCCGTTGCGAGGTTAATGACATTCTGCCTTTTACCTTCATAGCTGAAAAAGAAGAAGGTGCGATCTTTGATCACCGATGGCCCGCCTTCGCCGAAGCGCGGCAACCAAAGCGGGCCGCCGATGGTTCCGCCGAATTGGTTAAAGCGCAGCCGGTTTTTGCTCCGCTTGCCGTTCTTGTCCAGGGCCCCAAGCGGATTGCGGGGCTGAAGCAAGTCGTTTTGCACGAACTCGAATGCGGAGCCATGAAAAGCGCTGGTGCCGGTCTTGGTTGCGACGTTTACTTGTGTGATCCCTTCAAACTCCGCCGAATAAGCGTTGTTCTGGAGCTGAAACTCCTTCACCGAATCCAGCGACGGGGTGATGGTTGGGGTGCCGAAGGTGGGATCGGTATTCGCTTGACCGTCAATTTTAAAAGTCACGGACGACGCCCTTGTGCCTGAGATGGCAAACGTGCCGCCGCTCTCGAGGCGGAACGCTTCGGCATTGCCCGAAAACCCGCTGTTGACCGTGGAGTCGAGCAGGAGAAAGCCATAGATATTGCGGTCGCTTGACGGGAGTTCGGTGAGCTGGCGGGAATTCACTACCGTCCCAATGCTTGCGGTTTCGGTCTGCAACAAGGGAGCGGTTTCTACGACATCTATCTGCGCTGAAACATCTCCTGGCACGAGCGCGACATCAACACGCGCCCTCTGGCCTACGTTAAGAATCACTTCGTTTACCACCGATGTGGAGAATCCGGCTGCACTTGCTGTTACCTTGTAAGTCGCAGGCAACATGAAAGGCGCCTCATAAAGCCCCTGATCATTTGTAGTAAGAGTCTGGCCCGACTTGGTGGCAAGGTTTGTGATAGTCACCATAGCACCCGGGACCACTGCGCCCGTGCTGTCGGTGACGACGCCGCTGATGGAGCCTCTCTCCGTTTGAGCGAGCATCACTAAAGGCATCAGCAAAAGAAGGAAAGAGCTGAGAAACATTCCGGGTAAGCTTCTTCTCATGACGAGTCTCCTGAATTCCCTTCCGGGCGTTTGTTATGATCTCAATTCGGGGAGTTGGTGCTGGCACTCCGATCATCGCAAGCTTTAAACACGATCGATAAAATCTCTCTTGAGTTGGCCTTCCAGATATCTCTTGCGACAGTGATCGTAGGTTTAAGAATCTAACCGCCGTGCCGCTTACGATTAGTACCGCTTCTTTTTCACCGCTTCGGAGGTCTTCTTGATCAGATCCAGGCACCCTTCGCCGAGCGTTACGGCAACGGCGACGGAGAGCACGTCAAGCACGCAGAGTTGGGCGATCCTGGACGTGAGCACTTCACCGCCTAATGGAGACTCTGGCGAGGCTGTGAGGAGCACTATGTCGGAGGCTCGCGTAATCGGCGAAGGACTAAAATTAGTGATTGCAATTGTTGCTGCTCCGGATTTCCTGGCTAGCGCCAATGCGTCGACTACGTCCTTAGTGCTCCCGGAGTGGGAGATACCGATGGCAACATCTCCTTTTTTAAGCGAGGCTGCCGCCATCGCCTGCAGATGTGCATCTCCGTAGGAATCGGCAATAAGACCAAGTCTCACGAACTTTAACTTTGCGTCGAGTGCGGTGAATGAGGAGTAGCCGACTCCGTAAATGTCCACTCTTCCTGCGTCTGCCAAGGCCTTCGCCGCCACCTCGACCATTTGGGGATCGACTGCTTTCATCGTGTCGCCCACCGCCTTGATATTCGTCTGGAAAACCTTCTGCGCGAGGTCGGCAGTGCTATCGGCGAAGCTTATGTTTTCATGGATAAACTCGACAGGCTCCACCAAATCCTGCGCGAGCCTTAACTTAAATTCCTGATAACCCTTATAGCCCAGGGCGCGGCAGAATCTGATTACGGTCGACTCTCCCACCTCAATGTCGCGTGCGGCCTCAGACACCGACATGTTCATCACTTGTTCCGGGTGGCTCAGAACATAGTCGGCAAC